>DUSO01000181.1 GCA_012842565.1 Bacillota bacterium
CCAGGCCCTTGCGCGACGTTGCCGCGCCGCCTACAAATAGGAACCTAAAGCCCTTTTGCGTGGGCAGGTTGGCTGGCTTAAGGCCGGGCCGGAACCTGGCCGGGTTGATCCCGCAGCCTATTACATGCACCCGCTGACCATCTATCCCGCTCTGGGTATACACCTGCCTCACAAACTCTGAGTATGCCCATACCTCATCCACCTGGTCGCGAAGCGGCTGAATCCAGCTGAGAGGCAAATACCCGTACTCCCAGGGCTGGATCACTACAAACCTCACCCCTTCAAAACTGGCGAGGTCGGGTCGGGAAAAGTCCGGCGGCCACCTGTGGCGGACATAGGCCAGGGGCCGGGGCGCGCCGCCGGGGGACCGGCCGTAGCCGGCCCCCCCGAGTATTTCAACGCCGATCCCCTGAGAGATGAGGGCCTGGGTTATCTCACAGTTGACTACCGCATAGCTATGGTGCGAGGCTATATCCCCGTCCCATACTATCCATGGGGCCAGCGTCACGTGCCCGCTCATCTTCTACATTCTCCTCTCGTCTCGCAAGGTGCCCCACACCTATTTCATGTCTCCCCTTGCCGGTGAACGAGTGCCCGGCGCTAGTCACTCCCGGCAGTGCCCCGTCGCCCCGTCTTGGCAGCTATGTAATCGCGTATGACCTCTGGGTGCTCGCGCATAAACGGGCGCACAGGACGGTCATCGAGGATCGTGTCGGGGTTGACGCCGTCGTAAGCCCCCGGCCTGCCCTCGAGCTCGGCATACCTCACCCATCTCTTGAAGACTTCCCGCTGCGGCTTCGCGTAACCATAATGAACACAAAACAGGTTGGAATCCACAATCTTCGGCCCGTAACCTACCAGCTGCTCGTGTACCGGGTTGACCCAGCGGAGCCCGGGGACGTTACGGACCAGGAACTTCCAGCAATACAGGGGGTCTTTGTCCGCTGTATTCTGAACATGAAAATAGTCTCTCATCAGGTGATAAAACCAGGAGATATAGACGTCAACCGTGTAATCCTGAATAAGCCTCGGCACAACCTCGTTTACATCGTTGTAGTAGACAAAGTCCGCGTCCATCGGGATGAGCCACTCGCCGGCGGCCTCCTTGAGGGCGAGGTTACGGTTTACCGAAAAATCGGGGCTATCAGAGGTGAGGAGCTTTACCTTGGCAAAACTCCTGGCGATTTCGGGAGTCCTATCCTTCGACCCCACGTCCACGACGATTATTTCATCTGCTATGTCGTATATCGATCTCAAGGAGAAGGGAAAGTACTCCTCCTCGTCTTTTACGATATACATGACGCTAACTCGAGGTCTTTTCATTTCTTTACCCCTGCCTTCCCAAACCTCTCAATCACCCGCTGCCACGCCCACTCCGGCACTCCAGGAGCTATATCGCGCCCGTTTGCTGGGACATTCTGGTAAGAATTACTTTCGCTAGAACGCGGTACTGAGCAAGAGATCCGCCTGTAAAGATCCATATGCTTTACGGCCACAGCATGCCACGAGTTAACCCTGAGATATCTCTCACAAGCTGCTATAAGACGCTGGACGAGTTCGGAGTCCTGCATCACTCTCTCTACGGCCCTCGCGATCTCGGCCGGGTCCTGGGAGGCGATCTTGAAAACCTCATCTTTGAGATCGGAGAAATATGGTATATCCGTAGTGATGATGGGCCGCCGGGCAGCCATGGCCACGCGTGCTGCCGCCGACGTCCCTATGAATCCAGAATCCCCGTACGGGAGGGCAATTACGTCCATGGCATGGAGATACTTTACTACTTGGTCTACAGGCAGGTACTCATCTACAATGACCACGTTTGCCAGCAGCCTGCGCTCTGCGAGGGCCGAGCGCAGATAAACCCCTGCAAATTCATCGAAAAAGGGCGAAGTTGAAAAGAGAAAGAGTTTAAGCCCAGGGTAGGAGCCCTGCAGTAGCTTCGTTGCCTCGGCCAGCTGGACAATGCCCTTCTGCGCGAGGGCAAAGCCAAAGAAGCCGACGACCTTGTCATGCTCCTGTAGACCCAATTTCACGCGGGTTGCGCGTCGGTCGCCGGGATCATAATCTCTCGCTCCCATCGGGATGACAGAGATGCGGCTTAGGGGGATGCCAAGTGAAAGTAAGGCCTCCCGGGTCTTTTCACTGTGGACTATCATATAGCAGGGCATGCCGCGAAGGAGCATGTTGTGCTCAGAAGGAGCAGGGTGGAAGTCATGTACAGTGAATACAAACCTTGCCCCCACAGCCGCAAGCTTCCTGACCACGGGTGACAGTGTCCACGGGTTATAAAGGGCATATTCGAATTGAAAATGGGTCACCGCGCCCCGGGCGACACCCGGGGATAAAGATGTCTCCCAGATGTTCCCCGGCAAGACGCTTACATTCGCCCCCATAGCCGTGAGTTCATCTACCAGCGCCTTCGAATACTCGGCTATGCCGCATTTCCTTCCCCAGGAAGGGCAAATCATGATGACCTGAATCCCTTTCATTACGAAACCTCACTCCCCGGACCGCCACTCCTTTAGACTATGAATAACCTCACTGTAAAACCATACATGCCTTTCAGCTGAACGTGCCCAGCTATTCCTGGCCACGAAATCCGCCATCTTAGTCCTGAGGTCCTGCTGCAGGCCCTTATCGTCAAAGATCCTGGAAACCGCGGCCGCGATACCTTCCGGTGAGCCTGTCTTCACCTTTACCACCTCGGAGGAGAGGTCGTGGAAGAATGCCGTATCTGTTACCACCGTAGGACATCCTACTGCCAAAACTGTTCGCGCGGCCGAAGATACCCCGGTCATGCCCCGGTCTTCATATGGCAGGACCACGACATCCATGGCCGAGAGGTTGTCGATGACCACGGTCTCCGGCAGGTAATCCCGGAAAAGGCGCAGGTATGAACCTACTTTGAGCTTCTCCACCTCGCTCTCGATCCAGGTCCCGTAGCGCCTGGAGCTTACATAAGGAGCATCAGGAGCAAAGATGAAGCACCTGAGGCTCGGGTATTTCTCCTTTAAGATCACGGACGCCCTGATGAGATTCGAAATGCCCTTGTGGGGCAACATAAACCCAAAGAAGCCGAGCGCGGGCTCCCCTGGCGAGATCCCAAGGCGGGCCCTGGCGGCCTTGCGATCAAGCCCCGGCATGACCTCGCAACCCATTGGCACTACTTCAATCCTGGGGGCTGAGCCCTGCTGTGTCCCGCTGCCACCCGGCCCGCCAGGGTAACTTCCACATACAAGGTGTCTCATCAGAGCCGAATGGACGATTATGCCGTCAAATTCTCTCAGCAAGAAGCGGTTATACTCCTGGTAGGCCTGGCCAAACTCGTGTACGGTCACGACAGAGGGCATTCCCGCCCGTCTGGAATGTTCAATCGTCCGGCGAAGCTCGTCTAGGTTATAGAGCACGTACTGATACTGGAAATGGACGACGGTCCCGCCGCCGATGGAGCTCGAACCCCGTCCGGAGTTCCACGAACCTTTGCCGGGCCCAAAAGAGCCGCGGAAATGCAGCGGGTCAAATGTCACAAGCCTCACATCGAGCCCCAGGCGCCTGAGTTCGCGTGCAAGTGAACGAGAATAGTCGGATATCCCGCACCTCTTGCCGAGCGTGGGCACCACCATCAAGACAGCTCTGCAAGGCGTGCTCTCATCCCGGCAATCGCCGCATCCCACGAATAGCGCCTCCTTATGACCTCGCGAGCTTTGAGGCCGACCTGAGCCGCCTCCTCTCTTCTCTCATACACGTGGCGCATGAGTCTCCTCAGGTGTGATACGCTTGGCCTGGCCCACCTGGCCCCCGCATAAACCTTGTCATTGGCGATGCCCTGCATAGGCACGGCCTCCAAGGCCTCTACCTCGATCAGGTAGGCCCCGGCCTCCTGCAAAAAGTCCATCTGGCCGGACCAGGCCGTCGAGATCACCGGGAGCCCCGATGCCATGGCCTCGATGGCCGGCATGTTCCAGCCCTCCCCCCTGGTTGGCAAAACAAAGCAGTTGGCCCGCCGGTATAGTGCGGGCATCAGGTCGGATGGCAGGACGTGCGATATCACCACTATCTGGCCTGTAGGTCTCCCCATCGAACGACATACCTCATCCACATAAGCGCGGATGCTCGCGCCGGCAGGGTCATAACCTGAGTTATCGTGCACCTTCAGGAGGAGTGATACGTCCTCCTCCGGCCCGAATTCCGCGAGGAAGGCCGGCAACAACAGGTCGTAGCCCTTCCTCAAGATCCACTCAAAGACGGACAAAAACACAAAGCCTCGCAGGCCGGGCACTTCAAGGGGTGCTCCTGCGGGGCTAAACTTCTTTACGTCGACCCCCAGCTGCATGACCCTGATTATCTCCCTTTTGACGCCACTCGCTGAGAATGTCTCAAGGTTAAATGAAGACGGCACCCAGATCTCGTCCATCATGTTACATCGCGCCACCCAATCCGCTGGCACCCGGTCGACCTCCAGCATGGTAAGGCCTATGTTAAACATGCCCGCAACCGGCATAAAGAATCCGGCAAGGAATATGTGCAACGCGACTCCGGGCTTTGAGGCCCCGCCGCTGGCCATCCCGCCAGCCATTCGCCGCAAGGCTTCCTCTGTGGCCGCCGGCAACGGCGCCATGGCCTGGCCGAGATTCCTGGGCTCCAGCCTGATATTCACGCCGGACTGGTCCAGCCCCAGGGCGATATTCCGGAGTATCTCCGCATATCCCGTGGCGTCAAAAACCGGCCCTGTAATCAAAAGGTCCATCAATACCCCCCCAGAGCGTAATACCCCCCGGAACGTCATTCGCCCGGGGCCATAGAGTTTTTGATTCTCAGCTCAACTCCAACGTCATAAACTTACATGCGGGAGGGAAAACCATGCCAGGATGCAGGCATCACCGGCAAAGGCCCATGATCCTGGTCTTCATCCGGCACAAGAATCCAGCCAAGTTACTGGCATTACCATTATATGCGGTCCATCTCATCAGGCGCCTGGACAGGGCCGCCCTCGTGGCCCTCGCTTTCATAGCAATGCTGGTCGCCCTCCTGACCCAGACGGCCATCCACGTGCTGGCTCCCAACACCCGGGTCCTTATCGGGAAGGTCATCGTGGTTGATCCTGGTCATGGTGGGATTGATCCAGGAGCCCATGACAGAGAGGGGACGACGGAAAAGGAGATCGTCCTGGACATAGCAAGGCGGCTCTTTGGCCTGTTGGGCAAGGCCAAGGGCATTCCAATCCAGACACGTCACGGAGACTGGTCGCTTGACGAACTATACCCTCATGAGAGCACTCGTCATCGCCAGGACCTGGCAGCGAGGGTTCATATCGCAAATCGCATCAATGCGGATGCTATGGTGTGCATACATGTAAATAAAAGCCCCCATGCTTCTGCAAGGGGCCCCGTGACTTTCTACAACCAGGCATCGCAAGACAGTAGGAGGCTCGCGTCGTGCATTCAGAGGAGACTATCCGAGCTGCAGCCCAGAGGAGCAGGCGGAATAGTCAAGGGCGACTTTTACATCCTGCGGAATTCCAAGGTGCCGACGGTGATAGCGGAAGTGGGATTCATCTCTAACCCGGAAGAAAAAAAGCTATTACTGACCCCCTCTTACCGCCAGGACATCGCAGAGGCCATCCTCGCCGGGCTTGCTGATTTCTTCGAAGGGCAGGGAGTAAGCCCCGCCATTACTAAC
>DUSO01000182.1 GCA_012842565.1 Bacillota bacterium
GGGGGAGTTGGGAGGATCCACTAGACAGGAGGGCCCGGGGGAAGGTTGTGAGACCCGGTTCGAGATTATAGAGAACGGGCTCAAGTTCCTGGTTGATGTGAACATGGGCCAGAAGACGGGTAGTTTCCTCGACCAGAGAGAAAACCATGCGGCTATTGCGTCATGGTGCCCCGGTGCCCGGGTCCTCGATGCCTTTTCGTATACAGGAGGATTCGCCATTCACGCAGCGGCGTATGGCGCCAAGGAGGTCCTGGGGCTCGATATCTCGGAAACCGCAGTAGAACTAGCCCGGCAGAATGCGGCATTAAATGGGTTCGGTGATAGGTGCATCTTCCGGGTGGCCAATGCCTTTGACGAGTTGCGCAGGCTCGAGGCAGCGGGCGAATGTTTCGACATGGTCATTCTCGATCCACCTGCCTTTGCGAGAAACAAACGCGCTGTCGAAGGTGCCTTCCGGGGTTACAAGGAGATCAACCTGAGGGCTATCAAGCTCCTCCGGGAGAACGGGATATTGGTGAGTTGCTCCTGCTCCTACCACATAACTGAGGAGCTTTTCATGACAATCATCTGGGAAGCGGCCGCCGATGCCGGGAGGCAGTTGAGGGTCATCGAGACGAGAACCCAGGCCAAGGATCACCCTGTGCTCCTGGGCGTCCCGGAGACACGCTATCTCAAGTGCGCGATCCTGCAGGCTCTATAGATGAATCGAGGGGGATATCCCCCTCGTGCCTTCACCTCTCTATGCTTTCCACTATTGCTTCTTCTGGAATGTCCCCTTCGCCTGGCATTGCGGACATTTCTGGGGTTTACACCTGCTGTCCTTCTCATACCCGCAACTGCTGCATTTCCAGACTGCCACGATGGTTTCACCTCCGTTCAAATCCGTCTCGTATAGTATGTCATGGCGCCTGTAACTTCCACACATGCGATTCTTGTACCCGTTAAGAGACTCCCCGTGACCCGGCAGCCCCGGACAGCCCCCTGGGGACGCCCTTTACCAGGGCCGTAGCCAGTATGAGCACCAATAGAATCAATGAAAGAGCTGCCTCAAGCCCCATGGCGTCGGCTGCCGCCCCCACCGGGCTGAGCAAGAGCGCTCCCGTTCCCCATGCAAGGCCCATCATCAAGCCAGATACCGTGCTCACGCCACCTGGGACCAATTTTTGCGCCATCCCGGTCGTCAGGGAGGTTGAAGCATACAGGGACATACCCCCGGCAACCAGGCAGGCGAAGGAAAGGATGCCAGTGGTATGCAGAAATGCATAAAGAAACGCGACGGGGAGGAGTAGCGATATCGCCATCACGACTCGTTTCTCGAACCTGTCGGCAAGCACTCCGCCGAGTAGTATTCCGACGCTGCCGGAGAGACAGAAGATGGAGGCAGCGGTCCCGCCCAGCATCAGAGAGAATCCCTTCTGTTGCAAGAGGGTGGGGAGGAAGGTAATGAAGCTGACCATCACACCCGTCCGCAGCGCTGCTATCGACCATAGGCAGAACAGGGACGAGCTCAGAAAGCTCCGGATTGGGAGTCCACGAGCCGCCGCCTTACCGCTGCCGGCCGTCATGGGATTTCGATTCCTGCCCCTAATCACCATGTGGTAGAGGGCCATGCTTACCAGCACCCCGGGAATCACCGCAAGCGGGGTACCCTGGAGCCCCATCATGCCGATCACGAGAAGTATGAATACGGGGCCGATGGCATACCCTACTTCGCCTGCAGTTATGAATATCGACATGGGCAGCATCCGGTCGCCAGCAGATATCCGGTCGACCAGTGCCGCGGCGGGGGGGTGAAAACATGCCGTACCTATCCCGGCCATTATCATCAAGGCTACTACCGCCGGGAGGTTAGGAGCCAGCGCTACAGTACACATGGCGGCCGAAGTGATAATGGGCCCGACCATCACCAGCACGGGGTTTTGGGACCTATCGGCGAAATACCCGAGCACCGGCTGTATGAGGGAGGAGGTTACACTTAGAATGGAAGCGACCGCTCCGGCAACAGCAAGGCTTATGTTGAGCCTTGTCACGAGGAAGGGCAGGAGAGGGGCTACAAAGGCAACGTACATATCGTTGATTGCGTGTCCTGCGGTGAGGGCGGAAAGGGCACCCAGGCGGCCGGCCTCGCTCACGTTACCGGGGGTGTAATCTCGACCGCGGGTGTAATCTCGTGCATCGTGGACGCATGGCGCCCCGGGAGCGAGAGGGAGTCCCTGACTTGCTGGCTGCGACACTGTCGCTGTAGCGACCGGATTATCAAAGGCGCCGACGGGGCAATCATTCAAACTGCCATTACAGGCTTCGACATCACAAGGCTGGCATTCAGCCACGGGAATCATCCTTTCGGGTGACTAACAATGATCGGGTGGCAGACAATGAGAGGACAGGAGCAGGCATTTTCCACCCAAATGTTTTTCATTTCAATATAATATGACCGTGCCCTCCGCGGCCAGCGTCAAAGGCCACAGGAGGTAGGCCATTAAAGCCGTCCTGATATGATTCTATCACATATTCGTCATTTCTGCGCACAAGAACCAGTTAGATGAATGACACAAAAATGGTTGCATCACACTCCCGGTCTTGTGGTAGAATTGCTATGGTGTCTACCCGGATCATGCAAAGACTGTTGAGTGGTTGGGAGGGACGTCGCTCGGGCCCGGGGTCCCTCGGGACGGGGCTTCTGCGCTAGGTGAATGAACTGGAAAGTAATGATGCTTGCCTTTGGGCTTCTGTTTCTAGCCGAAATTGGGGACAAGACCCAGCTTGCAGTCTTGACGCTAACGGCACAGTATAAATCGCCAATTTCAGTCTTTGTGGGGGCATCTCTGGCCCTCGTCCTCGTCACTATAATCGGCGTGATCCTGGGAGAAGTAGTCTCGCGGTATATTCCGGTTATGTACATCCAGATTGTGTCCGGGCTCTTCTTTGTGGGGATCGGCCTTTTCATCTTATGGCAGGCATTTTCCGGGAGACTAGCGTGATTCATGACACCAGGCGCTTTGAGAACTGGGGGGTCAGAGGTGCTTCTTGTCATTGATATCGGCAATACCAATACAGTGATGGGTGTATATGACGGCAAGAGACTCGTTACTGACTGGAGAATATCAACCGACAGGCAAAAGACCGCCGATGAATACGCGATGCTGCTGAGAGAGTTGCTGGGATCGGCCGGCTTGAGGACCGGAGACGTTGATGGCATTGCCATATCTTGCGTAGTCCCTCCTGTCATAACCGCCTTTGAGGGGATGTGCGCCAAATATTTTAAGGTAATTCCAATGATTGTTGGCCCGGGGACGAGGACCGGGATGATCATCCGTTATGAAAACCCGAAGGAAGTGGGCGCAGACCGGGTGGTGAATGCGGTAGCTGCTTACGAGCAATACGGGGGGCCGGCCATAATAGTGGATTTTGGAACAGCGACAACGTTTTGCGCGATTTCTGAAAGGGGGGAGTATCTGGGGGGAGTAATAGCCCCGGGAGTGGGTATCTCCAGCGAGGCGCTCTTCCAACGTGCCGCCAAGCTCCCCAGGGTCGAGTTGATAAAGCCCGAGACCGTGATAGGGAGGAATACGGTTGCCAGCATGCAGTCGGGCATCATATATGGTTTTGCCGGCCTCGTCGACGCTATTGTGTCGCGGATGAAGCGGGAAATGGGCAGGGAGGCACTTGTTGTCGCGACCGGCGGATTTGCTGAGTTGATTGGGACCGAATGCAGGGAGATCGATAAGATAGACCCCTATCTTACCCTTGAAGGGCTCCGCATTCTCTATGAAAGGAACCTATCTGAGAAAAACCCGGTGTCAAACCTGAGATGATGATAGGCGACGTGTCAATCAAGGGGCCATTGGTACTGGCTCCGATGGCGGGGGTCACAGACAGCGCCTTTCGCCGTATTGCCAAGGAGATGGGAGCAGACCTCGTATATACTGAGATGATCAGCGACAAGGCGCTGGTATTCGGCAATAAAAAGACCGTCGAGATGATCCGGCTAAGGCCCGAGGAAAGACCGGTATCGTGCCAGATTTTTGGATCGGATCCGGAATTCATGGCCAGGGCCGCAAAGCTGGCGGAGGATGCGGGAGCAGACCTGATCGATATCAACATGGGCTGTCCCACGCCCAAGATAGTACGCAATGGCGAGGGCGCCGCGCTCATGCGTAACCCGGGGCTCGCAGGCCGAATAGTAGGGGCTGTGGCATCTGCCACCACCAGGCCTGTCACGGTAAAGATTCGCAAGGGCTGGGATAGTAACAGCGTGAACGCAGTCGAGATAGCCCGCGTCGCCGTGAGCGAAGGGGCCAAGGCCATAGCTGTGCATGGGCGCACCCGCGACCAGCTCTATTCCGGCAGGGCGGACTGGGGAATCATCGCGAGAGTCAAGGAAGCCGTGGCCGTCCCTGTGATAGGAAACGGGGACGTGAGATCTCCCGAGGATGTAAAGAGGATGCTGGACGAAACGGGGTGTGATGCGGTCATGATCGGCCGGGGAGCCCTCGGGAACCCGTGGATATTCCTCCAGGCTCGCAAATTCCTGGAGGACGGGTCGCTCATCCCGCCTCCTACCCTCGAGGAACGTCTTGGAGTCATGTTGCGGCATTTCGACATGGCAATCCAAGACAAGGGTGAGCGCATTGCGGTCTTGCAGATGAGGAAACATCTGGCGTGGTATCTACATGGTCTC
The DNA here is from genome assembly GCA_012842565.1 of Bacillota bacterium. GTDB lineage: Bacteria > Bacillota > SHA-98 > Ch115 > Ch115 > DUSO01. The sequence goes on from DUSO01000182.1 coordinate 4,682, forward strand.
CGGGATTCGGCGCGCGTCCGCGAGGCCATCAACTCCCTCGATGAACCTGATAGCATCAGGGCCGTAATAACCAACTACTTTGCTTCACTGCGCCCGTCATGAGCCGGAGCCGGTCGCCGCTGAGCACGGGGGTATATGCTGTACCTTGATATTGCATCCCGAGCCAGGTATTGGTATAATCACTATGTGCACATGATTGTGAACATTAATCTGGCCTCGAGGGGGGCATGGCGGTGGACCTGGTCAGGGTAGGAGAGAAGCTCATTGACAAGGAGAAGATTTACAAGACGATAGATAGAATCTTGGAGCTTCGCTGCGCAGGTGAATCTCAACAGGAGGTAGGGCTCCGCCTTGGTATAGACCGGACCTTTATCTCCCGGCTCGAGACTATAGGCGAGGTCCGGAAGGGCCGGAGAATCGCACTGGTGGCCTTTCCAGTCGGCAACAAGGAGGAGGTAATGGAGGCCGCCAGGAGGGTCGGGATCGATTATGCGCTGGTCCTCACCGACAAGGAGCGGTGGGATTTTGTTCGTGATCGAAGTGGTATCGAGCTTTTCAACGAAGTGATGCAGATCATACTCAAACTTCGCCAGTATGATACTGTCATCTTTGCTGGGTCCGACTTTAGGGTTAAGCTGGCGGAGTCTATACTGGGCAATAGAGTGGTAAGTCTCACCCTGGGGCAGACCCCGATAAAGGGCGACCGCTATATCGACCCGCATAAACTGGAGCAGGTTGTCCAGGAACTGAGGGCATGACCCCCACCGGTCAGGAACCTACTGCTTACGGTAACATCGCGGGCGGGCGGTGAGACAGGGCTATCGGCGGGGTGAGAAGTTGGTGTCGAGAGAATCGTATGGCGGGGGTGCAAGGCATGAAACGCGTGGTCAGTGTAAGCATCGGCTCTTCCAGGAGGAATCATGTGGCAGAGGTAACCATCCTGGGTGAGCAATTCAGGATTGAACGGATCGGGACCGATGGCGACATCCAGAAAGCGATAAGCATCATAAAGGAGCTTGACGGGCAGGTGGACGCCTTTGGCATGGGAGGCACTGACCTCTATTTCGTGGCGGGGCATCGTCGCTACCTGTTAAGAGACGCTATAAAGATCGCAAGGGCGGCACGGAAGACCCCTGTGGTTGACGGGAGCGCTCTCAAGGGAATTATAGAACGGCGGGCAGTTGAATATATTCGTGATGAGCTCAATATGCAACTCCGCGGCAAGAAGGCCATGGTTGTATGTGCGATAGACCGGTTTGGAATGGCTGAGGCACTAGAGGCGTCGGGCTGCCAGATGATGTATGGTGACCTGGCTTTTGCCCTCGGCATACCGATCTGGCTTCATTCACTCAAGGTTCTCGAATACCTCGCCCTTGTGGTCATGCCCCTGTTGAGCTTTGTTCCCATCAAATACCTATATCCTACCGGGAAAGAGCAGGAGGTCATCAAGCCAAAGTATGGCTACGCTTATGAATGGGCGGACATCATTGGCGGGGATTGCCACTTTATCAAGCGTCACATGCCCGACGACCTGTCCGGCAAGATGATAATCACCAATACGGTCACAAGGGACGACATCGAGGCCTTCAGGTCCCGTGGGGTCGCTACCCTCGTCACCAGTACCCCTGAGATCGAGGGGCGCTCATTTGGAACCAATGTAATTGAGGCGATTCTTGTGGTGCTCCTGGGGAAGCATTCAGACAGGCCCACTCCCCGGGAATATGCTTCAATGCTTGATACAATAGGCTTTAAGCCACGGGTAAAAAAGCTCAACTGACCTGGCCGGAGGCATCATCAATGGCCCGGTTTGCCTTGATAGCTCATCCCCCTA
>DUSO01000183.1 GCA_012842565.1 Bacillota bacterium
TGCGTGGTGGTCGTCGGGGGCATAAAGCCCGGCAGTGACGTGATCGAGAGGGCGAATGGCGAGGGGATCCCGATTCTATTGACCGACCTCCCCGCCTTTGAGGTCGTGGGCCGTTGCTACGAGCTTGGCATCCGCGGTGGGCAGAGGAGATAGGGACGTCATGGGCCAGCCCTTGACCGCCCGTTGCGACCTGCATATTCACACCGCCCTTTCACCGTGTGGTGAGCCTGAGATGAGCCCCGCGAGGATCGCCCGCATGGCGGTTGCCAGGGGCCTTCACGTGATTGCCATCACCGACCACAACTCGGCGGAGAACGTGGAGGCTGTAAAGGTCGCCGGCGAGAGACTTGGACTTTGGGTCATCCCGGGCATCGAGGTGCAGACGGTAGAAGAGGTCCACGTCCTCGGGTTCTTTGACACCATCTCCGGTGCACTGTCCTGCCAGGAAATGGTTTATGCCACATTGCCACGTGAAAAGAACAGGGAGGAGTTTTTCGGGGAGCAGCTTATCATGGATTATAATGATAATGTCGTCGGAAAGTGTGATCGCCTGCTCCTCACCTCGGCTCGACTCTCCTTTGAAGAGGCGGTGAGCGCTATAACCGAGAATGGAGGAATGGCGATTGCGGCCCACGTGGACAGGCCGGCATTCAGCGTAATTAGGACCCTCGGCTTTATCCCCGAGGGTGCACGAATCGAGGCTGTTGAGGTATCTCCAAGGCGACGTGTGGAAGACGTCCTGCGGGAGTATCCATCTTTAGAGCGGTTTCCTGCGATAGTGTCGTCGGATGCCCATAGGCTCGAGGACATGGCCAGGGGGGTCACGACCCTGGAGTTGTCCTCCCGTTGCCTTGACGGCCTTCGCACAGCCCTGGCCCTTGGCGCGCGTTGTTATCGTGGGGATTACGGGTGTACCGGAGGTCCTATTGATGCGTGAGCTATCGCTCCATGTGCTGGATATCGCTCAAAACTCCCTGGCCGCAGGGGCGACATATGTAGAAATCGAGATAACCGAGGATCGATCGCAGGACAGGCTGACCATAGCCATCAGAGATAATGGCCGGGGGATGTCACAGGATCTCGCTGCGAGGGCTTCTGACCCCTTCGTGACCACCCGCGAGACCCGTAAGGTCGGGCTTGGGCTTCCTCTCTTCGCTGCCTCTGCCGCGGCATGCGATGGCGGACTCACGATTTCATCTGCCGAAGGGGTTGGCACAACTGTCGTCGCGAGTTTCAGGGCGAGTCACATAGACAGGGCGCCGCTGGGCGACATGGGTTCGACCATAGCGGCTATTCTGGCCTGCAATCCAGGGGTCAGGGTGAGATACGTCCACCGGGTCCTTGGGCCCGGCGGCGCGGGGGGCCTATCCGGGCCATCAGAGAGGCGCTTTGAGTTTGATTCTGAGGATGTCCAGTCGAAATTGGGAGATGTGCCGATCTCCAACCCTCGCGTCATAACCTTTATCCGGGGAATGATACAACAGGAGATTTCTGCCCTATCTGGAGGCGAATAGAGTGCAGGAGTTGGGACGTATAGTGAAGACTGAGGGAAACCTGGCCTATGTCGAAGTAGAACGCAGGACGGCATGCGGGAGGTGCCAGCTGTGCGAGATCGGGAGGCACGGGGCCGCCGTGATCGCGGCCGAAAACCCCATTGGTGCCGCACCCGGCAGCAGGGTGATGGTGGAGATGGAGACGAGAAATGTGCTCCTTGCGGCCTTTGTCGCCTACATGATACCCCTGTTTTTTATGTTCGCCGGGTTTTTCGTCGGAAGTGGCCTTGCTCCCGTAATCGGCTTGAGACATGCATCGCAGGTGGTGGCTGGCGCCTCAGGGCTCATCTTCCTGGCAGGTTCTTACGCCATCGTCCACTGGTACGACAAGGTAACCTCCAGGCGCGGCCGCAGGCCTAGGATCGTCCACATATGCGACGACAACCAATGAGTGGAGCGGATGACGAGCGGGTAAGGCGTATTTTGGATGAAATAAATGCTTGAATTGGGCAACCCTGAGTGGTATTATATCGCCAGGTGTATCCTCGGCGTCATTGCGCATGAATTCGTAACATTAGTAACGATCTCCCGCTTAAATCGCCTCTTATCCCCGGTTTCGGGCAAAAACGGGCGCTTTCAGGGGCGGGCATGCCAGATTTCATCTCAGGCGTGTGGGACAGGAGAACTCAGGAGGTGTTGTACTTTGAAATCATTGGAAGAGCTCGAACAGATCAGGAAAGAAGCGCAGGCGATGACCAGATTGAGGGAGGGGAAAGAAACCGTCAGGATTGTTGTCGGCATGGGCACCTGCGGGATCGCAGCCGGCGCACGGGAGACTCTGGCAGCGATAATGGATGAGCTGGCCAGGAGGAATCTCCTGGATGTGGCGGTTACGCAGACGGGCTGTATAGGGCTATGCGAACAGGAGCCCATAGTCGACGTAATCAAA
>DUSO01000184.1 GCA_012842565.1 Bacillota bacterium
GCACGGCTTCCATAGGGACACGCACCATCCGGGCGCCGCCTCCATATGGTAGGGGCAATGGTAAGTCAAGATGCACCTACCGGGGGAGGCTCAAATCCATGCAACTCGTCGGTCTCTTAATGCTGGCGGTCGCCATCAGCGTTGACGGTCTGGCCGCCGGTATCGCTTACGGACTTCGAGGCATTCGGGTCCCGTTCCTCTCTCTCGTCACGGTCAGCACCGTGTCGGCTCTTATGATTACCACGTCGATGCAGGCTGGCAGGCTGATCGGGCAGCTCATGCCGCCACTCGCTGCGAGACTGGTAGGAAGCGGCATTCTCATCGCCCTTGGCACTGCCATGCTCAGGGGAGGCAGGTCGTCGGGGGCCCGGGGCCCACTCATACTGAGGTTGGTTCACAGGCCCCAGGAGGCGGATCTCGACCGATCTGGAACGCTGACCCCTGGAGAGGCCGCGCTTTTAGGCGCCGCGCTGGCCCTCGATGCGCTTGGGGCCGGGCTCGGGGCAGGCATTGTCGGGTTTTGGGCATGGATCTGTCCGGTTATCGTGGGCCTGGCGAAGCTTGTCTTTATGGGCTGCGGTGTTATGATCGGCGGCTACCTTGCGCATGAGGACTTCCTCCGACGCACCTGGATGGTGCCAGGTGGGCTGCTGATCATCCTGGGGATACTAAAACTTGTTTGAGGTAAGCCATATCGTCGCATCCGAAAACACCTACAATGAGGGCTACCATAAGAGCAATGAGGGCCGTTATAAGTGCGATAGGGGCTGTAAACCGCAGGTGAAGGGTTGTAAGCAAAGGTGAGGGGCTGCAAGCCGAAGGTGAGAGGTGCAATTCCAAAGTAAGGCGCTACAACGACAATGGTCTTGAGGGTTGCCCCACAGTAACCTCAAGAATCTCCTTAGGAAATTGATTCCTGGAGCAGGAGCTTGGCATTTCTCTGGCGAATCTAACGCACATTGGTCCTGAGCTGATATTCTGCGCATGCTCTTACAGATGAGTCCAATAGACCGGTTTTTATCGGGAGCCCCGGCACTGGGGGAGAGTCCGAGACCGGGGAACGCCCAACGCTGGGCGAACTCCCATCACTCACAATGGAGTAGTTCACGATGGAGCACGCGGTAAAGAAGAAACATCCCAGCCTTGTACTTGGACTCACCGGTGGAATTGCATCCGGCAAGAGCGTGGTTTCCGGTATGCTCGCCGAGCTTGGTGCAGTCATCATTGATGTCGACGAGGTCGCCCGGGAATTGCAGGAACCAGGTCAACCTGCACTGGAAGCGATAGCTGAAGAATTTGGCAGGGATATCCTGGATGATCATGGTAGCCTCAAGCGCAAGACGCTGGGTGATATAGTCTTTAATGACAGGCACGCCCTCGAAAGGCTCAATAGGATAATGTTCCCGAGGCTCGTTGATGCGGTGGAAAAGCGGTTGGACAGACTCCTGGAGCAACCGGTGGGCGCCAGGGGCGTAGAACATCCGGCGACGCTTGGAGGACGGGCGAGCTTGCACGGGGAGCATACGGGCCGCAAGGTCATTGTGGTAGATGCTGCTATCCTGTTTGAATCCGGAATGCACCGCCTGGTGGATTTCGTAATTGCGGTACACGCATCTGATGACGTCAGGATCAAGAGGCTTATGGAGAGAAATGGTTATTCATATGAAGAAGCTCTGGCGCGCCTCGAAGCTCAAACTGCCTCCCGTGACATCTGTGCCCGGGCAGATTTCGTCGTTGAGAATTCAGGACCGGTAGAGGAGACCAGGCGACAGGTCCTGGCAGTCTGGCGACAATTGGTTGGCGAGAGTCCGAGACGGCCGGCCGGCGAGGACCGGTGACCATAAGGCCGCAGCCGCAGGACCGGTAGAGCTTGCGCAGAGGTCTCTACGCGGAGGATCCTGAATAACTTTTCTATGACTACATCCATTGCATACCGGTAGGTGGATCGGTGAGGACGGTTTGAATAGGCGGCTTGCAAAGATAGTTCTCCTGGGCGCTTGCTGCTTCCTGCTGTGGTATCTGGCCTACGAGTCTCGCTGGTTTGCGAGGAGGCTCTGTCCAATCAGGTACCAGCGCGAGATTTCCCGGTACTCCTTCGAACACGATGTTGACCCATTCCTGCTTCTTGCCATGATAAACGTGGAAAGCAAGTTCTCCCGCTTTGCCGAGTCCCCGAAGGGCGCCAGGGGGCTGATGCAGATTATGCCCGAAACAGGGGCATGGGTGGCCGAGGTAATCGGCCTTGGGGAATTCTCTCCCGACATGCTTTATGAGCCCCATGTCAACATCAGGATCGGGAGCTGGTACCTGGCTTCCCTCCAGAGGGAATTCGGTGGCGATCTCACTCTGGCACTCGCCGCCTACAATGCCGGGCGCGGCACCGTCCACCAGTGGCTTTCGGGTGGGGTGTGGTCAGGAGGGGAAGAGCATATAGATAGAATCCCATTCCCCGAAACCAGGAAGTATGTTCGTAGGGTCCTTCGAAGCTACAGGATGTATAAGTGGGCCTATAGAGATAGGTGGGTGGGGGAATACAACTACCAGGCACGTTTTTAGGCGCCGTAGAGATGGTAAAGCCCCGGGGCCTGATCACTCATTGTCTCCCATGGCATTTCATGGTATAATGTCATCAGTCACGGGGATGGCAAGGGTCGCGCAGGTGCAGCCAGGCATGGCGCGTGAAAGGAGCGCATTCTGTAATATGGTTATCGGGGGCAACCATAATAACTCAAAGGATGGCAGCTTAAAGGAACTGACGTCGCTCGAGGATGTCGAGGCGATATCTGTATCGCCGGAGGAGCGACTTTTCTCCGCGACACATGAGGAGATTCGCGCCGGCCATACCACGGACATCTACTTTATAAGGACCCGCGAGATTCTGGACCGGCTGGGGCTGGGACATACCCCGGTAGTGGCCGAGATATTCCCGAGGAGCCCGGGGGTTATCGCAGGGGTTGAGGAGGCGCTGAACCTCCTGGGGGACAAGCCACTCAATGTGTGGGCCCTGCCAGAGGGCGAAGAATTCCAGGCAAAGGACGTTGTCATGCGGATAGAGGGCCCTTATGATGAGTTTGGCATCCTCGAAACCCCGCTTTTAGGGATACTTGCAACTTCGAGCGGGTGGGCGACCGCTGCGCGAGAGATCAAGAAGGCTGCCGGGGATAAGCAGGTTATCTGCTTTGGCGCCCGCCATGTTCATCCGGCCGTAGCGCCTGTCCTGGAGCGTTCAGCAGTCATCGGCGGGGTGGATGGCGCAAGCTGCATCCTCGCGGCAAAGCTTCTCGGCAGGAAGCCCATGGGTACCGTCCCACATGCTGTCTTCCTGATTGTCGGTGACACGGTAAAAGTTGCTGAAGCTTATGACAGGTTCATGCCCGATGACGCTCCACGTATCATCCTGGTTGACACGTTTAAGGATGAAGCCGAGGAATCCCTGCGGGTGGCGGAAGCATTGGGAAAACGCCTGGCTGGTGTGAGGCTGGATACCCCGGGTGAGCGGGGTGGTGTTACTCCGGACCTGGTGCGGGAGGTGCGCGCCCGGCTTGACCAGGCGGGGTTCGGGCATGTAAAGATACTTGTATCGGGCGGGCTTACCCCCGAACGCATAAGACAGCTGATTGACGCGGGAGCCTCCTCATTTGGTGTCGGTAGCTTCATATCACAGGCGCCGCCCATCGATATGACTCTCGACATCAAAGAAGTGAATGGGGTGCCCATCGCCAAGCGAGGCAGGATCCCGGGAAGGATCCACAATCCCAAGCTTCAGCTGGTGCGGCACAATGCGGCGCTATAGGGTCGCGGGGGGTAGGATGTGGGCACTCCCGGGGCACGGGCATGGGGGTGGGATGCAGGGATGCGGGGTGCGTCCAGGGGTGTGTCCGGGTGTTGACATCCGTGCCCAGGCCAGCTATAATAGCAATAGCGATGAGCGCCGGGCCCGTTGCGCTGGTGATGGGCCTGCTGGGCTAGGCGCCAGAGCCTGAGACAATACACAAATATAGATTTAGCTTTAAGTGCCCGGGTGGCGGAATTGGCAGACGCGTACGTTTGAGGGGCGTATGGGGTAACCCGTACCGGTTCAAGTCCGGTCCCGGGCACCAGCATAATGTCTTACTGCTTCAAGCGAGGCAGTACTTATTTTCCCACCGGCCTTAGCTCCTTCAGAGCAAGGCCTTTTCTATGCGCGATTCCGGGTCTAAGCCTTGGTATCGCACACGTGCGGTTTCACGGAGGGGGAAAGCTTGAAACAGCGACTCAGGTGAGCAGTAGGAACTTCTCCAGAGGCCGCATCAACGTGTCTTTGTTCAAAGGTCCTCAGGGATGGAGGGACCAACAGCATCTGCTATGCCCAAGAGACATTTTGTTCCGGGCTCCTTTAA
>DUSO01000185.1 GCA_012842565.1 Bacillota bacterium
ATCCTGGCCGCGCGATCGATTGGGAACCTGTAGGCCCCGGTGCTGATGGAGGGGAAAGATATGCTCTTTATGCCGTGCTGGACCGCGAGCTTGAGACTGTTCTGGTATGCGGATGCGAGCAGCCGATCCTCATCATGGTTGCCGCCCTGCCATATGGGGCCGACGGCATGGATCACAAAGCGCGCTTTTAGCCTGCCGCCCGTGGTTATGACAGCCTCACCCGTCGGGCACAGTCCCTTTTCGGCGCGGATCCTTTTGCACTGCTCGAGAATCTCCGGGCCACCGGCCCTGTGGATGGCGCCGTCGACTCCGCCCCCTCCCAAAAGGCCGGAATTGGCAGCATTTACTATGGCGTCGGTCTCCTGTTGGGTTATGTCCCCCTGGATGAGCCGGACCCTCGTGCTGCCGAACACCGTCTCCATCAAGGAAATCCCCCCATGGTGGCTCTGTGTTCCAGGCATGGTGTCGCTAACGATATATTACCACTGTCGTCCATTTGCCTCAAGGGTTGGTCCGCGTTTACCGGTCCGGGAGGACGTCGATCTTGCCGTACTCGCCGTCGAAGCCGGGCAGGATATTCACTTCGCCCCTGCGGGCCCTCAGAATACCCTCGCTTATGGTGGGGCCGGCAACGCGCTCTATGTCGGCTATAGGGGTGTCCCGCAGTATTGTGAGTTCGGGGCCAAGCTCGCGTAGCATGGTCATGTAATGGTTTCGCACCCGCTTGGTGGACTCTCCTACATCAAGGGCAGACGCGATTATCTTCACAAGGGGAATGAGGCTTTCGAAATGGCGCGCTGCTGCAGGCCTTGCGCCTTCAGGCCGGTCGGCAAGCTCTTCAACCCGGTGGAGCACTCCCACAGTAACCCTGCGGCCGCATACGGGGCATATCCCTCCTCGTGCCCGAGTCTCTGACGGTTTCCACCGGATCCCGCACGCCCTGTGGCCGTCATAGTGATATTTCCCCTCTTCCGGATAGAATTCCAGGGTCCCTATGAACCTCGCCGGGTCGCGTTTCACAAGGGCGTCGCGAATCGCCGTAAAGGACATCTCCGTATCAAAGATGTTGGCCTCCCGCCCGAGGTTGCCCGGCGAGTGGGCATCCGAATTCGACGTGAGGGCAAAGCGATCGAGGGCCGAGAGCCTCCAATTCATGGGCGGGTCGGATGAGAGCCCGGTCTCGACGGTGTATATGTGACCTACAAGGTCTTCATAACATTCGTCTATACTGTCGAATCCCGAGTGCGCGCCGAAGACGGAGAAGTGAGGCGTCCAGATATGAGCCGGCACGAAGATCACACTCGGGCAGACATCGAGGGCCATCTTGAGCAGGTCATAACTGTCAAGGGACAGTACCGGGCGCCCATCCACCCCGAGATCGCCTAGTTGTTCAAGGCGTCCGGCAAGCCTATCGGCAGCCTCGAGGTCCGGGAGGATCAGGAGGTTGTGGAGCTTACGGGTTCTCCCGTTTTTCCTGTATATGGTGCTTATCTCACCAGAGACGACGAACCACACCGGGGCATTGCCCGCCCATGGGATATCGTCTCCGGTCGCCTTACTGCCGGTTGCCTTCCTGCACGAAGTCTCGAGTTGATACACCCCGTCGCCCGCCGGCCGCAGCTTGCGCTTTAGTTCTTCCCGCCATGCGGGGTGCGTGAAATCCCCCGTCCCCAGAAGGGCAATCCCTTTATAAGCCGCCCACCGGCAGAGGCCCTCCGGCGTACAATCCTTACTTGTAGCCCGGGAGTAGTGCGAATGTATATGCAGATCGGCGATAAATCTCATGCATATAGTTTGCCCCGGGCATCCTGCCATGATGAGCCCGCCGTGGTGAGCTTGCTATAGTCAGCCTTGACATGCATCGCGCTATTCCTGGATTTCAGGCCCGGCAGCGGCGATGGATTCGGGCACACCAGTGAGCTTACGGAAGGCAGAGGCGAATCGCCTCGCGAGCTCGCGTGCCTGCCTGTCATAGGCCTCCGGCGCCTGCCAGGTTTCCCGCGGGTTCAGGAGATAATTCGGTACATCGGGGCAGGTCTCGGGGACCATGACCTTAAAGACAGGGTCACGCCGGAATTCAACCTGGTCGAGCTTGCCCCCGAGAGCCGCCCGGATCATGGCGCGGGTATGCTTGATGCTTATACGTCTCCCGACTCCGTAAGGTCCCCCGGTCCACCCTGTGTTGACCAGGTAGACCTTGACGTTGTGCTTCCTGATCTTCTCTCCAAGTATGTTGGCATACCGGGCGGGCGGCAATGGCAGGAACGGTGCGCCAAAGCAGGGCGAGAACGTTGCCTGCGGCTCGGTGATGCCGCGTTCGGTGCCTGCAAGCTTGCTGGTATAGCCGAGGAGGAAATGGTACATAGCCTGGTCGATATCCAGCTTTGCTATGGGAGGCAGCACGCCAAAGGCATCCGCGGTCAGGAATACTATTACGTTCGGGTGACCTGCGACTCCATTAGTGACGGAATTGGGGATAAAGTCCACGGGGTAGGCAGCGCGTGTATTCTCCGTCAGCCGGTCGCTGTCGAAATCAGGTTCTCGTGTCGCAGGGTCCACCACGACGTTTTCGAGGATCGCTCCAAAGCGGAGCGCCTCCCAAATCTGGGGCTCATGCTCCTTCGAGAGCCTGATGCATTTGGCATAGCAGCCGCCCTCGAGGTTGAATATACCTTTGTCTGACCAGCCATGCTCGTCGTCGCCTATCAGGCGCCTCTCGGGGTCCGCCGACAGCGACGTCTTGCCTGTGCCTGAAAGGCCGAAAAAGAGCGCCACATCGTCACCCGCACCTACATTGGCCGAACAGTGCATCGAGAGCACGCCTTTCCGGGGCAGGATAAGGTTCATGGCAGTAAAGACGGATTTCTTTATCTCCCCGGCGTATCTTGTTCCCCCGATGATGATGAGCCTCTTCTCAAAGCTCAGGATGATGAATGCCTCGGATCTCGTCCCGTCGATCTCAGGGATGGCCTTGAATCCGGGAGCGGAGATTATGGTGAATTCAGGGCTGAAGTGCTCCAGTTCCTGTGGAGAAGGCCGGATGAACAACTGGTGTGCGAAGGCATTCTGCCAGGCGAGCTCGTTGACGACGCGGATCGGCATGCGGTAATCAGGATCCGCTCCGACAAACCCATCGAAGACGAATGCCTCGCACTTCTGGAGGTAGCCAAGCAGGCGATGGTAGAGCCTTCCGAACCTCTCCGGGTCAAATGGCGCATTGACCGGGCCCCACCAGATTTCATCATGGACGCCTGGTTCATCTACTATGAACTTGTCGCCCGGTGAGCGGCCGGTATACTTGCCTCCGAGGACATTCAGGGCGCCCCGTGCGGTAAGGATGCCTTCACCACGAAGCACCGCCGTCTCGATCAAGGCCGGGATCGAAAGGTTACGGTGAACTGCCTTCAGGCCGGGGAACACGATAATTCTCGGCTCAGCGCCTTCATTGCCTCCATTGCGGCCTTGAACAGGATCATGGTCCTGGACCAGCGGGATATCCCTGGCGAGGTTGGGTGACATTGCCCCGGGGACCTCCTTTCGAGGGTAAAAAATAACACCACGCCTCCCTAGAGCGAGATAGCTCTCCACCGGGCACCAGGGACGATGCACCCGGTGACAGTCCTGCACCTTTTCGATGCAGGCCCAGCTCCGATTCCGCGGCAGGAGACCGGGCTTCGGCGATGGCCCCTTTCATTTCCCTTCACCGATGCCATTCTCCGGGAAACTACTCTTGGCTCATCGCGCCTCTACCTCACCCCCGTGGGAGATGAGGTGTCAAGTAATCTGATTAGATTGTTTTTTCTAGTATACCGATCGTCGAGGCAACTGTCAATCACTTTTCTCTCTTTTTTACCTCAGTTTTTCTGAGTTGGGCACGGTAGGGTGGGCGCGCACGGTCACTGGCGGGGAGAATGGGTAGCTTAATGGATATGTGATGGGCGGCGGAGGCGGCGAGGAGACTCGCCTGCCTATTCTGTGAGGTTCTTACGGGCTTTTCTCGCGCCCTCTCTTGCGATAGCCTCCTCACCCTTCTTGACCAACCTCCTCACCATCTTGCCCCCGATCTTGCCCGCCTCACGGACGCTGAGTTCATCGGCATCCTGGAGATCGTCAGTCAGACCGAGCTGTTCCGCGGTCTCCCACTTGAGCTTGTCGAGGGCTCGTCCCTCCCGGAGCGCATCGTTGTCCTTCTTTCGTCCCATGTCTTCTCTCCTCCCGTCTCGGGGCTATATGTTATAATTCCCGGTAAGGGAATCGTGTATTCCGCAAGGTGGCGCATTACGCAGTACTGTCAGTTGGGCAAGGTGTCTTAGGATGAACAGCATTCCTGGCACCCGGTCGGACGACACTTCCCCGTCGGGCGGCCCCGGCGGCGAGGGCCATGTGCTCGCGCAGAACCGGGTTCTCATGCAAATCTATGAACTCCTGCTGGAACGCTTCGGCCCCCAGCACTGGTGGCCGGGAGAGACCCCTTTTGAGGTGGTGGTCGGGGCAATCTTAACCCAGTCGGCCGCGTGGAGGAATGTGGAAAGGGCCATTAGCAATCTAAAGGCGGCGGATTCCCTCTCCATGGAGGGGATTCTCAGTTTACCTGTGGAGCGTCTTTCCGAGCTCGTCCGCCCATCGGGTTACTTTAACATGAAAGCCCGCAAGCTCAAGGCGGTCTGTTCCTTCCTTGCGGAGACCTGCAGCGGGGACCTCGCCAGGATGTCTCTGAGGCCCCTTGACGAGGTCCGTAAAGAACTGCTCAGTGTCTACGGGATCGGCCCGGAGACCGCCGATTCAATCTTGCTGTATGCCTGTAATATGCCTACCTTTGTAGTTGACGCCTATACGCGCAGGATCTTTGGGAGGCTCGGCCTTGTGGACCCGAAGGAGGGCTATGAAGACCTGCGCCGCTTCTTCATGGACAGGCTTCCCAAGTCGGTCCCCCTTTTCAACGAATATCACGCTTTGCTCGTCGCTCTTGGCAAGAATATCTGCCTTTCGAGAAAGCCTAAGTGTGGCGAATGCCCTTTGAACGGGCTTTGTGCCCGGGCCTCAGGGCGCCAAGCCATGGCGAGATATTGACAATGTCGAGGTATTGTGGTATTGTGATGTCGCGATATTGCGGTATCGCGGTATCGCAATATCGCAATCGGGGGGAGTCGTATGCCAAAATATATAGTTACCAATATCAGGTTCTCAGAAGATGAGCACAAAAGGCTGAAATACGAGGCGCTGAAAGAGAACAGGAGCATCGCTGACATAGTCCGGGAGGCTGTCGATATCTATTTCGCCGATAGGGAAGGAAAGAGGTTAACGGAGGCCGAGCTCGCCAATGATCCATTCTTCGATGTAATAGGGGTCGGAGAGAGCGGCATTCCGGATAATGCGGTCCGGCACGATGTCGCCCTTTACTGGAGCAAATCTGAGGCTGGACGTGATGACAAGCCGGAGGGTGGACGAGCCCGGGGCGGACGGGCCCGCAAGAGGGGGCGGGACTGATGCCCTTCATCGATACAAGTGCTCTTATAGCCCTCGCAGATCGTAGCGACAGCCATCATGAAGATGCAGCCGCATACCTAAAGCGGATTCCCATGGCAAAGGGGAATCTCGTCACAACGGATTACATTCTGGATGAGACCTTTACGCGGCTGAGGTTGACCATCGGATTACCCGGGACAGTGCGATTCGGCGAGGCAATCATGCGGAGCGCTCTATACACCGTTGTACAGGTGGACGGGCGCGTTCGCAGGGAGGCCTGGGAATGGTTCAAGAGGTACCAAGATAAGGATTTCAGCTTTACTGACTGCACAAGTTTCGTGGTGATGAGAGCCCTGCAATTAGATGAAGCTTTTGCCTTCGACGAGCACTTTGTCCAGGCCGGGTTTTTACGCGTGCCGTAACCATAGAGTGGCACGGCGGTAGTCATAAAGTAGCGCGTCCCCTGGCTGTGAAGTAGCGGCCCCGATTCTAACGTCAAAAACAATGGAAGCGTAATGAAGGGAAGCGGCATCCGGGTGGGGTTTGGGCAAGAAGGGCACGACGAAGCCTGGAAACAAGGGCGCGACGAGGCCTGGAAAGACAGGGAACTCGCGGCAAGGGCTGTAGCCGGCGATCCAGAGGCATTTGAGGAGATCGTGGAGAGGTACTACAGGGCCATCTACAACCTGGCCTTCAGGGCGACCTACAACCACGAAGATGCTCGCGACCTCACGCAAGATATCTTCCTTGAGGCTTACCGGGCCATTCAAGGTTTCCGGCAGGATTCCAGAATCAGCACCTGGTTATATAGGATCGCCGCGAATAAGGCCGTTGACTGGTGGCGAAGGCAATATAGGCGGCACGGCACGTCGATACCAATAAGCCCGGCGAGAGAGGTGCCGGAGCAGGATGAATCTGGGGAGTGCAACAAGGCGCTAGATCCCCCGAGTAATGAGAGTGGGCCCGAAGAAATCGCCATTGGCCGGGAGCAGGCGGAGAGGGTGTGGCGAGTCGTGGGGTCGCTGCCAGACACTTATCGTGTGGTCATCGTCCTCTACCACTATGAAGGCCTTTCCTATCGCGAGATAAGCGATATCCTCAGGCTGCCCGTGAGGACCGTTGAGACCAGGCTCTATCGTGCCAAGAAGATGCTGCGGGGTATGTTGTCAAGGGACGACGGGATATGAAATGTCGCGAGTGCAAGGAGATCGAACGCCATATCCAGGCTTACCTGGCCTTACGCAAGGGACGTGTTGCGGCCGGGGAATCGCCATTCGATGTGTCATTCGATATAGGGGCCTTTGAGTTCCATCTGAGGGCATGTAGCAGCTGCAGGGCGCGGTTTCTCGAATGGGAAAGGCTCGAGGCGGCGCTTGACGGGCTCCCGCGGGTGGACCCGCCCAGGGATCTGGCCGGTTGCATCATCCAGCGCATCAGGGCCGGGAGGGACCATGTCGGGATCCCGGGAGCCCGGCGGTCCCGGGGTTTATCACCGTCACTGTGGCCACTCCGCTCACCTGTATGGGGCATACCAGCTGGGGCGGGAATATGCGTGGATCTAGCCTTCTCAGGAGCGGCCCTCGTGATGTTCCTACTATTCATGTGGTCCGCCCTCGGCACCGGGGTCCTCGGCGATGGGGCGCTGATCCCGCACGTAGCGCCGCTCGACCTGGTGAGGTCAGACGCAGCGCGGGTGACGGCAACGCTCTTCGCGAGGGGGCAGGCTATAGGGGAGTTCGGTGCTTTCCTTCCCCGGCTGTTCTCACAGGGTGCCGGGTTTATCGCGAGTCTATTGCGGTTTGGAGGGTTCGGCTTTGGAGGATGAGAGGATATCCGGAGTTCCTGCAAATAGTAATGACCAGGGTGCCGGCGGGCTGAACGGCTCTACATCTTCGGGGGGCGGAGCGTCCAGCGGGGATGGGGCTCGCCGGGGCGAAACCCGCTGTGAGATTCGCCGGGACGACACCTCGGCCGGGCAGGAAGGACTACATGCCAGGGAGGCGGGGCCCAGCGGGAATGGTAGCGCCGCCGGGGCGGGTAGAGCGGTTGCAGGTGAGACTAAGCCGGGGTTTCTGGTTTTCCTCTTTGGGCTCATCCCTGGAGCGGGACAAATGTACCTTGGCCTCATGAACCGGGGGGTGCAGATCATGGCGTTTTTCTTCGGGGCGCTTTTCGTCGCGGGCGTAGTGGGGCGCCCATTTGACCAGCTATGGTCTGTCCTGATAGCGCCGGTGACGTGGTTCTATAGCTTCTTCGACACGTTTCAGATATCCGGGAGGCTATCTCGGGGGGAAACAGTAAGGGATGAGGGCATTTTCTCACAGGAATCTTTCGCCAGGAATTCAAGGCTCATAGGATGGGTCCTCATAGCGCTGGGAGGGGTAGGAGTTCTCAACAGGTTGAGCTACATAGGGCCATATATGAGATCCAGTTGGGCCACGGGGGCGATCCTCCCAATCGCGATGATTATATTGGGAATCTGGCTCTTGAACCAGGAACGTTCGCGTCGCAAGAATCCGGATTGAGACTCTGGA
>DUSO01000186.1 GCA_012842565.1 Bacillota bacterium
CTGAAGTTGAATCAGCCGTAATCCAGGAAGTATTGAGAGAGGTCAAGGGCCACAAGGCTGAAGCAGCCCGGCGGCTCGGCATCAGCAAGACGACGCTCTGGAGAAGGTTAAAAAGCATGCCTGAGCTTCCCGAAGCAGCCACGTCTAGGGTCTCACCTTAAAGTTATATTTCACCATGAACTACACAGCGTGTGACGAGCATGCGCCAGCATAGCGATAGGACCGGGGCATCCCACCGCGAGACGATGGGAGGAGGAGAACGATGTTCAAGGCGATTATGATACATCCAGAGGATAACGTGGCAACCGTGGTGAGTGATGTGGATGAGGCTACCGAGATAGAGGTCTATTCCGACGCGGGAAGCCGGCGCCTTGTAACGAGGCAAGCTATACCCTTCTGTCATAAGGTAGCTATCAGACCCATTCCGAAGGGCGGGGATGTTATAAAGTACGGGAAAATCATAGGACGGGCGACAAGGCCTATTTATGAAGGTGAACTCGTACACCTGCACAATGTTGTTGGAACGCGGGTTCAGGCCGGGGATACGAAATCATGTGCTGGTAATGTCTACGGTTTTGTGTGCGGGGCCCGTCCCCACAAAGGTTGCCGAACAGGTACATGGCGTTGTCCCCCTGGTCCACCCCTGGTGCAACATAACGAAGGAAACCTTCCCCGTGCTTTCAGGGATTGGTAAGCACCCCAACGTTGCTGCGGTTATTGTCATCGGCCTTGAATGCGAGGATCTCAACCATGAAGAACTAGCGGCCGAGATAGCGAAGTCCGGAAAGCCATGCGAGGCCTTAAGTGTCAGGAGATCGGGCGGGACCTTGAAAACCGCCGCGGAGGCCGCCAGGATTGCTGAGGCTATGGTTCGGAGGGCTTCCAGGGCTAAAAGGGAGCCTTTTGACATAGGTGAGAGGAGAAATCCCTGGGGGCCATCTCTAAGACAGGAAGCCACCCCATAAGCGGCGTCTTGAAGTATGCAGAACCGCCCTACAACAGAGGCTTATACCTCATGGACAACGTCGGGACGCTTGCCGGTGACGTAGCGACCCTGGTAGGGCTTGCGGCCGCCGGTGCGCAGGTGCTACTCTTCACTACCGGAAGGGGCTCCGTGGTGGGAACGCCGATTGCTCCAGTGGTCAAAGTGTGTGGGAACCCCGAAACCTGGAGCCTCATGGAAGACAACATGGATGTCAATGCGGGGTTGGTCATCAGACGGGCGCTGTTGTGCAAAGTCTCTGCGATCTAAGGTCGCGCGCGACTGCAGCAGGGTTTCATCTTGAAATGCAATTTCTCTGTGAACTACTCATGGACCCTGCTCTGGTAGTCCCGAAGACCATCTAATTATAGTGGGACTAGTGAGGCCGAGCCTCGTGATCGTCACGAGCACTACGTGGTACACATTTTGCGTCCAACCCGTTTCCAAGAAGTCGCCCATGGCGGCCCGCGGTCGCCACCATCGATGAAAACGCGCCGGGCATTTTTGGGGTAGTTGCCTACGGCGCCCAGGGACGGCACCACCGGAGGACGGAAATGGGGAGAGCCCATTTTCAGGATAGACTGTAAATCCAAACTATGTACGGGTGAATTACGTAGTCTGGAGACCATCTGGCCCTGGGGTCAAGAACGGGGGTGAGAGGCGCCAGGAGACTCTCTTTTCGGGGGCAGTCCCGACTTTCCTTTCAAAAAGGTTCAAGAAGTCGCGAGGAGGGTGAAAAGATGCGTCGCGGGCGGATAATCACACTTTGTGTGGTAATTGCCATCATGATAATGCTATCCATGTCGGTACTCGGCCACGCAGCCCTTCAAAAGCCAGCCAATTATCCCAAGAAGCCAATTCACTTCATCGTGACATTCTCAGCGGGGGGCGGTACCGACGTAGGCTTCCGCATTCTCTGCCAGTATGCGGAGAAGATAATAGGGGTCCCGATCGTAGTGGTCAATAAGCCGGGTGGAGGCGGCGAAGTCGGAATGGTGGAATTAGTACGTTCCAAACCCGACGGATATACTATCGGGAACTTTAACTCGGCTCATACAACTATACTCGCCCTGCGTGAAGCCAAATATTCTCTGGATGACGTCGAACCCATCTGTCTGGCCGTCTCGGACCCGAGGCTGTTTATCGTAAGAGCCGACGACGACAGATTCAAGACCATCGAAGATTTCCTGGAATATGGCAGGAAGCACCCTGGAAAGCTCACCGTCGGGACCTCCGGGGCAGGGACTACCGGGCACTTCCAGATACTTGCCGTCAACAAATTTGCAAATACCTCGCTACAGCCAGTTCACTACGGGGGCGCAGGCGAATCCAAGGCGGCCTTCCTCGGAAAACACATCGATGCCATCACCCAGACTGTGGGCGAGATTCTCACCACCTTTGAAAAGGGGCAAGCAAGAGTCCTGGCCGTGCTTGCCGACGAAAGGATACCCGAGTTTCCGGATGCGCCAACCCTGAAAGAAAAGGGTATAGACCTGGTCATGGCATCCAACAGGGGGATCGCCGCTCCCAAGGGTACCCCAAAAGAGATCATCAATTATCTTGCAGAAGCATTCAAGGAAGCCATGCAGGACCCCAAGTATATCGCGGAAATGCAGAAACTCGGCCTGCCTATCAAATACCTTGGCCCCGAAGAGTTTAGAAAGCTGAATCAGAAAGAGTACGAAGTATATAGTGCAATAGCCAAGGAACTGAAATAGCTAACGACGAGATCCTATGACCTTGTAAGCCTGGCCACGAGGGGGATTATTGTATCCCTCTCGCGGCCCGTGGAGGTGTCATCGTGATGGGCAGCTCCAACATCGACATCATGAGCTCATTGAGCCTTCTCGCGTTTGCAGGTCTTTTGTATATACTTAGCGGTGATTTCCCTCACGCGGCCGCCGGTTACCCACATGCGCTCCTGGGCCTACTGGCAGGGCTCGCTATCATCCAGCTTGCCACAGCAATCGTCAGGCGAAAGCGCCAGGCCCTTTCTTCCAAGGCTCCCGCCAGCGGGGATAACAGGGCCGCGGCTCCTAAGGGCCTCCCCGCGAGAGTGCTTCTCACGGGCGTTTCGATAATTGGATATGTGGCCTTGATCCCGGTACTGGGATACGCAGTGTCTACCCTTGTCTTCCTTCTTGGACTGATGTGGCTGCTTAACCCCAAGCACAGTGTCCTATGGGTTTATGCGGGCGTGGCCGTGGCGTCGACTGTTGTCCTCTATATCAGTTTTGGGCGTTTCCTAAGCGTGTGGCTCCCCAAGGGGATACTTTTTTAAGGAGCATTTCATCGACCAAGGGGGTTTGGTTACATGGCAGGCGCACTTACCTGGATACTTGCAGCTATGTCCTGGCAGAATCTCCTTGCGGGCTTCCTAGGAGTAGTGCTCGGCGTCATATTCGGGGCCTTGCCTGGATTTACCGCAGCCATGGGCGTGGCTGTGCTCATGCCCTTCACCTTTGGGCTCAGCCCGACCACGGGACTCATGTTACTCGCAGGCATATTCTGCGGGGCGATTTATGGAGGCTCCATCAGCGCAATACTGATCGGCACCCCCGGCACTCCGTCAGCAGCCGCGACAGTCATCGACGGATTCGAAATGGCACGTAAGGGCCAGGCGGCTGACGCCTTGCGCGAAGCCATTGTTGCATCCTACATCGGCGGCACGTTTAGCGCAATATGCCTGGCTTTCATCGCCCCTCCGCTTGCCCGGTTTGCCCTGAAATTTGGCCCTCCGGAATACCTGCTCCTCGCCATTTTCGGACTTACAATCATTGCTTCTATCGCGGCAAAGTCCCTGCTAAAGGGCATAATCGCCGGGGTGCTCGGACTGATCCTGGGAGCCGTCGGGATGGACCCACTCCTTGCATATCCGCGCTGGACTTTTGGCATACCTTCACTGGTATCGGGTGTAGGGCTCGTCCCGGCCCTCATCGGCCTCTTTTCAATTCCGCAGGTACTCTCAATGGTAGGTGACCCTGAAACCAGAATAAAAGAATACAGCGGCAAGGTCTCGGGGCGGCGCTGGCCCACCTTTAAGGAGCTAAAGGAATTCTCGCCGATCTACCTGAGGTCGTCACTCATAGGGCTATTTATAGGGGCTTTGCCGGGGGCGGGGGGAAGTATAGCTGCATTCCTGGGCTATAACGAGGCGAAGCGTTTTTCCAAGCACCCGGAGAAGTTCGGGACCGGCATAAGGGAAGGAGTCGCCGCTGCCGAAGCTGCTAACAACGCCGTCACCGGCGGTGCACTTATTACGATGCTCACGCTTGGAGTTCCAGGAGATTCAGTCACTGCAATCATGATGGGTGCGTTACTGGTCCATGGGTTACGTCCCGGCAACGAGCTATTCACGGCGTCGGCCCACGTCATATACCCGTTCCTCGTCGGCCTGATTATAGTCAACCTCATGATGCTCCTTGTCGGAATCTACGCTGCCCCCTATGCGGCGAGGGTGACGAAGACACCTGTAAGCATGCTGGCGCCGATAATCGTGGCATTGTGCGTCATGGGGGCATATGCGGTAAACAACGATATTATGGACGTATGGGTGATGCTCTTCTTCGGGGTAGTGGGGTATCTCCTAAAGTGTGGGGGCTATATTACAATTCCCATAGTACTTGGAGTGATATTAGGGCCGATACTTGAGTCGAATCTAACCCGGCTCCTCACCATCACCCAGGGCCAGAACATCCTTATGTATGTGCTGAGCCGGCCGATTTCTGTAGTGCTCCTATTAATGATCATAGCCTCCCTTGCATGGCCTGTAATACAGCTCAGATCAGTAACCGCAAGAAGAATAGCCGAAGTCGCTGATTGAGAAAAACCCGCCCGGGTTTACCGGGCGGGAATGTCTAGGGACCCTGGAGGGCGTCATGATTCCTTGCAGGGTCCCTTTATATTATACTTCCGGCCGATGTCTTCAAGATCGTGGAGAACCTCTTCGCTGAGCGGAATACCATTTTTCTCGCGAATCTTCTCCGCCTCCAGCTCGATCTCTCCCGGAAGATATATCTTTTCGATCCCGGGAGCCCTCCTGACGGCTTTGACCCGGCTGATCATCGAGTCCACCCGTCGTTTGAATTCGCTTACAGGCGCGAACGAGGAGATGTCTATGGCGCAAAATGAGTGCCCTGTGCCTGACGGTCCCGACAAATCTACCAGGGGCTTAACGCTACCAAGCTCGACTGCACCGGTCAGCACCCCACATAATATCTCCACCATCAATGCCCACCCGTAACCCTTCGGGCCCCCTATCGGGTAAAGGCTCCCAGCGAGCGCAGCGACCGGGTCATCGGTTGGGGTCCCATCGGGGCCTATGGCCCAATCCAGGGGTATCTTCTGGCCCTTCCTGGCGGCGAGCCTTATCTTGCCACGTGCCACCACCGTCGCCGCCATGTCAAGTACGAGAGGATATCCATTCCCCGATGGCACGGCTATAGCTACGGGGTTTGTCCCGAGGAGAGGGTCCAATCCTCCCCAGGGCGCCATGGCAGGGGAGGCATTACTCCAGGCGATCCCGATCATGTCATGGGAAAGCGCCATCATGGCATAGTAGGCTGTCATTCCAAAATGGTTGGAATTACGTGCTCCCACAAATCCTATTCCCGTCGCCTTTGCTTTCTCAATGGCCATACGCATCGCATGACTCCCAACGACCTGTCCCAGGCCATTTCCGCCATCTACGAGTGCCGTAGCGGGAGACTCCGATATCACCTCGATCCTGGTCACGGGATTCATGACTCCTGACGCAAGCCTGTCAACATATGACTTGAGCCTGGAGACTCCGTGCGAATCAATGCCCCGAAGATTGGCCCTCACAAGACAATCAGCGGTAAGCGCAGCATCCGGACCCGGCACCCCGGCGGCAACGAGCACATCGCGACAGAAGTCAAGAAGTTCTCCGGCCATAACCACGTATGCACTCATCGACATTACCCTCCGTTCATAGCGGTTCGTGGACCCTATGAGTTAATGCTCTCTGAAACAGCCTGGCATAAAAATGAGACATCCTCGACATCTTCGATATTCATGATGCGTTCGGCAATGGCGGTCAACCGCCCGCAACTGATACCGGCATTACGGCCAAGATCCATGAATTTTACCTTCACATCATCCTCGCTCAGTGGTTTTTCCGGGTCCCCCTTCCTATAGTCCTCGCGTCGAGTCAATTCCCGACCGTCCTTCGTCACGATTCGGATGATGGATGTTCGTTTGGCGGGGAATTCCTCATCAAGGGCGGGGTCCCGGCGCACGCGGATGCGCTCCATCACATGACGGATGTCAGGGCTTTGTAAGACTGACGGTTCAAATAGCCTGGATGTTACCTCACCAAAGGCTAAAGCCACAGCAACGCAGTACCGGAGGCTGAATTTTGCCTCGTAAGGGGTCTTTGGATCGTCGTTACCTGCTACATCTACAGCCGCTGAGTAGGTGGAGAGATCCACCTCTGCGATATCTTCAGGACCCAGATGCTCTTCCCTCGCGAGGTACAGTGCCGCGTCTATTGCGGAGTGGGTGTGACCGCATGACGGGTAAAACTTAAAGGTGACCTTCAGGATATTGTGCTCGTCCCCCAGGCCGCGAGTAAGGGCATCTTCGTCAATACTATTAGATACAACTCTGCAAAAGCCCCTGAGCCCCATAAGTGGCTCCTGGGGCCCATTAAAACCCGAGGCAGCCAGGAAGGCGGCCAGGGCGCCGTTCAGGGCCGCTTTTCCCGAATGCAACGGCTTGCCGTCTGTCTGTTCGATGATAGTTTGCGCAAGGCCAGCAGCCTGGGTCGCTGCCAGGCCGAGGGCATGTATCGTCTGCGTCTCATTTAGCCTAAGGAGAATTGCTGCAGCAATGGCAGCGCCGAGAGTCCCTACGGTCCCGGTCGTATGCCAGAACCTATAATGAGAGGGGTTTATTGCCTGGGCAATTCTGGTGGAGACTTCGTAACCGCCCACGATAGCCACAATTAGCTCGCGACCGCTACTATGGATTTTTTCGGCTACCGCAAGGGCGGCAGCGATTGTGGGGGCTCCTGGATGATAAATGCCCTCCCTGAATATGTCATCGGACTCGGCCAGATGGGCCATGCTCCCATTTACCAGACAAGCGTTCAGCCACGAAGTTCTATCACCAAAGGCGATGATGGTTGCGTCCGGATGCCCTCCCAGCGACGCGGCAAGTTCTCTCAGCCTCAATGCCACTGCTTCATTCCGGGCGGCAAACACAGCTCCCATCCAGTCGAGAAGGCAGCGTTTCGCGGTACATCTTACGTCTCCGGGAAGGTCTGCATACGTTAGCGTTGCCGTATACCTTGCTATTACCGGTGAGATCACCTCTATCACCCCGCCTGACTCCCGAGGATACGTAAGCCACATGGCCTGACTTCCAAGGATACGCAAACCACATGCCACCGGCCTCCAAAATCGCCGCTCTCCAATGTGAGAAACCAGCACCAATGACCTGACCGTGCGGTCATA
This sequence comes from Bacillota bacterium, assembly GCA_012842565.1. Taxonomy (GTDB): domain Bacteria; phylum Bacillota; class SHA-98; order Ch115; family Ch115; genus DUSO01. The sequence continues at coordinate 7,459 of DUSO01000186.1, forward strand.
GGTCCCACCGTGGCGGAACAACCTTTCAAAATGAAATACCTGAGGCCCAGGTTACAGTGTGAAACACGGTAAAGGGATGGGGTGCCCTGTCCCGGATATCTGAATACGCCGGCCTCTCACCACGCGCGGAAGGACCAGGCGGGGGACTGCCACAGGACTATTCTCGGCACAACTGTTGCTACAGCAACAGACAAAGACTACGTTGACATGCGAGGGAAGCATATGACCGCAGATTTTCACGGAAAACCGGGCTTCGGCTATTACGAGGATATCCCCCGTCCCCCCAAGGCGATCCTGGAAAGGCTGGCCAGGTACTCGACGGCCAATCTCGCCGATGGTATGAATGGCTTCGGAGCAATGGACCACCAAATTAAGCCAGTCACCCCGCAGCGCAGGCTTGTCGGCCCAGCAATTACTGTCCGCGTAAGGCCGGGTGACAACCTGATGGTCCATAGGGCCATTGCCCTTTCGAAACCCGGAGATGTCATTGTCGTGAGCGCCGGCGGGCAGTGCCTGAATGCGGTCTGGGGAGAGCTTATGACTGCCGCCGCTGCGAAGGCCGGGATCGCAGGGGTTGTGGTCGACGGGGCCGTTCGAGATGTCTCAAAAATCGCCGAGTACCACCTCCCCATCTTCGCAAGAGGCGTCATTCCTTGCTCATGCGACAAGGACGGCCCCGGCGAGATCAATGTCCCGGTGGCCTGTGGAGGTGTCGCAGTAAACCCCGGTGACATCGTAGTCGGGGATGACGACGGAGTCGTAGTGATAATCCCCGACCTGGCCGGGGCGATCATGGCAGCTGCCGACGCCAAGCTCCTCTATGAGGCCCAACGGATAAAGGAGATCAGAGAGGGCAGGATTTCTTCAGCCAAGATCGAAGAAACACTCCGAAACAAGGGGGTATCATGAAATGTCGCTACGTCTGGGGTTCATTGGCTTTGGGGAGGCTGCGTTCCATATTGCCCAGGGTTTAAGGGAAGAAGGGTTCACTACAATCTCGGCCTATGATAAATTCTGGAATACAGAGCCTTATGCGACTCAGATCTCACGGCGGGTACAGGAATCGGGCGTCGAGCTTCTCCATAACCTACCCGATCTCGTCAGGGCTTGTGACATGATTATCTCAGCCACCTCCGGCAGGGTGGCTGCCCAGGTAGCTCAAGAAGCGGCCCCGTTTCTAAGACCCGGTAAGATATTCGTAGATGTGAATGCGGCATCCCCAAAGACCATGGAGGACGTCTCATCAATAGTCGAACCCACAGGCGCCAGGTTCGTCGACGTAGCCATGATGGGTCCCCTCCCTGTATACAAACATAGGGTGCCGATGCTCGCATGCGGCTCTGGAGCAGACGGTTTCCGGGAGCTCCTTTCACCTTACAAGATGAGAATACAGGTGGTCGGCCGGCACCCCGGCATGGCATCTGCCATTAAGTTATTCCGGAGCATATTCATGAAGGGCATCGCAGCCATCCTCATCGAGACCCTGGTGGCGAGCCGCCGCTTCCAGGTCGAATCTTTGATTATGGACAGTATCCGGGAGACCATGGAGGAGACATCTTTTGCAAACCTGGTCAATAGGTTTGTCTGCGGCACCGCCATACATTCAGACAGAAGAGTCCACGAGATGGAGGACGTGATAGCGACCCTTGATTCCCTCGGGATCGATTCCGGGATGTCCAGGGCGACAAAGGAGAAGCTGGCCTGGGTAAACGCCCTGAGATTGAAGGATACCTTCGGGGGCGAGACACCTTCGAGTTACCAAGAGGTTTTGGACGCCATCGACAGGGCATCGAGACCGTCAGAAAATCGGCGCCAAGAGGGCCGGATTGGAGCGCCCGGGAGGGTGGAACCGTGGGTAGGACCATAGCCCAAAAGATCCTTATGAGACATTCAGGCACGCAGGCGGAGGTAGGAGAAATCGTTGTGGCCCGGATCGACCTGGCTATGGGCCATGACGGGTCAGCCCCCCTTGCGATAGAATTCCTGAAAAAACTGGGCGCTAAAGGGGTGTTTGATCCTGCGCGAGTTGTATTCGTGATCGACCACTATTGCCCGAGCCCCAACGAGCGAGTGTCAGCCCTGCACGCAATGATGAGAGAGTTTGCAGGCGGCGGGCAGTGTACCCTCTATGACGTTGGCGAGGGAATTTGTCACGAGGTCATTCCTGAGAAAGGCCACATACTGCCGGGCGAACTTGCCGTGGGAGGGGACTCGCATACCTGCACCTATGGTGCTCTGGGCGCCTTTGCCACCGGGATCGGGTCCAGCGATCTTGCCGCGGCGGTATACACCGGAAAGCTCTGGTTCAGGGTACCCCCTACCATCAAGGTCGTGGTGGAAGGACATCTTGCGGACGGGGTATTTGCCAAGGACCTGGCACTTCACATAATCTCAAGGGTTACGGCCAATGGAGCTACCTACCGCGCCATCGAGTTTGAAGGGGAAGGTATCCGGTCGCTCGATATCTCCGGCAGGCTCACGCTCTGCAATATGGTGGTGGAGATGGGCGCCAAAGCCGGGATGGTGGCCCCGGACGATAAGACTCTCGAGTGGATTTCAGGCCGGGCTTCACGGGACTTCGAGCCCGTTTATCCCGACCCGGATGCCACGTATGAGCGAATTGTAGAGATTGATGCATATACAATTGAGCCGCTCGTGGCCATTCCGCACAGGGTAGATTCAGTAGCACCGGCTCGTACTCTTAAAGAAATCCCGATCCACCAGGCTAACCTGGGATCCTGCACCAATGGGCGCCTGGAGGACCTGAGAGTGGCGGCAAAGGTGCTCTCAGGCCGGCATGTGCATCCGAACGTGAGGCTCATCGTAACCCCCGCTTCTCGCCCTGTTTACCGCATGGCGCTGGAGGAAGGCATCATTAAAACCCTGCTCGACTCAGGTGCGGTCATCGTGCCGCCGAGTTGCGGGTGGTGTATCGGTGCCTGTAACGGGATACCATCCCCAGGCGAGAACGTGATCTCAACGGCCAACCGGAATTTCAAAGGACGAATGGGCAATCCTCGAGCCAATATTTACCTTGCATCGCCAGCAACTGTAGCTGCATCATCGGTGGCAGGCCGTATCACAGACCCCCGCCCTTACCTGGAGTGATTTTTCATGATCTTTGCCGGAACCGCCCATAAGTTTGGCGATGACATCAACACCGACTACATAATCCCGGCTAGACGGAAAAGAGATACCATAGACCATGCCGAGCTCGCCAGGTACCTGATGGAGGATATCTCGCCGGGGTTCCCTGATCGAGTTCGTCCGGGCGACTTCATCGTTGCCGGCCACAACTTTGGCTGTGGATCATCGAGGGAAGCAGCACCCCTGGTGATAAAGGCAGCCGGGATCGCGGGAGTCATAGCAAAGTCCTTTGCCAGGATATTCTACCGTAATGCCATAAACGTCGGCCTCATTGCCCTTGAGTGTGACACGGACCTCATACAAGATGGCGACCTGATCAGCGTCGATCTTTCATCTGGGACCATTTCCAGAGGGGATCTTCAGATAAAGGCACAGCCGTTACCAAAGGTGATGCTCGACATCCTAAAGGCAGGAGGGCTCCTAGACTATCTAAGAGAGCGCCGGGACTTCATCACCACATGACATGCCCGGCCTTACCTCCCCCTGCTCCACGGCACGAGTGCCCTCTCGATCCTCTGTAGGACGAGAGTAGACCCGAGGCCCAGGACACAGAGAACAAGTATGCCAGCCATAAGCTTGGTGGTGAGCATCAGGTCGCCGGCATAGAGGATGAGGTAGCCGATGCCAGCCGTCGCCGCGACCATCTCGGCGGACACCACGAGGAGCAGCGACATCCCGGCGGCGAGCCTTATGCCCGCCAGGATAACCGGCAGGGCGCTCATGAGAACCACCTTCTGGATGACCTGCAGGCGGTTGGCGCCAAGGCTGCGAGCTGCGGATATCAAGAGGGGGTCTGCGCCCTTTACGCCCGCGATGGTATTAATGCACACGGGGTAGAAAGCGCCCACCGCGATGATAGCTACCTTGGATGATTCTCCGATTCCGAGCCAGAGAATTATGAGCGGCAGGAGGGCGATCTTTGGGATCGGGTAGGTCAGCGAAAGAAGCGGGTCGATGAGCGCCTCCATCACGGGCGAAAGGCCCACGGCCAGCCCTACTAGGATGCCCATCCCGCACCCCAGGAGAAACCCCCAGATTATCCGCTTTAGGCTGAGCCATATGCTCATCAGAAGCTCCCCTGAGAGCAGCATCCTCGTAAACTCGACCAGGATAGCAGAGGGCGCAGGGAGGTAGAGGCTTTCCACCAATCCAAACCTGCACATGGCCTCCCAAAGAAGGATGACAATGACAATGGATAGGATGCTCAAATAACCGCGAGTCCCTTCGCGCCCCCCCTTTACTGTGCTCTTGTCGTATACGACAATATCCGAAGCCACCTCATATCTCCTCTTTCATGGCCACCCTGGCTTCATCGCGCAGGAGCCCCCATACTTCGTCGCAAAACTTGAGAAATGAGTCCTCTGAAAGGAGGCCTTCTTCCCTGGGTCGGCCGAAATCCACGTCGATGATCTCTCTCAGCCTTCCCGGCCTCCGGGAGAGCACCACTATGCGATCTGCTAAGAATGCCGCCTCCTGGATATTGTGGGTAACATATATCACCGTCTTCTCAGTCTTTTCCCAGATCCTCAAGAATTCCACCTGCATTATGGACCTGGTCTGGGCATCCAGGGCCGAAAGGGGCTCATCCATCAACAGGACATGCGGGTTCACGGAAAGGGCCCGGGCTATCCCGACCCTCTGCTTCATTCCCCCCGAGAGTTCTGCAGGATACTTCTCCTCAAATCCCAGGAGGTCCATCAGCCTTATATATTCCATGGCGATGTCGCGTCTTTCTCCAGGAGGCACCCCCCTGACCTCCAGCCCAAACTCGACGTTTTTGAGCACCGTCCGCCAGGGGAAAAGCGCAAACTCCTGAAACACTACGCTGGTGAGGGGCCTAACGGCATCGATGCCCCCCTCGAATATGACCCGGCCCGAGGAAGGAGGCACGAGGCCGGCGATAATGCCGAGAAGCGTCGACTTCCCACAACCGCTCGGGCCGATTATCGCCACAAACTCCCTGTCGTCTACCGTAAATGATATGTCCCTCAGTGCTTCAACTACCGGGGCGTTACCCCTGCCATTGGCGCCGGGCCTTCTTGTAAAAGTCTTTGAAATACCATCTACAATTACCCGCAAAGTATAAGGCTCCTATCTCGAAAATGGTCTGTATACATTTCCGCCCTCCGGTGGTGCCTGCCCTGGGCGGTGTGGACGACTTACCGGGAAGGTACAAGCCCCCCTATTTCAATTGCTTTGCCGCCTCTTCCACAAAGCTCATATCGGTGAACTTCTCAAGGGGCACGACGGTCTTGCACAGGCCGTTCTTCACGTACCACTCCTGCTGCGCAATAAGGTCCGGAAGGTACAGCCTGCCGTCCCTGTCAATATATGATAGGGACCGCTCTATGCTCTTGCGATCCTGCCCGATGTACTTTGCTATTATATCGATTACCTCGTCATAGTGGGCACCGCGCGGCTTCGCAAGGCAGGCGTCATAGTAATAATGAAGCGCCTTTATGTATGCCTTCATGAATCTGACGCCAAGCTCACGGTTGTTGCGCATCTTTTCGGAATAGAACACCCCAACCACCTGATTCGTGAGCTTGTCGCCCACCCAAAAGAGGACCTTGCCCCAGCCTTCTTCCTCAGCCACCGCTCCCCACGGCGGCGAGAGGATGACCGCCGGCACCGTGCCCTTTCGCACGGCGTCAATCATTATCGGCATGGTCCGGAGTGGCGTGAGCTCTACATCCTTGAGGCTCATGCCTTCCTGCTCCAAAAGCTTGCCTATCTGGTAGTGAAAGGTCGAACCCAGGGTGCTCAGGCCTATTTTCTTGCCCTTGAGGTCCTTGAGCGACCTTATCGTGCCGCTATCGTAGAGGGCCTTGTTAACCACGAGCGCATTGAGCGGATAGCCCGGGCGCTCCATCCCCCGGTCGGCGACCAGGTACATCTTGGCTCCACTTGCAACGGAATTATAGAAGGTGGCGGTAATCCCCGTCGCGCCTACGTCCAGGTCACCGCTCGCAACGGCCACCGAAACAGGCGCCGCCGCAGTGAACCATTCGACTTTGACATCAAGCCCTTCCTCATCGAAATACCCCTTCTCAAGGGCGATGAATATAGGGGCGCTCCCGACCAGCTTGAGAGTGCCCAGCTTGACTACGGGTTTCGCTGCAAACAGGATGCCGCCTCCGAAAATCAAGAATGAGGCTAAAAGCACGTATAGCCATGGGTTTAGAAAACGTAAGCTTCTCCGGTATGAACGCATGAGACCATCTCCTTTCCTATACTACCAAGCTACTTCGATAAAGCGCTCCTGCGGGAGGAGGCTCTGCCGGGTGACCCCGCCATAGGCTATATGTCTTTTGGCTATTCGACACCGTTTAACGATTTCCTGCTGGGAAACTAATGCTGCTTACACAGCCTGGCACCTTGATCATCCGCATGTCGATAGAGGATCTCGCGCAAGCCGAGATCCAGGCACGTAGACAAGCGCAAGCTGTGGTTCGTTTCCTCAAGGCCTATGTCCAAGGTTTTGAATCCGCTCTGGGGTGGTGCCATCATCTGAAAAGCCCACAAGGTTATAGGTCACATCAATGTACCCTTCAGTTGAGGTATCTCAGGAGGGTATCTCCAGCGCATCCCCCACCTCGATTCTATCGGCGTCGCGTATGCCGTTCAGCTGCACTATGGCCTCTACTGTGACCCCGTACTGCCGGGCGATGAGCCACAGTGTATCGCCCGGGCGCACTATATGGATGCGGCGCATCACGGGAGGCGCAACCACCGCTTCCGGCGCCTCCGGCACGGTGACCTCCACAGGCGCCCTGACTACGGCGGGGACCCGCCTTACCTCTGTCACGAGCACCCATGTCTTGAAGACGATCCTCACATCCACGGTCCTCGGGTCGATGGCCTCTGCAGTCACCTTCACGACGTCCACATCGGCTATCGCCGACATGCCGAACCGGATTCCGGGGATCAATACCGATGTGAAGAACCTCACCACGCTCTCGGCCGCATATACCGGCTGGCCCGGGAGTGCGGCTACATAGAGAACAGTCACCTTCAGGTCGCCCTCAATGATCACCAGGTCATCCTTCACCAGTACCTTAGTTATCCTCGGCCGTGCAGTAGCTTCGATCACGCGAGATATACTGGGATTCCCTGCCGGTATTGTGACCGTCGTTTTGAATACAGAGCTTTCCTGTCGCTCAGCGACGATCTCCTGCGCCAGGAACTCCCTCGGGACAAGGATCTTTTCAGGTACCGGCTCAAGCCTGGCGATAAACTCTATTTCGCGCCGGATCACTACGGTGGCGCTCAAGGCCACAATGGCTCGTATCCTGAGCCTCCTGGGCTCGATTATGTCAACTGAAACATGTTCTACACGCGAGGTGACGACGGCAATCATCCCCGGGTCCACCCCATCAATCACAATGAATCCGGTAAAGGGTATGTCGCCCTCAACGGCATGGACCGGCTGGTCGGGCAGTGCGCCGACATAGAGTACCGTGGCGCTGACAACGCCCCTCACGATTACCTTATTAACGATAGCCTCCGCGCTGGTCACCCGGCTTGCAGCGTCTACATGGACTATGGTCCTGGCAGGGGGCTTTTCAGGCGGGATGATGATGTCTCCTTCGACAATTGCCTGACCTTGCCCCCTAAGAAGAGCCTCCTCGAGGGCTATCTTCCTCTTGGTTACTGTCGGGACCGGGACGATCTCCCTCGGCACCTCCAGGGCAACCTCGACGATCTCCTCACGGATTACGATGACGTGAAACTCGAGGAGCACGCTCGCTTCTACCGTCCTGGGCCCCACAACCCTGTAACTCCCGAATTGAGCTGTAACGGTAACCTCGGCTACCATTCCCGGCAGGGCGCCGGAGATGTTGACGAATTCTGTAAACGGTACGGACGCCTCAAAAAAGTGAACCGGCTGCGTGGGCAGGGCTGCCACATAGAGAATATTGAAAGATACCGTGCCTTCGATGATCACCGTGCCGGGTATCATGGTGACCTTGGTGATCACAGGAGACTCCTCTGCACTCAAGACCGAGGCTATGTCCGGCTTATTCTGCGGCACCGTGAGAGTCGCGGTTACGACAGCGCTGGACCTCACATCCGCCACGACATATTGAACCTTCACGCGCCTTCGCCGGAAATCAGATACCACAATGTCAGACACTTTACTGCCCCCCTCACCCTCAAGCTTCCTCTACGCCATGGAGCGCTATATCCTGTAAAGAAGGGTGTCGACGGCGATACGACACCCTTCACCTGCCATTCCTGCCATCCTGCCGGCCGCTCACGGCGGCACCCGGTCCCTCGCGGCGCCTGCTCCCTCCATCTGCCAGTCCGGTCTTACCAGTCCAGCCATCCCTCCGGCGTGCTGACATCGGTGACGACGTGTTTTTGGACTATCTTTGTAACCTTGACAAAGAGGTCCAGGATCATATCTATAAGAACCTCGTTGGTCCCGCCATATGGCAGCTCTCCTACTGGCACCATCTGAACGTTTACAAAGGAGACGGTGGGGTGCACCTGGACATCCATGCCGGGTGCCGCACCGGGTATATCAACATACTCGGTAAACTCTATCCGCTCCTCCATGTGGTGTACGGGCTGTGCTGGTTCCGCCGCCACATAGACGATCTGGACGACTATGGTACCCTGCACGATGACCTTATTAGGCAGGGCTTCGACATTTCGAATCTCGACCCTGGTGTCAAAGACGCCGAGTACCTTCTGCACATTGGGCTTGCCCGCCGGGACCATCATCTGCCGCCGAATGTTGACCTGCCTTAATGCCTCCCCCACGACCTCACTCATCCGCACGAGCCGGGTTTCCAGCTTGATGGGCACCTTATCGGACCGGACATCGATTACCACCCTCAGCTGCTCGACCTGGGTGACCTTGACAAAGAGCCTCAGGATTATCTCCTGCAGCAGGGTGGTTGGGCTGGTCATTGTCGCCTGGGCGAATTCGACCGTGGGGAATACCTCCACTGTCATGCCGGGAAGTGCGCCGGGCACATCGATAAAGCTTAGGAACCGCACAGTCTGGTGCATGTGGTGTACAGGCTGGTCCGGCAAGGCGGCTACGTAGATTATCTGTGTCGTTATGGTACCCTCGACTATTACTTTGTCAGGAATGACCCTGGTTTCTGTAAATCTGACCTCCCAGCCGACGATGCTGAGGATCTTCTGCATTTCGGGCTTTCCTGCGGGCACCGTTAGCGTCTCGCGCAGGTTGACCTGGGCGAAATTCTCGCCCATCACGTGTTCGACCTTGGCCAGCTCCTTTACGACCTTGGCCGGGATACTCTTGAACGACACATCCGTTACCACATCCAGCTGAACTAGCTGGGCAACCTTGGCGAAGATCTCGAGGATGATCTCGATCTCTATGGTCCTCGGGCCCCTCATAACGGCATTGACAAAATCCACCCGCGTCCTGACCAGCACTGTCATGCCCGGCTCCGTGCCCGGCACATCCACAAACTGCATAAAGTTGATTGTCTGGCTGGTATGGTGCACCGGCTGGTCGGGCAGAGCGGCTACGTAGATTATCTGGGCCGTGGCTGTCCCCTGTACGATGACTTTATTGGGAATTGGGGTCCCGGTGGCCGACACGGTCACATTTACGACGCTCAATATCTTCTGAATGTCCGGTTTTTCTGCGGGTATGTCCGCAACTGACCGCAGAACGGCCCTGGTCCTGTTTTCGCCGACGACCTCGTAGAGTTTGAGCCGTTCCTTCTTCAACACCATTCTCTTGTCTCCCCCCTCGTATGCAAAGAACTGGGTCTTAAAAATGACTGGTCTTGCAGACGTACTTCATTACAATATATGCGGGACACGGGTCGCTGTGACTCGAAATGGGAGGCCCGCGAGACCTCCCATTTCACAACGTGCTGGCGGGAATGCTGCCCATCCGTCCGTGAGTGGCGGGCGGATGTACCATCCTTCTGCCTGTCATCCTTTTGCCGGCGGGTGCATCATCCCTTCGGGGGCGGGCAGACCGGGATCTGTAGCACCTGACCGACCTGGATCATGTTGGGGTCGGCGATCTTGTTCGCCTGTACTATTGCCTCGACGGTCGTGTTATACTTCCTCGCGAGCGACCACAGTGTGTCGCCCGGTTGCACAGTCACAAAGGTCATTGTGGGCGTAGGGCACGGTACCTCCGGCGGCGTGACTATTACCACGTCGATCACTATGTTGAGCTGGACCGGCTCTGTGACTTTGACCGTCACAGAAACAAGGAGCCTGACCTGGAACGACCGGTCGTCGATGACCTCGAACTCGACGTGCTCCACAAGGGCGCGCACCTCAGCCGTCATCTCAGGTTCGGCGCCAGGGATTTCGACATATTGCGTGAACTTGACCTGGTGGTCCATATGGTGGACCGGCTGGTCGCCCTCGGCTGTCTGGGCGACGTAGAGTGTCTGGAGCCTTATCGTACCCTCGACGATGGCCTTGCCGGCTATGATCCTAGTCTCCTCGACCTTGACGCTCTCATCGATACGAATTATCCTGTCGATATTCGGCTTTTCTCGCGGGACCTGGAGGCTCTCTTTGAGCATCACCTGCGCCGTATCCTCACCGACTACATCCTGTACCTTGAGGAGCCGCTTCTCAACGTCCACCACAACGGTCTTGGATGTGACATCGGTCACTACTTCCATCTGTTTCGTTGCGGTCACTTTGACAGTGATCTTCACGACCGCATCGATACTGATGGTCCTTGCGTCAATAAGGTCGTAATCTATGGTCTCCTGCTCGACTGTCACCTGGACGTGCATACCGGAGCGGGCTCCAGGTACCTCGACCACATGCGTAAACCTCAGCTTGGCCTCCATGAAGTGCACCGGCAGCCGCGTTACTCCGGAGGTGTCTCCTACTGCAGCCGCATACATGACGTTGACATCCACAGCACCTTCCACGACAACCTGGTCATCGAGAATCTGCACGTCTGTCAACCTTGTACGGCCCTCAACTGAGATCACCGACTGGATATCCGGTTTCTCTTCCGGTACCGCTACCCTCTCAGTGACAACCACCTGAGAAGCCTGCTCCCCAACGACGTCTTCGACCTTGAGGAGTTCCTTGGTCACCTTGAGGTCTTCGGGCCCTTTTACGTCAGTTACTACTTCAAGCTGCTCGGTCTTGGTCACCTTGGCAAAAGCGCGGACCAGCACCTCGACCCGGATGGTGTGCGGGTCGACCAGTTCGTTGGCCACATGCTCCGCCCGCACGTCGATCTGGACGTTCATTCCAGGCTGGGTGCCGGGTATCTCAGCCACCAGCTCGTACGATACCTCCTGCTCCAGCAGCTGGACCGGCTGGCTTCCGGCGGCGGTGATCCCCACATAGAGCGCGCGAACGTCAACCTTGCCCTCTATGATCACCTTGTCTTTGATGATCTCGTAGGCTGATGTCTTGAGGGTGGCATCGACGCTCACAACCTTCTCGGCGGTTGGGGCACCGGTGGGAATCTTTATCATTTCGCGGAAGACCTTGCGGACAGTCGTTTCTCCAACGACCTGCTCGACCTTGAGCAGCTCTTGCTTGAGCTCAAGACCAACGGCCATCTCCTCTCCCCCTTCCTGCACAAATTAGCAAAAGTAGACAGCCACTTTTCACTTATACTATATGCGTGGTCTTGCGAAAAGTTCATAGGGAATTGGCCCGGTTTAGCGGACCAACTCCCGTAGCTCGACCGTACAGCTCCCACGGCTGAGGACAGTCCGCGAGCCGAGGACGGCACCTTCGAGACAGCATCCGCTGCCCACATCAACCCTCTCGCCTAGGATACACCATGTGAGCCTTGCTCCGTCCCGTATTTGTACATGGTCAAGGACTATCGAGTTAACGATTCTCGTCTCCCGGCCTACCTCCACGTCATGGCCGATCACAGTCCAGGGTCCCAACCTGGTATAAGCCCCGATTGAGGCCCGGTCCCCGATCAAGACGGGGCCCCGGAGCTCCACACTCTGATGAATGCTCGAATTCTTACCTATCCTGATCCCCCGCCCAAAGCGCCTTCCCGGAGGAACTACGTCCAGCCGCATATCGAGAATGTCCCTGTGGGCCTGAATGTACTTGGGCAGGGTGCCAATGTCTTGCCAGTATCCCTCTATACGGTAACCATATATCTTTCTCCCCTCGGCCAGGAAGACAGGGAACAGGTCTCTCTCGAGAGATACTTCGGCCTTGCTCTCTGAGGGATCCCTTTCTCTTCCGAGCCTCTTTACCTGCTCCGAGATTCTGGAGAGGCCATCGGGCTCTATGATATAGATTCCTGCATTGATCGTATTGCCCTCCACCTCATCCCACCCCGGCTTTTCCAGGAATCTCACGACCCTCTGCGTACCGTCGGTGAGTATGAGTCCATATGCTGTGGGGTCAGGTACCTCGGCCATTGCAATGGTTATGTCACTGCCTTTTTCCAGGTGGAATTCCAGCATCTTGCCAAGATCCACATCTGTCAGAACATCCCCGTTTACCACTACCACGCGCTCATTCCCGACAAGAGAGGAGCACCTCGAGACCGCTCCCCCGGTTCCAAGGGGCCTATCTTCAACCGAATACTCAAAAGACAACCCCCACCTCTTCCCGTTGCCCAGCGCCTCCTTGAACCTCTCGGCCATATAGTTGAGGCTCAATATCACCTGCTCGATCCCGGATTTTCTCAGGAGGTCGAGCTGGTATTCGAGAAAAGGCCGGTTGGCCAGGGGTATTAACCCCTTAGGGCATGTATATGTCAACGGCCGGAGGCGCGTACCCTTACCCCCGGCCAGTATCAGCGCCTTCACGTATCAACACCCCCCGGCATTCACCTCCTGTGGGGGTGTCGGACCTTTTAGGCCGGTCCGTACGCCGGCCGGGATACGTCAGCCGGGATACACCGGCCCGGGAGCCTATCCACAGCCAGCCCCCGGGCTCAACCTGTCCCCCGCCCACCAGTCAGGCCGGTCTTACCCTTTCCCTCCAGTAATTGAGGAGGTCCCTTAGAGTATTTTCAAAAGGGATCTCCGGAGCGTAGCCCGTCCTCTCTGCAAACTTGCTATAATCTCCCAGGAGAATTGGGACATCTGACGGGCGCATACGTCCCGGGTCCTGTTCAATCTTGACAGTCACCTTAGAGAGGCCGAGCAGCATGTCAAGGACCTCCGATATCTTGTAGCACTTGCCGCTCGCGATGTTGTAAACCTCGCCTGGTTGACCCTTGTCGAGGCTGAGCCAGTAAGCTCTCACCATGTCCCGCACGTCCGTAAAATCCCGTCTCGCCTCCAGGTTACCCACGCGGATTACCGGTTCGCGCAAGCCCCATTCGATCTCGGCGATCTGCCGCGCGAAGTTTGAGGTGACAAATACCTCCCCCCGCCGGGGGCCGGTATGGTTGAATCCCCGGGTCCTTACGATTTCCAGTCCATAACTACGAAAGTATTGATAGCCCAGGAAATCCTGCGCTATCTTACTCACCGCATATGGGCTCTGGGGCCTGAGCGGATTCGTCTCCCTTATCGGCACCTCGTCCTCGTAGACCAGGCCATATTCTTCCGACGAACAGGCAATCTGTATCCTCGGCTTTATGCCCAGCCTGCGAACGGCCTCAAAGACGTTTAATTCGCCAATGATATTGTTCATGAGGGTATCATACGGTGAAACCCATGACGACGGCACAAAGCTCTGGGCGGCCAGGTGGAATATGAGGTCCGGCCTTGCCGCCTCTATGGCCGTCTCAACCGCCGATGCATCAATGAGGTCGCACTCCACAAGATGGAGCTTGCTTCGAATGCCTTCTATATTCTCAGTGCGGCTACGCCACCTGGTGGTGCCCCATACCTCGACTCCCATGGCGAGGAGGAATTCGGCCAGGTGACTGCCGGCAAACCCCGTTATGCCCGTAACAAGAGCCCTCATTGGGATTCCCTCCCCATGCGCGCCCTCACCTTGAACCCTTCTCTGATGGTACTCCATATCAGCGGATCCTCCGGCCCAAGGTAGTATAATGCCAGGCCGCCCAGGTGGTATTTGTGCACCAGGCTAACCTTGGCTCGGACGCTTACGGCATTTTCAAAGAATACGCGGTGTGTGACCCGGCACGAACGGTAGCGGAAGCTCGGTGCAAGAGCCTCCTCGTCCATGATTACCTCGGGCTTGAAGACACTCAGGAGGGCGGATATCTCTTCATATGAGACAAGCGACGCCTTCGAATCCGGGAGGGGGGCCTCACGGCGCAATTCCGGCCAATCGTAGCCGTAGGTAGGCACCGTCAGTATCGTCTTCCAGCAAGGCACCCATTGCATATATTTCCTGATTGCTTCCCTAACCCATCCGATGGACGCGATAGGGCCGGGCTTTCCTTCTTTATTATGCTGGTCGAATGTCAGAAGGATCACCTGGTCGGCTACACGGCCAACCCCTTCGTAGTACGCGGCCGGCAACTCGTCCAACCCTTCCACTGGTAGCGCCGCCAGTAGGCTCTTGTCAACCCGGTGGAGGTGACCCGCTATGTTTGAGACAAAGGATAAACCCCGGTACCAATCCTCAGGGGCTACCGACGTTAAACAGAGCACAATGCCGGAAGCCTTCAGCCTGTTGGCCAGCTCCAGCAGGCCCTTTACGGCTGCTTCTCTTGCCTTTTTGGAGGACAGAAACGCTCGAACGGCGTCAGCCTCCGGTATGCCGACGTCGGCTATGCTCACTGCGGGCATGACATCTACCTCATGCAGCATTGCAAGCGAGACAGCCTTGTCTTGTAAGTGGCTGTGAACGAGGCCCGTAGTATCAATCCCGACCCACATGGGCGAGAGGATCGTAATACTCTTGATGTTCCTCTCGAGCGAAAGGTATGGTGAGATGGAGCCGTGGTCATGGCGATAAAATGCTATGACCGACCTGATGGGTATTATAAGTCGCTGGGATCTATAGGGCCTGGATTCTACGGGAAGATGATTGGCCTCGGCGACCAGGGTCACCGGCACCTGGTATTTCTGAGATACCATTGACAGAGTCTCTTTGGGCCCTGTGACGTGAGTAATTCTGGGAAGGGCAAACTTGCTCAAGAGCGCCGCGAATACCTGCGGGCCCGCAACGCCGTCCTGCCGTAACCCGTGTGCGGCCTGAAATTGCTTGACCGCGTCCCCTGTCAGATAGCCGAAATAGCCGTCCGGTTCCCCTGCTTCATAACCCAGGAGATTCAGCCTTGCCTGGAGGCAGGCCACATCGTCACCTTGCATACCCTGACGCAGAATTCGCCTCCCCAGGATACTGCGTTCTGGCTTATTACCTGAGGCCATCGGATTCACCATCCATGCAAGAGCTCCCAGAAACTTCAACGTCGTGGTCTATTCTATTCGAGCCTGGAATTATTGGTGATTGAGCCCTGGGAAGGGTAAACCAGGAGAGAATCGGCCGGACAAGAAGAACCCTCCTGACAAGACCGAGGATCGCGTTGACCAGCCCTATCCCTACTCGGCGGGGCCCTATCCCTACTCGGGGCGGGGCCGTAGCAGGCCGGGGAGATGCATCAGGGAGCGTGACTACATCATGTGGTGCGGCCGCATTATATGGGACCACAGCCATTCCAGGCGGCAATGTGGCCCCGCCTGGCGTCGGGGCACTGCCAGGCGCTGAGACTCCATGGGGCCATGGTGCTTCGGATGACTCCGGAGCTCCGCAGGACGCCGGGGCACCCCCCGATGACAACGTTGCCTCCCGCAGCCGGGTGACCCCCAGGTCCAGCCTGACAAGGACGGTGGTGTGAAAGCCCGGTATCCCCGGGTCAAATTCCCGGTCCACCGGCACAGGTTCCACGTATACCCAAATATGATGAGATAGGTGATCAGGCTGGCTGACCTCATAACCACCCTCACGGCCCTCCCCATGGCCGTCCCCATACGGCACGAGTCGTATAAGCCTCTGTTCGCCGGTGATCGAGCGTAAAAGCCCGTCTTGAAATGCGCAGTAGATTTCCTGGGAAATACTACCCGAAACAAAGAGACCCCCATGCGTCCGGTGAGCTTCGAATACGCTGGCTTCAACGTGATGAGTCGTGACAAGCGGCACACCGTACGACTCCAGGTCAACCGGCGGCTGTAGTATGGAGATGGGGACCTCCTGGTGGGTTACGAATTCCAGGCTTTTCTCCCACATCAACTCATGCACCAAGAACTTGTCAGAAGGGATGGGGTTGGAGCCACCGGGAGACATGGCACCCTCAGGCGAGACTGTAAGGTCATATACGGCCTCCCGCCATGGAAGCCCTGCGGTGTACTCACCTGTCAGAGCCCCCCAACTATAGAATGTGCCCTCGGGGTCCGCCTCCAGGGCGCCCGGAATCACGGCGCGCATCGAGCCCGGCGACATCCCCGGATCCCGCGGCTCTGTCGCCGCCGGCGCAGGAATGGCGGCATAGCAGATGTTCCAGAGATTTATTATGACCGGGCAGGCAAGGTGCAGGGTAGATACCAGCCTATCATAGTAGAAGGCAGGCTCTCCAAAGTCGACGGTTCCTATAACCACTGTTTGGTGAATACCGGCGTTGCCGTCGCTACCCCCACGGCCGCCATCGACACCTGGCCCCCGGAGGGAAACGCCCGTAGGTACGAGATCGCTGAATCGTATCTCTCGTGTTTCCAACCCGATCGCCCCATCATCCCTCACAGCCTCGACCCTCAGGGTGGCACTATGTTCGATGAACAGCGCCAGGGAAGAAGGCCCTGCCGGAGATATTGAGGTCCGGCCGGGAAAGAGCCGGACCGCGGCCACCTCGAGCACGCCATGACCTACCCGCTGGTCCTTATGATGGGTCCCCCGGTCCTCATGACCAGCCCGCTGGTCCAGATGACGTGGCCACTGGTCCCGATCAAGCGACCATTGGTCTCCATAACTCGGCCGACGATCAAGGCGAAGCGAGGTCTCCCAGACTGCGCGCCTTTCTATGCGCCATAGGATTCGCGGTAGGGGCAGGACGCGTGCCGGACCTTCACGGTAGCCCGGGCGTTCGCGGCGGCTTAGGCACTCACGGCGGCTTGGGCCTTCATGGCAGCCTGACATCAATACCCCCCTGGTACAAATGCTTACGCGTCTACCCCGCCGACCTGCCCACTAACTCAGGATTTTTTCATAGGCCTTGAGCGTTTCCCTGGCCGCCCTCTCCCATGTGAACTCCTGGAGGACCAGCTCCTGGAGCAAGAGCTCCTTGGGCGATGCATAAGCGGCAAGGACCGCCTCTCGAATGCTTTTGATATCCCCTGGATCGCAATACCAGGCGTAATTCCCGAAGTATTCGACTGCGGTGCCCCGGTTTGTGGATACGACGTTGCAGCCGGCGGCCGCGGCTTCGAGGCTGGATAGACCGGGGGTATCATACCAGCTCGGTAGCGCGTGCACCTTGGCCGCAGCATAGGCACTTGCCAGCTTTGCCTGGGGCATCTGAGGGAGGAAGACCACATCCCCGGAGGCTATGGCCCGACATGCCTCTAGGTAGAAGGGGTCATTTATGGGGCCTATCAATACCAGCTTGAGCCCTGTACCGTTCAGGGCCTTGATGAGGGAAAGCTGGTTCTTGCGGGGAGAAATACGCCCGACGCATAGAACCATATCACGGAGCCCGTACTCAGCCTCAAATTGTCCGGGACCGGCATCCTTAAAGGCCGGGTCAACTCCGTTGGGTACTATATGGTAGCTGGGGCGGATTGCAAAATCCCTGCTGAGGATGTTCATCTCTGCCCAACCATTGGGCAGGATAATATCAGCCCATCTTAGCACCTCCGATCTAAGCGCGTGATCTTTCCGCCACCACTGTAGTAGCTTCTCGCGCTGAACCGTCTCCCCGTTTAAGACGTACTCTTCGATATTCCAATAAATTGGCGTGAGGGCTATGGGTTTACCCTGGTCAACGGCGTTCTTACATTGCAAATAAGTTTCTTGTACGCGGCTTATGTTGAAGAAATGAACCAAATCGAAGGCATCGAGATACGGGCTTAACTCAGTGCAGTGCTCTACCTCGATCCCCAGTGCCCCTAATGCCCGTATGGTCTCTATGACCTGGACGGTATCGCCTGCTGGGAGCCTAAGCAAATCAGGGCGGCTCTGGACGAGCACGCGCATGAGCTACCCCTCCATTCGCAAGCTGGCGTTCGAGGACCGGGGTTCCCGGTAACGTACTGAAGGTGCCCCTTTAATAAGATGCCCGGGGGGTGCTCCTCCCGGCTCTTGCCAGCGCCTTTCCCCTCGGTGAAGTCGGTCGGTGAAGCCGGGAGGAGCTCCTCTTGATCTGTCCTGTCACGCGACCACACCTGTGGCTACCCTGATCTGTTCATGCTGGGTGACCTTCACGTCTATTCTCACGATCACCTTTTCCATGAAGCTGCCCGTAGTGGGGTCAAACTCCCATACGACGTTCTCTACATACGAATGGTCCTGCTGCTGCATGCCCTCTACTACGGGCCGATTTGGATTAATCGGCGTAACCTCAACCATCTCGCTAAACGGCAGGAGCTCAGACAAGTGGTGCACCAGGTTGTCAGTACCGACGTAGAACACCTGTTTCTGCACCGCCCCCTGCACTATGACCTTACCATTTTTTACAATTGAGGTAACGTCGGTGACGGGAGAAGTTACTGCCCTCTATTGGCAGCTAATCTCACATCCGGGAGGTTAAGCAACTTGACAAGAGAGGGATCTGAAATAGCCGCGTCTGATCCCCAGATAGTAGGGCGCCAGAGATGCCATCCTGCCACCCTATCCTCTTCCTGGGGGGACTACGGATAAAAAGATTCTAAAATGCCTGGATACAGTTCGCATCGTCAAGAATTTTTTTCTAACCTTAAGGAGGATTCTAGCTGATTACAGCGAAAGAGTTAAGTAACCTAACTAACAGGATAGGAACGTATAACGATGAATCACTAGACAGAGTATCGTTTGGTATAAGCTTTACGAGGACCACGATGTGGTGACTTTGACTTTAAGTTTCAAAGAGCAATCTATGAAGAGACGAGGGCGAGGGTAATGATTGGTGAGAAGTGGACTGGTCTAAGGAATGGGAAATTGGTTACGCCGAAGCGAATTTACGAAGATGGTATACTTGTGATCGCCCCGGATGGCCGTATCGCGGGAATCGGTAATATTACCGAAGTGAGGGTCCCTTTGAAAAATGATGTTGAATGGATCGATGTTGAGGGGGGAATAATCGCCCCCGGGTTCATAAACCTGCATGTCCACGGAGTCGCAGGTAAGTCTTGTTTTGAGACAGACTATGAGTCTATTAATTATGTATCCTGCAATCTAGCTAAAGAAGGGATCACTGCATATTGTGCTGGAATGATCGGAGATACAACTGAGGTAATGATTGAACGAATCAAGGGAACTCGGTCGGCCATGGAGAGAGGAGTCGAAGGCGCAGAATTGCTAGGTTCTTTCTTGGAGGGTCCTTACATTTGTGAGCAATATAAGGGAGCCGCTCCGCTTAATCGCATCCGCAAGCCTGACCTCATTGAGTTCGAAAAATTCCTTCAAGTGGGTGCTGGTTCAGTGAAGATGGTCACCATCGCCCCAGAGTTGGAAGGGGCCTTAGAGGTAATAGCATTCGCGAATAGGAACGGGGTGGTTGTATCTCTCGGTCATTCAGCCGCGACGTATGATCAGATGTTGGCCGGAATTGAAGCAGGGGGACGCCACTCTACGCATACCTATAATGGCATGCGCGGGCTGCACCATCGGGAGCCAGCTGTTGTAGGCACTATTATGGCGGATGAGAGGATCACAGGGGAATTGATTGCTGACTGTGTACATGTTCATCCTGCAGCCATGAAGATACTGATCCGCGTTAAGGGATATGATAGGGTTTGTCTTATTACCGACGGGACCCCTCAATCGGGACTTCCAGATGGAGAGTACATATCCGAATATGGTGCAGAGTTAATCGTGAAAGATGGAACTGTTAAGCAGAAAGATGGCACGATTGCAGGTAGCGTTACTCCGATGAACCTCGGAGTGAGAAATCTTATCGAAAAGGTTGGTCTTTCCCTTCCTGAGGCAATATGGATGGCGGCGACCACCCCTGCAGAGGTTCTCGGGCTTTCTCACCGTCTTGGAACCCTTGAGGTAGGAAAGGATGCGAATGTGGTAGTTCTTGGCGAAGATTTCACCGTTCAGAGGACCATTGTTCACGGTAAGACAGTCTATCAGCGAAAGTAGATGTATGACATTTATGAGGTCGTATAGAAGGAGCGGGTGTGAGTGTTAACAGGGAAACCGTTCGTAATCGGTGTTGATGGGGGTGCTACCAAGTTAGATATAGCCTTTGGAGATCTCGATGGAGGGCTTCTCCATCATGCGCGGCTTAAGTCCGGCTACAGCCGTGAAGGTGAAGGATTTTCGTGGAGTGATACAGTTTACGGGGCCCTCTGCCGAACGTTGCATGATCTTGGAGGAGATATCTCCGATTGTCGTGCCATCTGCTTGGGCCTTGCGGGTCTAAATACCGAAGCCCAGGCAGAGGTGATTAGGGACGAGCTCATGCGAAGGTGCGCGGTTCCCCAACTGGTCGTTAAGGAGGATTCTGAGATAGCGTACTATGCTGCTACTAAAGGGAGGCCGGGGATTGCTGTCATAGCCGGTACCGGTTCTGTTGCATATGGTAGAGGATTGAACGGCGATTTTACAAAACTTGGTGGCCATGGACCTTTGGTAGGAGATGAGGGGAGCGGTTATGATATAGGCCGCCGAGCCGTATCACATGCGATAAAAGCATATGAAAGGCGAGAAGAACCTACATGTTTAATCGAGGATATCCCCAGGGAGTTAGGTCTCAAAGATATGCTTGATGTACGAGCGTGGGTGTATCAGGCTCCGAGGAAGTCTAGCGAACTAGCCTCTCTAGTCCCAGTGGTCTATACGGCGGCTAAGAAGGGGGACAAAGTCGCAAAGGAGTTACTAGAGTTTGCCGGAATCGAACTTGCTAAGTTGGCCTTGGCTACCGCTGATCATTTAGAGTTAGATGAACCTTTAATAGTGGGAATCGGTGGAGTGATTAGCAATGTCAACTTCGTATTCGAGAGTTTCCGGTCAACGATACTTGCAGCGAGACCTAAGGCCCAAGTGAAGGTTACGGAGGATAAACCAGTATATGGTGCACTTTTCCTTGCCCGTCATGCGGCCTCGCAGAAACTATGTGTTGGCCGATCTGTATAATCGAGGTCGGAAGGACATGGAGAATTGGCTAGAGGTGAGTGTACGACTTGATGGCCGAATGTCGATACTACTTGAATTCAATCTCAGATCGCTCTCGCTTTAGGAGTCGCCGCAACCCGTCATTGGGGAGGTGAATTAGATTCTGTGTAAAGATAAATCTAAGACTGCAGATGACCCGGCTTTAGATACGAATGGGGAGGCGATCCTCGTTCAATTATTGGGTTCCCTGGTTTAGTATTTGATCAACGTAGAAACATTGGCGATTCGCCCCTTTCTTGTTGGAATAGCCAACTAGGGGGGAAAGAGTTCGCAAAGAGACTTGGGAGGGAGAAACATGCACAACAAAAAGGTACGTGTGGGGGTTATCGGTAGCGGATTTATGGGCCGTGCACACTCAATCTGTTATGGGCTAACTGGGCAAGCGGAACTAGAGGTTATCTGCTCCAGAACGGCCGAACGTGCTGAGGCGGTAGCAAAGGAATACGGTTATAGGCGATGGACGACTGATTGGCAAGATGTCGTTAACGATCCCAATATAGATCTAGTGGATATTACTGTACCTAATTATCTACATAAAGAGATAGCCGTTGCCTGTGCAAGAGCGAAGAAGGATTTTGTGATTGAGAAGCCTTTAGCAAGAAACGTAAAAGAGGCCGACGAAATCATTAGGGCAGTGGAGGATAGTGGCGTAAAGGCGTACTATGCTGAGGACATGCGTTACGCACCTAACTATTGTAAGGCCAAAGAGATTATTGAACAAGGAGGCATCGGACGCCCGTTTATGATTAGGGTGCACGAAATGCACGACGGGCCGTTCCATGCTAAGTGGTTCTGGGATGCGGAGCTTACGGGTGGTGGAGTTGTAATAGATGTGGGGATTCACGGCCTCTATGTCATGGAGTGGTTGATGGGAGCCAAGATTGTTAGCGTTTTTGCCCAAACTGATGTTCTCAAGTGGC
Source organism: Bacillota bacterium (assembly GCA_012842565.1). Classification (GTDB taxonomy): domain Bacteria; phylum Bacillota; class SHA-98; order Ch115; family Ch115; genus DUSO01. The sequence goes on from DUSO01000186.1 coordinate 29,724, forward strand.
ATGAATACTGTAAGAATGGTGCTGAGGATAACGCAGTTATTCTCTTCCGATTTGATAATGGTGCGGTAGGGGAGATGGTGAATAGCTGGGCCATTTCCGGTGGTATGGACACTGGTGCTCAAATCTTTGGTACCTCCGGCAATATCTATCTCGACGCCGGCCGAACTGCCGGGGGAATGCTTTGTTTCAGTACGGATGGTTATGGAAAGTCTCTTGAGGAAAAAAAGTCTGATCGACCTCATCCTATGCCCACCAGGGGATGGCATTTTCCGGTGGTAGATGAGTGGAATCTTCACGGACATGCGCCGGAGATTCGTGAGTTTGTGCGCGCTAAGTTGGAGAATCGGACTTCCGTGACCTCTATCTATGATGGCCGACGGGCTCTAGTGGTGGTTGAAGCGATTTACGAGTCTGCGAAGTCCGGAAGGCCGGTCAGCGTAGGAGCGTAGCGCAAATTGACTCAGTCGATGGGCCGGAGAGGAAAGTTGTAGGGCAATGCTGGCCGGTAAGGTAATCATAACGGCCACCTAACTACCGGAACCTACTCAACGAAAGGATGCAGTAGGGGCAATGATAGCCGAAAATGTGCGGCGATAACTTGAGAGGAGGATATAGCATGGCTCGAGAGGATTACAGCCAAGGTCCGATGGCACGGCTCTTTGAAGGTGCAGAGAAGACATCTTTCGGAGAAGGGTATAACATGGGTTTCCTGATAAGGGGGATCCCGGATTACCTGCGCAATTTGGCTAGCGACGAGGCTTTTCGCCGTACCTGTGCTAATGTGGCCAAGCATTTGGCTGGCGGTGACGTGAATCGCGTGGTGGTTACAGGATGTGGTACGTCGTTTCATGCTGCATTGGGGCTGCTCGATGCCATTAGGCAGTTTACTCAGATTCCCGGGACAGCCATTACGCCATTTGAAATAGTCAATTATCCTGCTTCCGATCTCAGCCGGGGAACCTGTGTGTTGAGTTTTTCACACTCGGGACGTGCAAAGATCTCTGTTGACGCGACTCGTACCGCTAAATCCAGAGGTTGTAGCACGGTGGCGTTCACGAGTCTACCCGGTTCTCCCCTAGAGAGGGAATCCGATTTCTCAGTGGTAATTCCGGGAGGCCGGGAACCGGCCTTACCCAAAACTAAAAGCTACGTCTGTGCATTGTGGACGATCTACCGGCTTGTAATTGATATCAGTCGGGCCATGAAAACCTTGGATGAGAGCGAGCTAAAGGCCCGAGAGGCAGACATTGCATCAGCCGCCGACGAGGCTGATAGAGTGATTCTGGCAATGGATGCGGCTATGGCGGAACTCGCTAAAGAACTTTCTAATTGCCGCGAGGTCATCTTTATTGGTGCCGGTCCAAATTATCCGACTGCGATGGAAGCGGCGTTGAAATTTCAAGAGACTAATTACACAACAAGTCAGGGTGAGGAACTTGAGGAGATGGCACATGGTCCCCTTGCAGAACTAGACGAGGCATCAGTACTTGCGATCATTGCTCCGAAGGGTCCGTCTGTCGATCGTGCTATCGACTTGGCAAAGGCAGCCAAGCTTACGGGTGCGCGGGTTGTGGCGTTCACTACTGACGACAAATCTGAACTAGCGAAAGTGGCTCAGTATTCATATGCGCTGGAGGAGCACATATGTGAAACATTTTCTCCGCTTCTTTATATTCTCCCATTATACCTATGGAACTATCATCTTGCTTTGGTGAAGGGTACCAATCCCGACCTTTGCCGGTGTGATGAACCAAAGTACAAAGAAGTGATGGATATAGTTTTCCCCCCGGGAACGCATTAACAGCCTATGGCAGGCTATATAGGCTTTGTGATCTTGCCGGCGTCTAAAAAGCCAAGGAGATATCCCAAACTCCGCGGAATTTGAAGTAGCGGCTCCGTGCTGCATCGTGGTAGAACGGAGCACGGAGCCGCCATGTTAGGATATCACAGGAAGTAGACGTCTAAAAGAGGCAACAAGAAAGATGCGACAACTGAGGTACGGATCTCATGGGAAGTGGAAGTCAGTCTAGAAGGGGACACGTCAGAAAGCCAAATAGGGGCTGCTAGCCCTATATGTGGAAGCAGGACTCGAGATCTCGGATGCACTGTTTGAAGAGGAAGTGGAAAAGAAGATCGGCGAGAAGGGCAAGCACAACACCAGGCGGTGTGGTTTTCGGCACAGGCATGAGAAACCAGGGAGGTAACCTTGGGTGGGCGCAAAGTCAAGGTCACAAGGCCTCGGGTGCGCACGGTTGACGGGAAGAAAATAAGGCTTGAGGCATACGAGTGGTTTAGAAATGACGGCATCCTGGCGCGCTATGCGCTCGCGAAGGCCCTGCATGGTCTATCGACGCGTAACTATGCTTTCGCGCTCGAAGGGATAGGTAATGGAGTCGAGGAAGCGGGTGTTTCCAAGAGTACAATCAGCTGGCGTTCTGCCCGGATGACAAAGGATGCGCTCAATAAACTCTTGATAAGTCCCCTGGACGATCTGGACATCGCGGTTGTATATATCGGCGGGATGGTTGTGGTGAGGCAAAAAGTGGTCTGCGCTTGGCGTGGACATCGATGGTAAGAAACATCCCGCGATGAGCCGCAAAAATTCTTTTTGGATCAAGAAGGAGTTTCGTTTAAGCTGTCGAATTTAGTTAGTAAAATATATTAAAAAAACTTAGTGGTGGGCCTTAAGCCCATAAATGGCAGAGTTACGAGGTGCCATGAGTAGAAGAAAGTTGATGCCAACAGGTAAACCCAAAGTTATAGCTGCGGTAAATCAATCGATTGTTCTTGATTTAATCAGGAATGAGAGTCCAATTTCCCGTGCGGAGATTGCTAGAAAAACCCGACTCAGTCGTCCAACAGTCTCCAAAATTGTCGATGGATTAATTGCAAAAGGCCTGGTTTATGAGATCGGCCAAGGAGCTACTGAGGGTAGATCCGGAAGGAGACCAATTGTGTTGCAATATAATTCCAGGGCTGGTTTCGTGGCCGGAGCCGACCTGGGAGCGGAAAAAGTTGTTGTAGCTGTAGCCGATCTCCAAGGAAACATAATATCAGAAGTAAGGCGAGATCGTGATCCCAAATCCGGCGGAAACCATCTGTTGCGCTCGCTTATGGATGCATTTCGTGAGGCGTTAGCACAGGGGGAAATCGACAGGAAAAAACTTCGCGGGATTGCGATTGGAGTACCAGGTGTAACTGACGCAGAAAAGGGCGTGGTTATCTTATCCAGAGATTTCGGTCAGGAAAATCTTCCTCTTGGAAGGATCTTCGCAGAAGAATTTGGCCTTATGACTTTCGTGGAAAATGACGTCAACCTTGCCGCTCTAGGTGAGGCACGATGGGGGGTTGGGAGGAAGTATAAAGATATCGCTTATATTAGGGCTGGCAGGGGAATAGGTGCGGGTATAATAATTAACCGTCATCTTCACCGTGGCTCAAGGGGATTAGCTGGAGAGATTGGCTATATGGGTGTTGCAGAAGGTTGCCTTCAATACAGGAAGCAGGGACTAACATCGGTGGGTTACCTAGAATCAATAGCATCGATTAGCGCTGTGATAACAAATATGATTGCTGAAGCCGAGAGGGACGAAACGGCATTGGTGCGAGAACTCACAAACGGAAACCCAGAACTAATTGCCATGGGCACGGTATTCAAAGCTGCGGAAGAGGGGAATGACACGGCAAGACGACTCCTAGATAGAGCCATTACCTATTTAGGTATCGGGGTGGCAAATCTTATCTCTGTCTTAGATCCTGAGATAGTCGTAATAGGTGGCGAGATTTCATTGGGTGGCGAAAAAGTGCTGGAACGCCTACGGTCAGTCGTCGATTCGCTTACCTTCATGTCGCCTCCGATTATGTTTTCAAATCTCGGGGAAAATGCAGTAATAATGGGGGGAATCTCACGAATTCTAGATTACGTTCATACAGGTCCTAGTATTATGTTAGCTGCATCCAGGAAGTAAATGAGCCTGAAGATTCTTGATCTGACCAACTTGGAGACCATGTCATACGATCGTCGAGGCTCGTCTAACTGCTGCCCTGCGGTGAAAGGGTGTTGAGAGATGAGGATAGCATGTAGCTCATGGAGTTTTAGATCACAGATAGTCCGAGAAGGTCCTGAGGTAGGTCTAAGGAATTTTGTCGACCAACTTGTAGATTTGGGAATCAGGGGAGCAGAGTTTCTCGAAAGCCACTTAGGTGAGCAATCTCTAGAACGTATCATAGGGCTGGCAAAGTACTGTAATACAAGGGGGATCGAAATTCCGACCATCGCGCTGGAAAACGACTTCTCATGGATTGATAGCACTCACCGTACGGCCCAGGTTGCGAGGGTCAAAAGGTGGATCCAGATTGCTTCAGAAGCACAAATTCCTTATCTAAGGCTCTTTACTGGGGAAAAGAAGCCCAAAACGGATATCACTCTCCAGAAGCGGCTTGTCCTCGAGTGCCTCAGCGAGTGCGCCTGCGAGGCCTCACGATGTGGGAATGTAACGCTTGCCGTTGAGAACCACGGAGTCCACGCAGTATACTCGACCCCTCACGATATGTTAGAGCTACTTCGTGACGTGAACTCCGAATATGTGAAATTGTGCCTAGATCCATATAACTTTTACTCAGTCAACTTAGGGGAAGAAACAATCTATGAGGGCGCAAAACTCCTAGTCCCTCTTGCCGTCCATACACATGCCCTTATAAACGAATTTGGCGAGGATGGACGTGCAACGAATATGGATTTGGATAGGATTATGACGATCTATAAGGACGCCGGCTATGAGGGCTACATATCAATCGAATACTATGGAGAATCGGAACCGTATGAGCCGGTCCGCCTTGCAGCGAAGCAGATCCAGCGATTCATTCGGGGCTAGGCCAAGGCTATGAGAAGCAAATCATCTCAAGGAGGCAAGAACAGTTATGGAGAGAAAGGTCAAGGTAGGGATTATAGGTTGTGGCTTCATTGCTAATGCCCATTTTCTTGGTTACCGAAGTAACCCTTGTGCCGATGTAGTGGCAGTGGCAGATTCTGTAGCTAGTGCGGCGGAGAAATTCGCGCAAAGATATGGGATTCCAAAGTGGTACTCTAACATGGAGCAATTGCTAGAAGAGGGGGGGGTAGAAGCGGTAAGTATATGCACGCCTCATCCTTCCCATGCTGAAATAGCGGTGATGGCTGCGCAGCGCAAGAAACACATCCTTGTGGAAAAACCAATGGCGTGTAACCTCGATGAAGCAGAAGAAATGATAAAAGCAGCTAACGAGGCTAATGTGAAACTTATGGTTGCCTTTGTAAACCGCTTCGTTGCACCATTCAGAGAAGCAAAACAACTTATCGACGCGGGGGCTCTCGGAAATATAGTTATGCTTAGGTCACACCGGTGGGGCTGGATCCCTTGGTCGGAATGGTATTATGATCCCAAGGGCGGAGGGGGGTTGCTTCCTGACCGATTCTGCTACGGTGTAGACTTTGCGCGATGGCTTACTGGAAGCGAGATTGACGAGATATTTGTTTATGGGGATGCGATGGTCCATACCGAAGCTAGGAAAAAATTTGGTCGAGATTTCATTGATAACGCAAAAATTCTTATGAAGATGAAAAACGGTGTAATAGCATCAGCTGAAGAGTCATACTCATGCCGGTTCGGGTACTACGAAAGGGTTGAAGTGCTCGGAAGCGATGGGCTGATAATTGCAGATCCATTTAAGCATGATATGCTTACGTTGTTTACCACGAAGTCTAACACGGAGGCTTCGTTCTTTGAAGGGCTCCCATATTCGCCCGGCTGGAATTGGCCCGATATGGTCCACTTCCCTTTAAAAGAGAAGGTATGGGGCAGCTTCGCAGCCGAGACGAAACATTTCATCGATTGCATACTTAATGACCATGAGCCTTTAGTGACAGGCAAAGACGGCAAAGCAGCGATTGAGGGTGTACTTGCGGCTATGGAATCATATAGAAAGGGCGAGCCTGTAAAGTTACCCTTTAATATCTGAGCGGAGGGTATGTCTTGGCGGTTTAATGTCCATCCTGTATAGCTGAGACCATAAGAGGTCGGATTGATATGGAAGATATAGCAGGGTTCCGTATCTACGTGGCTCGATCGAAGTTTGCATAGCTGCAGGCCGCAGTGGAGAGATTCAATGGGGGGAGGCGTGAAGGAAAATGAGGGTTCGGTTTAGCCTAGGGCTCTAGAGGGAATGAATATGGGTATTTGCCGGTCGTAAATCAAGAGTTCTGTAGTCTCCTGTTTCCAACATATAGAATCTTCAAAAATTGGAGGGAACGATATGAACTCGGTAAAAAGAGGATTCCTCAATCTAGCGATTCTGACCGGGGTTTTAGCAATTACGTGTGTCGCGACTGCCTTTTCATGGGCAGCGGGGAGGGAGTTTGAAGGAGTCAAGCTTACTTATGTGACCACTTCTCCCATGGTAACATCTAATCTTGACAAGGAATTTGAGAAGCAAACTGGGGCAAAAGTTGAGGTTACGACAGTTGCATGGCCGGACCTCCATACGAAACTCGTCACCACTTTTTCGGCTAAGTCTCCGAACATAGACCTTTTCATATTTCCCGATGAGTGGACCGAGGAATTTGGCAAAGCTGGCTGGTATGTTCCGCTCGAAAGATACCTAGACTCAGCAGAAAAAAGCGATATCTCTCCTGCTTACATTGAGCTTTATGCGTATCGAGGGCACCTAGCGGGCTTTCCCATAATGGCAATGCCGATGCTACTCTTTTATAACGAAAAAATGTTATCGGACGCAGGATTCAAACCAGCGGCGACCTGGCAAGAACTCAAGGAACAATCCATCGCAATGCAAAAGGCAGGAATCTGCAAATACGGTGTCACCTGGCCCCTCCTTTCAGGAGATGATATGAGCTTTGATACTTTCCATACCTTGCTGTTAGCGAACGGTGGTACTTTATTTGACAAGAGTGGAAACCCTGCATTCAACAGCGAAAAAGGACTAGAGACATTGCAATTTATTGTTGATTCTCTTTATAGCTCGAAATTTGCAAGCCCAACATCCATCCAAGTTGAGAAACTCGAAAGCCTAAACCCATTTATGGCCGGGGAGAATCCGTATAACCTTAACTGGCAGTTTATGTACGGTATGACAACTTCAAGCCAAACTTCTGCCATATGGAAGTACTCAAAGTGCACTACGGTCCCTTCTAGGCCGGGTGTTGCAAAGACTGGGATTATCGCTGGTGCCGCGCTCGGAATCAATCCATATTCCAAGCACAAGGAAGCTGCTATTGCGTATGCTAAGTTCATATTTGCGAAGGAAAATGCACTTAGGAATTTCAAAGAGAAAGGCTGGCTACCGGGGTGGAGGTCGTTCTACAAGGATCCGGACGCTCTAGCCACCGATCCGCAGCTGCCGATTTATTTAGCACAGATTGAGAAGAGCGCGGTACGGCCGAAGATAACCTGGTACACAGAATTTGCCGAACTGATGAGGCTAGAGTTATCTAGGGCATGGTTACGTGAGTGCACGCCCAAGAAGGCACTAGAGGCAGCTGAACAGAAAGTCAAGGCAAAAATAGCTCAATACGAAAAATAGTATGTAGCAGAACCGGTACCTCAGTGGATCGCATCTTAGACAAGGGATATAAGGTTGGATTTCTGGAGGCCCGGGAGTGGATACCCAGAGAGGAGGCATTAGCCCATGTCCCGGGCCCCCATGCAGATAAGGTCGAGATGAGATATGCCGGTGTGAGACCGGAACTAACGGGGGGACGTCAACTATGCCGCGCACAGAAAATAAAGTACTTCCATGGTTGCTTATCAGTCCTGCGGCGGCCATAGTTTTCTGTGTGATGTTCTATCCTCTTATGTACTCGTTCTATATTAGTCTGCACAATCTAATGCTTAACCAGCCGGAGGCAATGGAGTTTATCAGATTCGGCAACTACCTACGCTTGCTTAACGACCCTTTATTTCTAAGATCAATGGGGCTGACTCTGTATTTCGTGGGGCTATCAGTTTTCCTGCAACTTATAGTGGGAATGGCAATGGCTTTGGTTCTGAATGAGCCCCTTAAGGGGCGGGGATGGGTAAGAGCACTCTTGGTGCTCCCCTGGGCATTGCCGGGCACTGTGGTCGGCGGGATTTGGCGGTGGATTTATCATGCCGACTATGGGCTTATAAACGGACTCCTAAGAATACTCGGGGTTCTTAAGGGTAGCTTACTTTGGCTTGGCCCGGGGATGGCGTTGAATGCCGTGGTATTCGCTGAGGTTTGGCGAATGGCTCCGTTCGCTGGTCTTATGCTCCTTGCTGGCCTCGCCACTATCCCGAGACAGCTCTACGATGCGGCGAGGGTAGACGGGGCAACTGGATGGCAAATCTTCTGGTATATAACGCTCCCACTGCTTAAACCAACTATCGGAATAATTCTGGTAATGCGGACCATGTTTGCCTTCCAAAACTTAGAGCTCGTTTACGTTCTTACAAAAGGTGGACCAGGGACGCAAACCTATTTGCTGCCATACTATATGTACACAGTAAGCTTTAATCAACTACAAGCGGGTTATGGATCCGCCATGGCTTATGGAATAACCATACTGATAGCGCTTGTGTGCGGAATTTATCTGCTGACTCTGTCCTTGTCTGAACGTAGGGTGGAAGCCTGAATGTGATAATTTGTATGAAGGCATCCAAAATGGCTGGGAACATTAATTATGATGGATAGGCTTGGAGGATGACAGAATGCGCAGAATAATGATGAGAGTATTGCTCTACCTTTTGCTCGTAGGCATTGGTTTGTATATTGCTATACCCTTTGTCTGGACATTTCTGTCAAGCGTAAGATATGCTCGCGAACTCTATGCTTACATACCAACCTGGATTCCCAGACCACTAACATTCCATAGATATATAGCCATTTTCACTGGAAGAGAAGCGTTACAGGCGTCGCCGGGGCAGATTGTGGGAACCGAAACGTTAAGGGCCTTTAGGACCGGCCTGTGGAATAGTATGTTGGTGTCAACCGGAGTTACCTTAATCTGCTTGATTGCTGGTTCTCTCGCGGCATACGCTTTTGCAAGGCTCAACTTTAAAGGCAGAGACAAGATTTTCGCTGTCTTTGTCATGCTCCGCTTCCTCCCCGTCCTAGTACTAGTTATACCCCTTTACATAATGATGCAACAGTTAGGCCTTTTGGATACGAAGGTATCTTTGCTTCTTGCGTATTGCTCCTTTACCCTTCCACTTGTAACCCATATTTCGCAGGTAGCGTCTTCCAGTTAGCCATTTTTTAGGCCCACTGTCTGAGTGGGCTCTTGTCACACATATATGTCCGTGCTAAAACCTGCCAGCCTAAGCAGGCGGGCTGGTCTTGA
>DUSO01000187.1 GCA_012842565.1 Bacillota bacterium
ATACCGGCCCCGCCATGAGCATCCCCAGGACCTCCCCGACCACCCTGTTACCCCGGTACTTCATGTGGTGAATGTATTCACGCAATAGCCCATCGTAGACGCCGACGGCCCTGGCCACCTCAAAGGCCCGGCCAAAGGTTGCGCAGTCAAGGCAAAGCCTCGAGCCCATCTCAGCTCCCCTCAGCGGCTTCCCACACCTTGAGCATATAGGCGGGGTGATAAAGGGTATCCTTTCCCGGCACGACTTGCAGACCACCATGCCTTCGGGTGTAAGACCTGTGGGGTTAAAGCCGGCGCCACAAAGAGGACATGGCATGGCAGGGAATATGAGATCAACAAGACCTTTCAAGATCCCCCGGATCGTCTCCATGGCCGCCCTGCACCCCCTGTTTGCCGTGTCTGTGGCCCTCTTGAGTAGAGATGATGAGCGCCGCGTCCCCGGCCGGGGTTGCTCGCCTATGGATGCCTTGATCCTGGCGCACCGGATTCATACACACCCGGCCTAAGGTAACCAAGCCGATGGGCCTCCCGGTTCAGCCACTGGATAGTCCTGACCGCCTGTTTCATCGAGGCTGAGACGCTGCCAGCGACAAACCAGACCTTCCCTTCAGGGCGTTCTGAGGTACGGCCCGCCCGCCCGGCCATCTGAATGAGGGTGCCCTCGTCAAACACCCTCTCGTAGTCAGCATATAGTACAAGGACGTCAGCCCCGGGCACGGTAATCCCGCGTTCCAGTATCGTGGTGGTTACCAGGGCCGGGATCTCCCCAGCCTTAAATCTCCTGATCTTTTCAGACCTCTCGGAGTCACCGGCATATGTCCAGCTGAGGTCGAGCTTGCGGGCAACGTCCCGGGCGAGGTTGATAGTGGGAGTAAACACGTAGAGGGGCCCGGGCGCCTGAGACGCGGCCCTGGAGGCAGCCGGCGTGGCCTTGGAGATGCGCGAGGCAATCAGGTCGATCACCATGCGTGGCAGAGCGAGCGCCGTCCCCTGGCCGGAGGTCACCCCCAGTTGCACCTTCACAATCTCCGGAACAGGCACCGGGTAACCATGATGCCTCGCGGGGATCGTCACAAGAGCCAGCTGCCCGGCAAGGGCGCGTCTCTTCAACTCCCCGCGTGGGGTCGCCGTCATATAGATAATCTTGGCGGATTCTCCAGCCGCCCTAAGCACGGCATGGTGCAGCATCCGGCTCCCCTGGTAGGGGTAAGCGTCGGCCTCATCCAGCACCACAAGATCGAAATTATGATAGAACCTTATGGCCTGGTGGGTGGTGGTAACAGATATGTCGGCATCGGGAGGCCCATAACGCCCTGCCCCGTGGAGTTGGGCAATGGAGGCGTGACAAAATGCCTCCATGATCCTGGGGGCAAGTTCGGCGACCACATCGCGCCGGGGCACTGCGTAGAGCACCCTGCCGCCCCGCCCCAGGATCTCCGCCATCGCTCCAAAAGACACCTCGGTCTTGCCAGCGCCGCATGCCGCCCATAGGAGACACTCCCTCCGCGGGTCGCCAGAGATAAATCGTCTGAGGGCGAGGGCGGCCGCCTCCTGAGGGGCCGTCAATTGGAAGTCCAGCCTAAAGTCCCAGGGCCCGGAGACAATCCCATCCCAGAAGTGGCCCCTGTCGTGGCGGCGAGGGTCTCCGTAAGGGCCTTCCTCCCGGCGGGGAGCTTCACCGGCGCCCCCGTCCTGACGGTCAGTTGGGCAGCGGCGCGGGCGGCGCGGTACTATGAAAAGCGGACGGCACATCCTGGACTCGCCCATAGAATTACATTCGCGACAAACCAGACAGTGGCGGCCGCCGCAGTACGGGCAGACCACGACCCCCAGGTTTTCTTCCTCGCCGCACCTGTTGCACCTGGCCGTGCCTGGATGGACTATCTCCACCGACGGCGTAACCCGCGCCATTCCAAAGAGGCAGAGGTAATGCAGGGCGTCGGCGACAGACAGGCCTGGTGGCCACCCGCCCGGTCCCACAATGCCCCCTGCCTCATCTGCAAAGAGGATCCTGCCTCCCAGCTGGGATGCGAGATGCTCGAGGCATTCCTCCGAGGGGATGGCGAGGTACCCTTCCGAAGGAAGAGCGGCCGGGCGGCCATATCCCTGGGTATATCCCCCTTCCATGACATCCAGCAGGTACCGCCGGGGATCATACCCAAGATACCGCAGCGCCCGACCTGCGTCGCGGCGGGCCTCTCGCAGAAAGCCCCGTACCCTGCGGCTTGCTATCCCCCGATCTTTAGCCGTGAGCGCCACACCGCCGCCCGGGGCTCCCCATCCCTGGGACCGCCGCGCCAGGTATTCCCGGACATGATGAGCATATGCAAAGGGCAGGGGGCCCGCCAGCGGGACAAATAGCGGTGGTTCATGGGACTCGTGCGCCGCAAGACTTGTGATAAATGCCCTGTCCAGGTTGAGGCTGTGCGTAAGGCCGACCCTCGTCTCAAAGCCGACCCTGCTGGTATAGGTGAGACCCGCGCGGGCGCGGGTGAGATTAGCGCCGGTATAGGCGCCGCCCGCTCCGGGATGAAGGAGCGCGAGATAGACAAAGTACAAGAGGGTCACCAATATCCCCTGGCCGCACCCGGTCTACCAGGTTAATGGGTGCGGGCACACGCAAGGGTCCTTAATCGCCCCGCGAGGCCGCTGAATCTCACGGCCGAGCGGTCATTCCTCACCGCGAGCGCTATTGCCCTTTTCGTGCCTACCAGCACAACAGCCCGTTTCGCACGAGTGATGCCCGTATAGAGGAGATTGCGCTGGAGCATGACATAGTGCTGCATCGTCACGGGCATGACCACCACCGGGTACTCGCTGCCCTGGCTCTTGTGCACCGACACCGCATATGCAAGGGCAAGTTGGTCAATGTCTTTCTCCCCATACTCTATCTCTCTTGGACCGTCCGCATCGGGGAACCTGACCACCAGGAGCTTCCTTGACGGCACGATAGAGGATATGCGCCCAATATCTCCATTAAATACCATTTTATCATAGTTGTTGACGACCTGCATCACCTTGTCGCCAAGGCGAAACGCCATAGTCCCCAACTTCAGCTCGCCCTTGTCCGGCGATGGTGGATTAACGGCTTCCCGGAGTATCTCGTTGAGGCTGTCGACGCCTGACGGGGTCTTACGCATTGGCGTCAGGACCTGAATGTCGTCTACCGGATTGCACCCAAGGCTTGACGGGAGCCGGGAGGTGACCAGCTCCCGGATCAATCCGGGTATCTTGCCCGCATCCTCTTCCTCGATGAACATAAACTCCCCGCTGCCATTTCCGAAATCCTTCAAAATCGGGAATTCTCCATTATTGACCCTGTGGGCGTTGACAACTATCAGGCTTTCCCTGGCCTGCCTGAATATCTCCGTGAGCTCAACCACGGGGATGGCCCCGGATGCAATGATGTCCCTGAGGACCGCACCCGGACCAACGGACGGAAGCTGGTCCTTGTCGCCCACAAACAGCAGGCGCATGCCCGGCCTTGTGGCCTTGAGAAGGCTCGCCATGAGAGGGAGGTCAACCATGGAGACCTCGTCCACCACGATTGCATCGGCATCAAGAGGATTGTCCTCATTCCTCTGAAACCTCATGAAACCATTCTCCATGGAGACCTCGAGGAGGCGGTGTATGGTCCTGGCCTCGCGGCCCGTGGCCTCCTCAAGCCGTTTTGCAGCTCTCCCCGTGGGGGCGGCCAGCATGACCTTCAGCCGCATTGCCTCAAGCATCCTGACGACGCCACGGACCGTGGTGGTCTTTCCCGTCCCCGGGCCCCCGGTCAACACCAGCACACCCGATGATGCCACACTGAGGATCGCGTTCCTCTGGACTGGGGTGAGCTTTATCCCGGCCCCCTCCTCCACCCGGCGCAGCAAGCGATCAAGGGGGGCCTTGACCTTTGGAGGCGTAACCTCGGCCCTCGCAAGCTCTGTAAGGCGCCCCGCAACCTCGTTTTCAGCGTTATAAAGCCATTTCAGGTAGATGGGAGACCCGGGGTCCGGGGTCACAATTATACTTCCCGTGCCTGCAAGGTCTTTGATGCAGGCTTCCACCGCGGCATTATCCACCCCGATGAGCTTCGCGGCGGCCTGGCAGAGCATGCCTGCCGGATAATAGGTATGTCCCTGCTCTGCGAGCTCCACCAGCTGGTACCTTATCCCTGCGCGTACCCGGTCAGGGGAGGCCGGGTCTATGCCCATCTTGAGAGCTATACTATCCGCGGTCTTAAAGCCTATTCCGAAGACATCATCCGCAAGGCGATAGGGATTTTCCTTTATTATCGATATGGCATCGTCCCCATAAGTCTGGTATATTTTTGCAGCACAGTTCGGGGTTACCCCGATCTTGGCCAGAAACATCATGACCTTGCGGAGCTGCCTCTGCTTCCCAATCTCCTCCGCAATGGCGGAAGCCTTTTTGGGACCAAGCCCCGGCACCTCTGCCAGCCTTTCGGGCTCCTCCTCAATGATCTCTAAGGTCCTCGGCCCGAAAAACCCTACGATCCTCCTGGCCATCGCGCGTCCGATGCCCTTTATCGCCCCCGATCCCAGGTATGCCTCGATGGCATCTGCGGTTTCAGGGACCACCGGGGTAGAGGTGCGAGCCTTGAACTGGCGGCCATATTGCGGATGAGTCACCCACTCGCCCTCGAAGTCGCGCGTCTCGCCCTGCATCACGGCAGGGAACACCCCGACAACCGTCATAACTGCCCCGGTCTCCCCGCATCTCACAGCCAGCACGGAGTAGCCGCTCCTCTCATCCCGGAAGGTGATGCGGTCGACAATACCCCTTATCTCAGCCGGCTCCGGCTCATATCTGCCATTCCACAAGTCCCTTTGCTTCACGTAAACGACCCCATCATTAGTCTCTCGCAGCAGTTTTTCCCGGCTCCCCGCCCTCCGGGGACCGCAGTCCCTCCAGGCATTGCGGTCGGCCCGGGGATCGCAGCCTCTCCGGAGATTACGGGGTACCCCGGGGACTAAGACTCTCCAGGCGATTGTGATTCCCCGAGCGGCAACGTAAAGAAGAATGTGCTCCCTGCCCCTTCCTCGCTTTCAACCCATATCCTCCCGCCGTGAGCCTCTACAATGCCCTTGCAGATGGAGAGCCCAAGACCCATCCCTGCCCCGGGCTCCCTTTCTCTTATATCTACATTCGGGAAGGGTTCGAAGATCCGGGCGAGCTTCTTGCGACTAATACCCTTTCCGTTGTCAGATACCTCGGCCTGGACGAAATCACCGACAATCCGCGCGCGAATCACTATCCTGCCCTCAGGGGGGGTAAACTTGATGGCGTTATCCAGGAGATTGAGGAAAACTTGCTGTATCCTGTCTTTATCCCATGTCCCCGTGATGTCGGTCAGAACCGCAACCTCGATCCGGATTTTCCTGGCGTCGGCAAGGGGGGTGACCTCCTGAATCACGGAATTGACCACATCGCACAGGTTTACGACCTGCTTTGTAAGGACCAGGCGCCCCTCGCGAATCCTCGCCATGTCGAGGATGTCGTTGATGATCCTGGCCATCCTCAAGATGTTTCTCTCGATAACCTCGAGGGCCTCTTTCTGGCGGGGCGAGATATCGCCGAGCCTCGCCTGGAGCAGTAATTGAGTATATGCCCTCGTCGAAGTCAAGGGCGTCCTGAGTTCATGAGCCATGATGGAAACCTGAGACAGGTTTATAGTGCAACGCCTGTCGCAGAGGTCACCGTCCCGGGGCGGAGCGTCGCATTCCGCCGCGCGGGACTGCCGCTCAGACCTGGCCTTTTCCAACTCTATAGCCATCGCGGCATGCTCTGCAAAAACGGACAATATCGCCTCACGCACCTCAGAGTCGGCACCAGTAACGGCCGGGCCGGCACTCGCAAGTAATACGATGAGGCCGATGATATGATCTTCGCATATGATGGGGACAATCATGTATGCCGGCGGAGAAACCCCGTGCGGCAGCCTCTCCAGGATGGGGCAGAGGCTGCCGGCCTGGCTGGATTCCAGCGACCTGATATCCTCGGGTGCAAGTCCGACAGAGGCCTTTACCTTGACCCTCCCGGCCCCGCTATATAAAAGTATGGCACCGGATCCCGCTCCTACAGAAGCCATAGCCTCCCTTATAATGAGTCGCAGGATATGCCCCAAATCAAGCCCTGCATTGACGGCCAGCGCCGTCCTTATGAGCCTCCTCAAGGCTGCCAGTTCCCAACTGTCCATCAGGATACAGCCTCCGCCAGGGCATCTGATGATTCTCCGCCGCCTGCTACAGAATCGCTAATGCCCGGGCCTGCATTATCCCCCCTGATCTCCAGGCCCCTGGCCGTTATCCTGAATGGATGTTCCCCGGGAATATAATCACTGCCGCGGAGCTTCATGACCCTGAGCCTGCGCTGGTCTCTATCCCCAATATTCCTGTTTTCCAGGAATATTATGCCATCGGCGGCAGCAAACTCAGGGTATATCTCGATGGATGCTTCTGTATAGTCACCGATCCAGAAGGCAGTACACGAATAGGCCGAAAGAATCTGGGATAGTCGATACATCAGGCGCCGGAACTCCGTGCCGGAGGTGGAAAAGCCCCTCAGGGCCTTGAAGCTATCGATCACCACTATCCTGGGAGAATTAGACCGGATGAGGTCGAGGATAATATGGGGCATGCACGATGCCCCGTCTTGAAGGATCCTCTCGCTTACGTCCAGATACTTGATACAGCTTGCCATCCTGTCCGGGTCGAAAAAGGAGAATCTCTGCAGGTAACGTATGGCCTTCTCCAGAGGTTCCCAAAGGGTCGTAAGATAGACGGCAGGCATCTCATCGCTCGCGTTGGCGAATACCACCTGTTGGGCCAGGATTGTCTTGCCCGTGCCCGGCATCCCCGCTATCAGGTTGATAGATTCCGCCGGGATACCTCCCCCCGTGACCCGGTCCAGAGCATCGTTGCCGGTCGTAATACGATGAATGGTATCAACGACCCGGGGCCCGCGCCTCTCTATCAACTCGCGTGCGGTCGCCACCAGCCTCTTTTCATCAATGGGCTTTAACAAGAAGGCGTTTGCTCCCGCATCCATGCACCTCTGTCTGACCATGAGCGCCGTAAGGACCAGTATTGGTACGTCCTTGGTCTTGTGCTCACTCCGCAACTGGCGGCACACGGTGAGCCCATCCATCCCTGGAAGCAGTATCTCCATTACCACCAGGTCCGGGGTGACCTCCCTCGCCCTGGCTATAGCGGACTCCCCATCTTGAACGACCTCTACCCTGAAGCCCGCATTTTCAAGAATAAGCCGCTCCAGCTGCGATGTACCCGGGTCACCATCAACCACCAGCACCAGGGGTGCACGTTGAGTCGTCATCCTGCGCCTCTGTCCTTTCGTCGAATACTCAATATATATCTAATGTTTCAACGATAGCTGCAAAAATCCTCTATTTTGGCATAAAAAGGTAGTCTACAGCGACAACAGGACAGAAAATATAAAGTAGCTCAGGGCATGCCCGGATATGGTAGCATTGGAATATCCTGACAACATGTAGGGGGTAGGAAACCATACCTTCTAGGCAGGAGTGCCAGGGCCTTTGGGTGGGGCGGGAAGTCTTGCGCGCCTTCGTGGAAGGGCGCGGCCCCAAGCTCTCCTGCCTAGAAACTTCACACTGAAAGAAATCTATAAAAACATAGACTGCCTGCCACCAGTACCTCATCGCCCGGCGACAGACAGTAACAACAGTCACCGTCCGGGTCCCCGCCCGGCAACCCGGCGATCATAGCTGGTGGGCTTTACTCGACCAGCTTTAGACCCGTAGCTTTGTGCCCCCATCTTTCGATAGGTTTACCTTTATCGGACATGACCTCTAACTGAATGCACAGGTCGACTTTTGCGACGGGGCCTACCCCTGACATAAATACTACCATACACCCTGGCATATTGTATAGGCCAAAACACCGCCATATACAGTCCCAAAACCGCAAAGAGCCCGCAGTCTGGGCCTCTTCTCTGTGTAGCTTAAGCTGCCCGAGTTTTCCTGGCATCCTATGCCGGCATGCCCGCGACCCGAGCCGGGAGCCCCGGCAGCCGGGCCCGGGTCAAAAGATCTTCTCCAACTTGAGCCCCCGCCAGAGCGACCTCGCCTTGGCCATAAAGTTGCCGCGACGGCCTGCCGAGAAAACATAGTCCCCCTCGTATACCGGGACATATTCGCCATTCGAGCGAAGCGACTCCTCGGCCCGGTCAAGTACACGCACCACGGCAAGGCCGCTTTCCCCGTCCGTGAGGGGTTTCTTACCCTCACGGATGCATTCCAGGAAATGCAGGCACTGATTTCGAAGGGGTTCAACCATCTTGATCTTTGGGATGTAGACGTCCCCATAATTACATAAAGCCGCATCGCTGCTGCCATTCCCGTTCTCGTAGTCGCCGTTTAGGTGACTGCCGTCGCCATTGGGGCTGGCGGTGCCGCATCCGGCTACCGGGTCGCTGCCGGCGGGGGCACTACCGCCCGGCGCCAGAGGGCCGGCAGGCACGGCCGCCACAGCCTCGCGGGGAACAGGCTGGCCCTTGAGACCACGGATGGCTGATACAGGAAACAGGCCGGAGAGAGTGAAGATGTTATTGCCCTCCCTTGCGTCCCTACACCCCACACCGTTGTTGTATATTCTCAGCTTTTCTACTGCCTCGACATCATTGAACACCAGCATCTTCTTGCGGCCTACGATGGCAGTGGTGCTCTCCTTCCGAGGATTGATCCAGCTCACATGTATGTTGGCTATCACGTTATCGCGGAACCGAAGGGATAAAAAGATCACGTCTTCAAGGGTGGGGTTTGTAAAGGCTTGACCTACGGCCGCCACATGGGTTGGCTCGTCTTCGAGCAGGTAAAGGAGGATGGCGACGTCGTGGGGAGCCTTATCCCAGAGGACACTTACATCGTTTCGCACAACCCCCAGGCTTGTCCTGTTGGAGTGTATATAATAGACCTGCCCCAGTTCCCCTGCCCGCAGGTACTCCTTAATCTGCCGCACCGCCGGATGGTAATTCATTATATGGCCGACCATCAGCACCTTGCCCGTCTTGCGAGAGAGAGTCACCAGGTCCTCGGCATCTCCAGGAGAAAGGGTAAACGGTTTCTCGACCAGGACGTGTTTTCCTCTCAAGAGACAGGCCCGGGCAATCTGATGATGAGTGCCGGGAGGTGTTGCTATAACTACCGCGTCGATCTTGGGGTTGGAGGCTATTTCGTTATAGTCTCTCGTCACCCGGATAAAGGGGTAGCGCTCCCTTATTTGCCTGAGCCTGGATTCTTTCTTGTCACAGCATGCAACCAACCTGGCACCGGGGAGTTCGCTGAGGTTACGAAGGTAGTTCTTGCCCCAATTCCCACAACCAATAAGAGCTACGTTTATCACCTAAATATCCTCCTCCGCCGGCATAAGACCCTGAAGCCGTGAAATCCCCGGACTCGAAACGCCCCTGTATGTTTCTACGTCGATAACCCAATTCCTCCCGTTATTATATCCCTTCTCTCAATGTGTCTGCCAGGTCGGTATTCTCCCAGGGGAGGTCCAGGTCCGGCCGCCCGAAATGGCCGTATGCGGCCACCTGCCGGTAAATTGGCCGTCTCAAATTGAGGGCCTCGATAATGGCAGCAGGGCGAAAATCGAAATGCTCTCGGACAATGCGGCCAATCTCCTCATCCGGCAGCTTGCCTGTGCCAAAAGTATCAATAGTCACGGCTACAGGACGTGCAACACCTATAACATACGCAACCTGTACCTCACATTTGTCAGCAAGGCCGGCTGCAACCACATTCTTTGCAGCCCACCGCGCTGCATATGCACCGGAACGGTCAACCTTGGTGGGATCTTTGCCGGAGAACGAGCCGCCGCCATGCCGGGCAACGCCCCCGTAAGTGTCCACCATTATCTTGCGCCCTGTGAGCCCGGAGTCGCCCTGGGGCCCGCCGATTACAAACCTACCGGTGGGATTCACGAAAAACCGCGTCTTTTCGTCAATCAGCTCGCCTGGCACGACAGCCTGTATAACCTTGCCTATTATATCCGCCTCAAGCTTCTTGTGCTCGACTTCAGGGTGATGCTGGGCGGATACCACCACGGCGTCAACCCTAACGGGCTTCGAACCCTGGTATTCAACGGTAACTTGGGTTTTCCCATCCGGTCGCAAATAGGGCAGTATATTATTCTTGCGGACCTCAGCCAGCCTCCTTGCGATCTTGTGCGCGAGTGAAATTGGCATCGGCATCAATTCCGGCGTCTCATTCACTGCGAATCCATACACTATCCCCTGGTCGCCGGCGCCCACCCTCTCAAATCCATTCACCAGGCCGGCGGCACGAATCTGCCTTACCTCTAATGATTCATTGACGCCCATGGCAATGTCAGGGGATTGTTCGTCGATAGAAGTGATCACCGCGCAGGTATCGCAGTCAAATCCATATTTCGCCCGTGTGTACCCTATTCCCCTTATTGTCTCACGTACGATCCTCGGAATATCAACGTAGCATGAGGTGGTGATCTCTCCCATCACCACCACAAGGCCTGTTGTGACACAGGTCTCGCACGCCACCCGCGCATCCTTGTCCTGGGCGATAATGGCATCCAGTATCGCATCTGATATCTGATCACATATCTTGTCCGGATGGCCCTCGGTCACCGATTCAGAGGTGAAATAGCGCTTGCCGTCAGGGGTAAAGCCAGCCACCAACATCACTCCCTTGGGAGACGCCAGCCTTGCGCTCCTTGGCATAATTCCCTGGCATAACCATGCCCAAAATAAAGCCCCTTCCTCGCCGGAAAGAGCCGCCCTCAGCGAAAGGCGCAAGGAACTTGCCCGTTCCTTAGCCCCTCAAAAAGTTTTCCTTTATTCGATTAGCTTCATACTATCACAAGGGAGGTTGGACGTCAATGCCTGTCCTTCCACTAAACTACCAAAATGCTCACAGGCTGCATTCTCATATGTCACGCCCTCGCGCATCACCGTCTCTGCTGCCAGGATTCCGATGGCTG
This sequence comes from Bacillota bacterium, assembly GCA_012842565.1. GTDB lineage: Bacteria > Bacillota > SHA-98 > Ch115 > Ch115 > DUSO01. The sequence continues at coordinate 11,004 of DUSO01000187.1, forward strand.
ACCCCACAAACACATCGCTCGGCCAGTGTGCACCCTGGTAAACCCGGCTTATGGCCGCAAGCCCGGCCAGGCCCCAGAACCACCTGCGATATTTTGGATACTGCCTCGCAAGCACCCCAGCAAGCGCAAATGCAGCGGCACTGTGACCCGAGGGCATTGAATCAAACCCGGGCGATAGCGCAAAGGGTCCGGCATAGTGAGCGGGTCCCAGGCCCCTGACGGGGCGCGCCCTGCCCAGCGAAAACTTGATCATGCCGGTCAAGAGACTTGAATATATGACAGCCCTGGCACCAAGACGGGCGGTCCCCGGGTCACGGGCGGAAAGCGCAAGGCAGATCCCGAGAGTGGAGCTCCCGTCGCCCAAATACCCCGCCCGCCGAGTGATCTCCCGCACGAGAGGCGGGGCCATATCCCTGTTAATGGTCTCATAAAGCCCTGCGTCCATCCCCGTCATCATGGCACCGATGGATATTACCGCCAGGGCCCGCAAGGGGTCAATTTCAGGGGGATAAAACTGTATCTCCAGCCCGCGAGCCTCCGCTCTGCTATGGGTAGGGGACGGGAGCACTGTGGTCGCCGGCGGGAAGATATCCGGCACTTCCACCGGCACCCGGTAGACCTCACCAGGTCCCTGAGGCGCACCGCCAGGGCCGCATGTGGTCTTGGCCGAGCAGGAGCATGGCAGGCACGCCCCCAGGAAGGATATTAACAATAGAATACCTGCGGTGAAGAGCCCGGCAGCAGATGACATACCCCGGGCAATACCTCCGGCACCCCTTGCGCGTCCGGCCCGGTGGATTCCGGCAACCGGGGCCGGCCTCATCCACTGAACCCCCTCGGGTGATTCTTGTGCCATTGCCACGCGGTAGCAATAATCTGCTCCAGCTCGGGGTAGGCCGGCACCCAGCCGAGCTCAGATCTCGCCCTGGAGGAGCTTGCCACCAGGACCACAGGGTCG
>DUSO01000188.1 GCA_012842565.1 Bacillota bacterium
GGAGGCCGGAGTCGACCTGTGTGTTGCGGGAAAGTTCAAGGACAACCAGGATGAACGGGGCCTCTTGAACGACGGCATCCACCTTATTGATGCGATGCGATGGTTCTGCGGGGGTGACTTTGTCGAAGTAGAGGCCTATGCGGCCTTTTCTGACCCCCATAAGGAGAAAACCTTAGTTGCAGAGGTGCGTTTTGATACAGGGGCTCTCGGGGTATTCACCATGAGCCGGAGCGCCGGCCAGTGGATGGAGGTAGTCGAACTTCACGGGGGAGGCCGGAGCGCGAGGATTGATTTCCCCAGTACATTTGAATTCATCACGCAGTCAAAGGTGGAGGTATCTGATTTCAAGGCAAAGGACTGGGCCTGGGCAATAGATGTCCCGTGGAAGGGCGGATTTACTCAGGAATTGGAGCACTTTTTCGAGTGCGTGAGGACAAGGAAGGAACCACTTACATCGGGACGTGACGCCCTGAAAACCCACAGATTGGTTAACGAAATATATAGGTGCGCCGGGCTCCCGCTTCTCGATTAGGTGACAAGCACGGCGAGGGGGAGAGACATTGGAAAGCCGTAAGCTAGCTGAATTCGCAGCGGATATCCGGTTTGAGGACATTCCCCTGGAAGTAAGGGAAAAGGCAAAACTGTGCCTATTAGACTGTCTTGCCTCGATTCTAGGGTCCTATGATGAGCCAGCGATCGCGATACTCCGGGAGACTATAGCCGCACAGGGCATAGGGGACGGGACAGCGACGGCCCCGGCATTTGGGCTGAAGCTCCCCCCGATGTTTGCGGCTTTGCTGAATTCTGCCATGTCGCAAGCCCGGGAGAATGACGATTTTCACAAGAAGTCCATCTGTCACATAGGTAGCACTACGATACCTCCCGCAATTGCTTTTGCCGAGGCGAATAAAAAAGGAGGCCGGGATCTCCTAACTGCGATTGTAGCTGGATATGAGGTAGGGATCAGGGTAGGGGAGGCAATTAACCCTGACCATCATAAGATATGGCATACTACGGGCACATGCGGGACATTTGGCGCAGCCGTGTCCGTGGGAAAGCTCCTTTGTCTAGATGCTGGCCGGATGAACATGGCGCTGGGAACTGCGGGTACGCAGGCGGCGGGACTTAATCAGTATATGATAGACGGCGGGGAGATGAGTAAGCCCCTACATGCGGGGAAAGCGGCCTTCAATGGTTATCTCGCCGCTGACCTCGCTGCCAGGGGATTCACCGGTGCAGAAAGGATCCTCGAGGGCGACAAGGGATTTTGCCGGGCAACCACACCCTCCTACGACCTGGGGAAACTGATAGCAGGTCTCGCCCCGATCCCGGAAAAGTTTAAGATCTCAGAGGTTACGCAGCGGCTCTTCCCCGTCAACGGCCACATTCTTTCAGTCCTGGATGCCTTGTTTTCGGTCCTTGCCGGCAAGCCGGGCCTAAAGGCTGAGGATATCGAGGAAATAGATGTGGGCCTCTACCACGAAGGCTATAACTTCCTTACACCTGTCGAGCCCAGGACGCCATTTCTCGCCAGGTTTTCGGTACCGTTCTGCGTTGCAATAGCTGTATTAACTCGCAAAGTCGATAACGAGTCCTTCACTCCGGCGACTATTGCAGATCCAAGAATAGCACAGCTTTCAAAAAAGGTAAGACTTCATGAGGATCCCGAATTGACGAGGGTATTTCCCACGGTATGGTCGGCGAAGGTTAGGGTGGTTGCCCATGGCGAGACGCTAGATGGATATGCAAAGACTGCCAAGGGAGACCCCTCCAACCCGCTCACCCTTGAAGACGTAGCCGCCAAGTTCCAGAAGGCTGCCGGTCGCATCTTCGACGACGATAGAGTGCAACGTATCCTGGAAAGGTGTATGGCCATCGATGAGCTGGAGGATGTATCGCATCTTTTTGATTAGGCAGCTCGGCAGATAAGACACTGCCTGACAGGCTGGCGTATTATCGGGGCCAAAAGGATGTCAATTGCCGACGGGGGGTGATGGCAGAGAGTCGGTGACTGGGATACGCCGGGAATCTATACGCGAGGAAGCAAAGGAGAAAGGAGCGAGAATCGATGCTGAGGAAGAGGTTGACATTCGGGATCGCGTTATTGCTGGTAATGGCTCTTATGGGGACCCTTGCTTTTGCCGCGCCCAAAAAGATCGTGATTAAGTTCCCCACCGTTCACGGGGATCCCAACGCTCTTTTCAATCGGGGCGGAGCCAAGATAGGCGAAGAGCTTGAGAAGCTCATGCCTGGCGTATTTGATTTCCAGCTCTATCCTGGGTCATCCCTCGGAAATGAGAGAGAGATACTCGAGGGGCTCAGGCTCGGCACAATCGAGATGACCACGAGCGGAGTGGCAGGGATTGCCGACCCGATTTACGATGTCTTCGATATGCCGTTCTTGTTCCGGGATAGGGACCACGTTTATACAGTCCTGGATGGGCCGATCGGGCAGGAACTCCTGGAAAAATGCGCCGATAAGAAGTTGGTTGCGCTCGGCTACTTCGAAAATGGATGGAGGCACATAACCAATAATAAGCGGCCTATCAACACCCCCAGCGATCTTAAAGGGCTGAAGCAGAGGGTAGTCGAGCACAGGATATACCTCGCCACCATGAAGGCGCTGGGAGCGAATCCTGTGCCGATCCCATACGGCGAGCTGTATACCGCCCTCAAGACGGGGGTGGTTGACGGGCAGGACAACCCGCTCGCCAATATATGGACGGCCAAATTCTATGAGGTTCAGAAATACCTGACGCTGTCGGGTCACGTATATTCCAACAACGTCATCTTCGCCTCGAAGAAGTGGTGGGACACCCTCACGCCTGAGCAGCAGAATGCCATCCGAAAGGCCGTCCGGGCTGCAGAGGAATATGAGAGGAAACTCTCGATCGAGATGGACAAGGAGCTTGTCAGAAAGCTAAAGGAAAAGGGCATGATCATCAACGAGATAAAGGACAAGGAGCCCTTTATCGAGGCCACCAAATCCGTGTATGACCAGTTCTCTAATGTATTCCCTCCGGAGCTCATAAAGAGGATCAGGGAAACGAAGTCCAAGCATTATCCCTATACCGATTAGGGGTTAGCAAATCCAGGATAGGGGTTGTGTTTTGAGACTGGTTGGTCATCCGGTCACCCCGCGCGGGCCAGGTAAAAGGTTTGGGTCCGCGCGGGGCGGACCCCGGGGGAAAGGGCGGAAATCTCTTGATATGGTGGTGGTCTCAAATGTCAGGACTTCAGAGGTTCAGCACGGGGCTGAACAACATCATGCGCGGTTTTACGATTCTGATAGTCGTAGCCATGTTCATAGTTGTAGTAATGCAAGTATTTTGCAGGTACGTGCTAAATTATTCTTTCTTCTGGTCCGATGAGCTCGTGCGATACCTTTTCATATGGATGGCTTTCTTCGGTGGGAGCGTAGCCTTTAAGGGAAGAGAACACCTTACCATAGACCTGCTCGTAAGGCAGCGGGGGACCCGGTTGGGGAAGGTCCTGGCTTTCATCAAGGATATGATGATCCTGTTGGTATTCGTAACGGTAATCTATCACGGAGTAAAGTTGTGCATTACCAACATCCCCAAGGAGTCCATTACCCTTGGAATATCCATGAGCATTCCTTACCTTGCGATCCCTGGGGGTATTCTTGTAATGCTGGTCCATCACCTTGCCCATATGGAACTGACCTTCAGGTTTTACGTAGTGGAGCAAGGAGCGCCCTCAAGCGCCAGTGAACCAGCCGAGACCCTCATTAACTAGCGTTTTGACCGGGGAGTTGAGACTGGACGGGGCGCGACTCTTGCCCTTTTATGAGACTACGGAGGTGACGGAAAGGTGCCGGTTGTACCAGCGATGTTTGTGGTGTTTTTCCTGGCGATTGTGCTCGGTCTCCCGATATTCTGCGTACTTGCGGCCGCATCGTTAGCGGGGCTAGTCATATGGGGTGGTATTCCACTTGAGGTAATCCCCCAGAGGCTCTTTACCGGCATAGATTCATTCAGCCTGATAGCAATCCCGTTTTTCATGATAGGTGGCCTGGTCATGGAGCGGGGTGGGCTTGCAAAGAAGCTCTTGGATTTCTCCTCGATCTTTGTCGGCAGGATAAGGGGCGGTCTTGCGGTTGTAGATGTGATTGCCTGCATGTTCTTTGGAGGGATAAGCGGGGCGGCTTCTGCCGAGGCGGCTGCTGTCGGGTCCGTCATAATCCCCGACATGATAAAGAAAGGTTACAATGATGACTTTACGGTAGCCTTAACCGTGGCTGCTGCATCAATCGGTGTTGTCATTCCTCCCAGTATCCCGATGGTGATCTATGGGGTCCTGACTGACCAGTCAGTGGGTGATCTATTCATCGGGGGCGCGATACCTGGGATATTGATAGGACTAAGCCTGATAGCAGTGAGCCTGGTAATCGCATGGAAGCGGAACTATCCGAGAGAGGATTTTAGGGGCCTAAGACACGTAGCCCTTGGCATCTTGAGGGGATTCCCCGTGCTATTCACCATAATTATCATATTTGGAGGTATTTTCTTGGGGGTCTTCACCCCAACGGAAGCCGCGGCGGCAGCTGCTGTATACGCCCTGATACTGGCGCTATTCGTATATCACACCGTCACCTTTAAGGACCTGATCCGGATATTCGAAAAGTCCGGTACCATGGCGGCCGTGGTAGCGCTTCTCATCGCATCGTCCAATATATTTTCCTGGATACTCGCAACCCAGCAGGTGCCTGCCATCCTCCGGGATACCATGCTGGCGATAACCACGAACAAGTACCTCATTTTGGCGATGATCCTTGTTATTTACCTGATTGCAGGCTGTATTATGGATCTCACTCCGGCAATGATCATACTCGTTCCCATTTTCCTGCCCTTGATCAATCAGCTGGGGATAAGCCTGCTGCATTTCGGGATCATCACCGTGGTGGCACTGGCAATCGGCCTTTATACCCCACCGGTCGGGACGGCGCTTGCTGTGGGGCTCGCCATCGGCAAGGTACCTGTGGGCAGGGTGACAAAAGCCCTGGTCCCGTTCTTCCTGGCGATGGTGGCCATCCTGGCCCTGGTGACATATGTGCCTCAGGTTTCGCTCTATCTCTTGTCGCTACGGTAGCTTTTTTGTAGTCAGGCAGGGTTGCAGGGTTGGAGGTGCAAGGCTAGGGCTGCCTGGCCGGGGCTAGATTATCCCTGCTGAGGAGGGTGGTTGTAGGGTCGAGACAACGGGCGGGTATAGCTCGCGTTGGAAGAGAAGATCAAAGAAGCAAGAGACCGTCTTACTAAGACATGGAGGTGTAATACTTGAAGGCATTCAAGGTATTCATTGCTCAACCAATTCAGCCCGAGGGTGTCAAGATGCTCGAGGAAATCGCCGAGGTCATATCTACCAAGGAAGGACGCCCTCTAAAGAGGGAAGAGTTCCTGAAGTACATCAAAGATGTTGATGCGGTCATCCTCCCCTGGCATACCGACATCATGGACCGCGAGGCCTTCGACGTGGCCAGGAATCTCAAGGTGATCGGCCGTCACGGAGTCGGATATGAGAACATTGATCTCAAAACAGCGACCGAAAGAGGAGTATATGTCACATATTGTCCAGTCCACACGCCAACAGTGGCAGATACTGCGTTTGCCCTTATCGTCGCCGTCGCACGAAAGATCCCCCAGGCCGACCGATTCGTAAAGTCCAGGGAGTGGACCATCGGCGGGGAATGGGTAGCGTGGAAGTTCCTTGGCGTCGACCTGCACGATAAGACCCTGGGCGTCATCGGCCTTGGCCGGATAGGCTCGATGGTGGCCAAACGCGGTACTGGCTTCGACATGAGGATCCTCTATCATGACGTTGAGCGCAAGCCGGAGCTGGAGAAGGAGCTGGGAGCGAAGTGGGTTACGTTGGAGGAACTCCTTCGTGAATCCGACTTTATCTCAGTCAACACCTTCCTATCTGAGAAGACCAGGCATCTCATAGGTGCCAGGGAATTCAAGATGATGAAAAAGACGGCCATCATCGTGAATACCTCTAGGGGGCCGGTCATCGACCAGGACGCGCTCTACGAGGCCCTTAAGAATGGGGAGATCGGTGGTGCCGGGCTGGATGTATATGAGGAGGAGCCTCTACCGCTTGATAGCCCTCTTTTGACGCTCGATAACGTGGTGCTCCTGCCGCACATAGGTTCCGCAGCCCTTGACATGAGGCAAAAGATGGCACGGGTGACGGCTTCAGATGTGATAGCTGTACTGACAGGGAAGGAGCCCAAGTACCTCCTCAATCCTGAGGTTAGAGAAGTAAGGCCGTTGGGCGGCGCATTGTATGCGTCATGAGGCGACAAGACAACTTGATTGGAGGTAGTTAGAATGGAATCTGGAAACAAATTGCCGTATGGGTATCGTGGGAAACTTGGCCTGATCGTGGTGGGACCCAATCCAACTCCGCGCCCTGATATCTCCCGGATGACCCCGGACGGGGTGCTGGTGCTCGAGACAAGGATCGACATGGAGCCGAGGGTCGAGCTGGACGTCATCTCCCAGCTTTCGCTCCAGTTGCCTCAGGCAGCAAACCTGCTCTCCCAGGCGAAGGTAGATGCCATCGCGATAGCCTGTACCGCCGGCACGATATCGGGCGGTCCCGGCCATGACAAGCGCGAGATAGCCGAGATGGAAGCAAAGTCCAATGGTATTCCGTGCACCACGGTGGCCACTGCGTGCCATAACGCGATGAAATTCATGGGGATAAAGAGGATAGTCCTGGCTTCCCCGTACGTTCCGCCCATTAATGAAGACTTTAGGGTCTACTTTAATGCTACTGGCTTTGAGGTGCTGAATATCGAGTGTCTCGCCATCACCAACTCCTATGAGCTTGCAAGTGTGCCGCCGTATAAAGTCTATAACCTTGGGAAGAGGGCCCTAGTAGACGGAGCCGATGCCATTTTCATTCCATGCACCACGTTCCCTGCGATAGATGTAATCGAGGACCTCGAGAAGGATACTGGGAAGCCTGTCATCACATCAAACCAGGCCCTGGCCTGGGAGATGATGCGTATGATTGGCATAAACGAGCCTGTGCATGGATTCGGCCGGCTACTGGCCCGCGAAGACAGGTGCTCTTACGTGCCCAAGGATTGACAAGACAAAGCTCGGGGGGATAAGACTCAGGACTGGATAAAGATAACGGGAGGGAATGAGAGTGAGCCGGGAGTTCTTGGCCGTTGAGCCGTATGGTGCCAAGGGGAAGATAGGCCTCATAAACGTCGGCCCGAATCCTACGCCTGTTCCTGATTTCTACAGGATGATTCCGGCGGGGGTTATCGTGAATGAGTGCAAGATCCATGAGGGTCCTCAGGTCGCTTCTGAGGCCGACGAGCTAGGCAAGCGGGCCGTACAGGCGGCAGAGCTTCTTGCCGAGGGCGATCCTGATGTCATCGCCTTTACCTGTACTGCAAGTGCGATGTCCGTCGGGCCGGAGGCTGACTACGAGCAGATAACCGCCATGGAGAAGGTCACCCATGGGATCCCGTGCACCACTACAACTACCGGATGCTTCAATGCATTCAAGTTTCTTGGCTGGAAGAAATTCGTGATGGCGAGCCCCTATGTGCAGCCTGTTGTCGACAGATTCATCAGGGTGCTCAATGCAAAGGGTTACGAGATACTCAAATCCGAGACCCTTGAGATTGTATACCTTGATGAGCTTCGCAAGACACCCACGTCAAAGACTTACGAGGTTGCCATGAGGGCCTTTGTGCCCGAGGCTGATGGCATCTTTATACCGTGCACGACTTTTAGGGCTATCGATGTTATCGAGAGACTTGAGAAGGAGACGGGCAAGCCCGTGATAACCTCCAATCAGGCGTCGTTATGGGAATGCCTGAGGCTTATCGGCATTGACGAACCAATAGAGGGTTTTGGTGAACTCTTGAGGCGGCCCGGGAGGACAAGCTTCAAAGGGTTCCCGAAGTAACCTCGCGATAGCCCTTGGTATCCGTGGTAGGGTGGGTCGCAGGGCCGGGCCAATACTTCCTTGTCCTTGCGATCCACTATGATGGTGAGCGGCGGGCAGGGCCCC
>DUSO01000189.1 GCA_012842565.1 Bacillota bacterium
AGAGTGGCTGTTGAATGTTAACGGGGCCTTCATACGGCAGATGCTCGATGTTTACCAGGAACGCTTTGGGGTTCTGCTTCCCACGGCAGGCACAATCCTGGACATGGGTCGTACGCTGCCGCACAAGACCATCGTAGTGGAAATGGCCCTTTCTGGGATGAACACTCAGCAGATCGCGCGCCGGATCTATCACTCCCCGGAGGCAGTAGACCAATACCTGCGCGCGTTCGAGCGGGTGTTGGTGTTACGCCACTTTGGGCTTCCACCGAAGCTCATGGCTCAGGTGATGGGAATCAGCTTGAACCTCGTGGAAGAACACCTTGCTCTCGCGGATAAGCACTTCCCCACCAGGGAAGCCCTCGTCCAGTACCTGGAGGGACGGGGAGTATCCCTGGAAAATGCCGGTTAGATCATCTAACGGTTATCCAATCTTTCCCACCTGTTACACAAGACACGAGTTTGGCAGCTTTGCGGAAGCGTATGCTATCGTAGCTGAATACATGCGTTCACAGTGGTCCCCTTTTCGATTGCCAAACTCAAGGGGAGAAGAAAATTGCCCCGGCTGGCGCCGGGGCAACGATAGGATGGGGCGTTAGAGACATAGCGCTTTAGATGATCCCCAACTCAGTCTAGTCTGCATAGCCTTCTCTTCAACTTTGCTCTCAATGGCAAACTCCTGTTCTCGTAACGCCATGAGGTAGAGGTCCAGCACTGCTGATACCGCCCGCTCGATGATACCTAAAGATCCGAGTTCGATCCGGATCCTGTCTGTCTCGGTGGTCATGGTCAACATCGCGTGTATCGTGAGCAGGCCGGATACAGCAACAGAGCCTCATTCCGGCCTTATTTGAATATCGCCTCCCTCAGATTTTCTGTAGGTCCCAATATTGCCCGCCAATCCACGGTGAACCAAATAAGCCTGCATCGCTATCAATCGCAGACAGCACTTCCTTAATAGAATCATAACATCTTCAGATCATGAAATCATGTCAAAAGTTTCCAGAATCTTTAATGTTCAAGGAGGGACGCCTTAAAGTGATCATCTCTCCATCACCTTTCGTTCTACAGCCCGGATATACTTAACGGTTTCCCGCGTAGCTTCCACGGCTTCAGACTGCTCTACCCCCAGCTCCGCAACGACATAACCTGCATAGTTTATACTCGAAAGAGCCCGAAGTATTGAAGCAAAATCTAAGTGCCCTGTTCCGGGCACGCGGTTATTACTGTCAGATAAATGCACATGGACGAGCTTGTCACCCGCCTCCTTGATAGCTTCTTCAATGGACCTTTCTTCTACGTTCATATGGAATAGGTCGGCCATCACCCCTAGACCAGGAACGTTCGCTTCCTCGATCAACCGAAGTCCTTGCTCAATCCTATGCAAGAAATAAGTCAAGAACCTTATAAGCGGTTCAATCGCAAGTGTAACACCTCTATTTGAAGCATAGAGCCCGAGTTCCTTTAAGCTAGCAATACAACAAGCCCACTCCTCTTCACGTGAACCACTCGCTTGCTTCCAGACTGCAGAGGGGACCACCACTACTACCTTTGCCCCGAGTTCATTGGCAGCGTCTATGATATTCCTGACATAGCTTATTCCTTGCTCCCTTACTTTATTAGAGGTATTTGCAAGGTCATATGCCTGCGGGAAGAAAGGGCATATAGAGGAAACCTCCAATCCAATCGAATTACAGATTCTCTTTACCTTCGTGACGTCTACATCCTCACCCCAGTAGAACGGGTGTTCTCGCGGAACCCAGGCTATCTCCACCCCGTCATACCCACTATCCTTTATCAATGGCAAAATTTCTTCGAATGGCTGGTTTTGGAAGATAACCGTATTCATTGCAACCTTCATCGAAACCATCCCTCCCTATTCTTACTCTAGGCTAACACGGAGACCTAACGGACTCCGCCATAACTATCCTACCGTAGCGCCAGCTAGCAAGCCTTCTACAATATATTTCTGGGCTACGAACGCGATTACGGCCACAGGAATTACGGCTAGAATCGCACCGGTACTAGTCATCCCATAATCCATGCCATGTCTGCCAAAAAACTCAGCCATAGCGACAGGTAAGGTCTTGGACTGTGCCGAGGAGGTTAAGACAAGCGCAAATAGGAATTCCTGCCATGCATTGATGAACGCAAGGAGTCCGGCAGTTATGAGTCCAGGTGTAGAAAGGGGAAGCATAATTCGAAAAATGATCATAATCCATGAACATCCATCTACTTTAGCCGCATCCTCAATTTCACGAGGGATTGTTTGGAAGAAAGCCTTCATTATCCAAATTACAACCTACATTTCGCACCCTTGCCCTTGATACATCCTGTTTTTCTCCGGGATCATTTTTATCTCTTCATTTACGCTGGTATGGACTCGG
>DUSO01000190.1 GCA_012842565.1 Bacillota bacterium
ATCGTCTTGGCTCCCGCGGACCTGGCGTGGTCAAGCACGATAACGGCGTCTTCATCGGTCTGAAAGAAAGTGAACGCAACGACTGCGTCCTTTTCGGTTATGAGATGGAGCTTCTCGAAGATGTCCCGGCCGCCGCTGGTGATCGTGTACGTGTGGTAGCCACATCGTTGCAGGCGGAAGTTAAGCATTTCAGGGAGGATCACGCCCGCGCCCTGCCCGAACAAGAAGACGCACCGAGCCTTGCAGATGGCCTCTACGGCGCACCAGAATGCCTCGTGCGAGAGCAGGCTGCGAGTCTCCCTCAGAAGCGTTTCCTGGATGTCAAACACCTTGTCAAGGATCGCCTTATGGTCCTGCGTGAGCGTCAGGAAACCGCGTATCTTGTCCCCCGGCCCGAGATATAATCTGAGGAACCTCTGGACCTCCTTGCGGAGATCTTGGTAGCCGCTGTACCCGAGGGCCCTCGCGAACCGGATGACTGTAGGCTCACTTACGCCCGCCTGCACAGCGAGGTCCGCGGCAGACATGAACGCCACCTCCTGTAAGTGGTCGAGGATATACCGGCCCAGGGATGCCTGACCGTCTGACATCAGCGGGAGGTTCGATTTAATTCTGTCATTAATGGTGGATAGCGTCGCATTAGTGTCGGTGCGACGCGCCGCCAAGCTGTCGCGGGCAATCTTAGTACGCATCCATACGTGCCTCCTTGGAGTTCCAGGACCCACACCACAAGATCAGGACCCGAAACATGAAGTTGTGAAGGATAAGTTATCATATTTCCTATATTGTGATATCCGGAGCTACTATTTCGCCATTTGTCCAAAAAATCCTCCATAGTCGATAACAATTGGATAATTAAATTTGCCGTCATCGTCACGTGCAAGAGCTGATAAGTTCTCAACAGACCTCTTCGAACGGATATCAGCGGAGTGGTCAGGCGCTTATTCTGGCCTTGATGGAGATGGTCATCAATGGTGTATCAACCCGCAAGGTAAAGTGTAGGAGCTGGTCTAATTTGACGTTGAGATAAGGTAAATTGCACCAGGTGTGACTCCATGATGGACCCATGGTCACGATATTTCAGGCGCGCTCTCGTAACATCTCTTTGTCTGTCCCCATCTACAGACGGGCCTGCGGGAATTCAGTCGAGGTGCGGGAAGTGTCACAAGACGTGTGGGGTCCTGCATGATTTCCATGCCCCATATTCTTGCTCCATGTAACTCGGATGCGGGAATCCGCCACGGGAATACAAACAAGCAAACAGATTCGGATGGGATCAGGTATGGTGCGGGACCCTCCACCAGATTTGCCCATAGGGCCCGGCATGCGTCGCTTCGCTCCGACTACTGATCGGATTCGTCCGAAATTGCTGATCGGCATCTGCCGGGATCGGTGATCGGAATCGCCCGGAATCAATGGGCGGTTATCTACTACAACCGGATTCGCTTACACTCTGCTTTGGGGCTCAAGAGTCCGTATGAATACGAAAGGGAAACCTTTATGATGGGCCCCGGTGCTTAGCGCCAGGTCGCGCCTGGTCCGAATGTTGACCCGAAGCCTGCGCTTCAAGACCTGAGCATGCGGCAACACTATCCTTCACGTGGCCCTCCACGTCTTGTGACGGACTGCTGCTTGAGCCGGCAACCAAGCGGCTGAGAGCCTGATAAGCTCCCAGGATATCCTCGCCGGGAATGTCGCTGTTTACTTCGATCACCTTCAAGGCATTCGACGGCAGTTTCCGCAAGACCTCCACGAAGTCGATTTCACCCCGACCTGGCACCAGGTGGTCGCGAAACCCGATGACGTCATGGAGGTGGCACCCAACAACCCACGGGGCAAACTCCGGCAGCCAGCTCGATTGGAGCCATCCGACCCTCTTGGGGATCTCCTCGTGGCCGACATCGTGCCAGTAGCCTATCGGCGCGTCCCGGAACTCGGAGAGGATGGCCCTCATCTCTTCCTGGTTGGGGATCTGGTGATAGTAATCCCTGTTCTCTATGGCCAGCCTCATGCCCGTCCCATCGAGAACGGGCAGGATCTCGCAGAGGCTTCTCATCGCTGCATCGAGATTGGGGCGGGCTTTTTTGCGGCGCTCGTCCAGAGCGCGTGCCAGCATGTCGCGATAACCCTGCGGGTCGACTCCAAACCAGCTGTGCAGTTCCACGAATTGCCGTTGAACGGCGTGCCCGTCTACAGCGACGAAACCAAGGTGCACGACGACCGCCCGTGCGCCTACTGCGACTCCGGCCTCGATGCTCCGCTTCACAGCATCGACCGCAGACCGCCTCGCCGCCTCGTCCGTGGATGCAAGGTTGTCCTCGGAAAAACACCGCGGAGCCGCACTGGCGGGGTGGACGCCGCAGGGGCTATGTATGCTCGACACGACGATCTCGCCGCGCCGGACAAGCTCGAAGATGCATTCGAGGTCGCCTCGACAGACGTGAGAGAGTTCAACGACTGAAAGCCCGAGTCGCCTTACCTCCCTGAATGCATCGTGCGCAGTAGGCGAGCGTCGAATGTTCCAAGATGTTGACAATGACAGCACCTTACTCGCCCCCTAGCCGAAACAAGGCATGTCCTCCAGGACGCTGAGGTGGGCGTTGCCGACGTTAAACGAGAACCAGCTTCCCACCCTAATGACGCGGCGGCCAATCATCATCGCACGAGCGAGAGAGCCTCGATCTCAACGGAGACTTCAGCTCCCGGTTTCACCGCTCCGCCATACGCTGCCAGGAGTGTGAGCGGAGGCGTGGTAGCCGAGGCAGATGCAATTTGAACCCTGACTCTGCGAGAACTTCCCAGGTAAGTCACCTCTTCGACCTTGCCCTTAAGCGGCAGGGCCGAAGCATCCTCTGATACCCTGATCTTCTCCGGACGGATTGCAGCGATCACTTCCTCGCCAGCAGCAGGCAGTTCACCGCTGGCCACGAACGATGGTGGGAACGTGTACAAATCAAGGTCTCCGAACCGCAACGTTCCCCTCTCCGTTATCACTCCCCGGACGGTGCTGGTCAGGCCGACGAACTCGGCAACGAACCGCGTGAGCGGCGAGTCATAGATTTCCTCCGGAGTGCCTACTTGCTGCACCTGCCCCTTGTTCATCACCGCGATACGATCCGAGATCTCCAGCGCCTCTTCCTGGTCATGCGTCACGTACACAGCAGTGATTCCGAGCTCGCGCTGAAGGGACCGTATCTCCTTACGGGTCTCGATGCGCAGCTTGGCGTCGAGGTTTGACAGGGGTTCATCGAGCAAGAGAACGCTGGGGCGCAGAACGAGAGCTCGGGCGATGGCAACCCGCTGCTGCTGGCCGCCGGATAGTTGTCCGGGCACCCTCTTGCCCATCCCTGAAAGGCCCACAAGTCCGAGAGCCCATTCGACCTGTTCCTCTATTTGCTTGCGGTCAAGGTGCCTCAGGCGCAAGCCGTAGGCCACGTTGGAGAACACCGTCATATGGGGCCACAGCGCATAGTTCTGGAACACAAAACCGATGTTTCGATTCCACGGGGGAATGTCATTCACCCGCTTGTTCCCAACCATGACCGTTCCCGCAGAAGGTCTCTCAAACCCTGCGATGATTCTAAGTAGCGTCGTCTTTCCGCAACCCGAGGGCCCGAGGAGCGTGAAAAACTCTCCCGGCCGTATCTCAAGGGTCACATCCTCGAGGGCGACCGTATCGTTAAACATCTTCTTGATCGCAGTCAAAGTGACGCCCACAGGGGTAACCGGGCCTTGTACGATTCCTTTCGACATGAGCTTGCCTCCCACTTCCAACTCGAATCTGTCGGCACACCACCCTCTAGACCAAGCGGCGTCGTAGTTCAGCGTGCAAACAACCGTTTCCCGCTACAAGCAAGGACAAACGGCCCACCGGTCTGAGGGTGCAGTCGATTGGGTCCCCGTTGAACTGCGTCGCCACCGCGCCCGCCTCCCTCGCTATGAGCAGGCTGGCCCCGAGGTCGAGGAGGGTGTTGTCGCCACGGAAATCTATGAAAGCATCCACGCAACCCGCCG
>DUSO01000191.1 GCA_012842565.1 Bacillota bacterium
CCGTCCCGCTGATTCTGCTGCGGTTATCATGCTGTATGCGATCCGGTCCTTGACGCTGCCTGCGGGGTTGAATGATTCCAGCTTGCCCACGACCTCGGCTCTCGCTCCATACGTGACTTTGTTTAGTCGCACTAGCGGTGTGCGGCCAATCAGTTGAGTGATGTCTCCTGCGATTCGTTCCATAATTACCGTCCTCTTTCAATTCTCAATGCGCATCTCCGGGTTCTAAATATTGATGGTGCGCATATAACGGTGCTCGTCCCAGTCCAGCCCCAATGTCGAGGCAGGCGGCCGGGGTAACGGATCACGGTCACCAGGTCACGGGCCACTGGATCACAAGACACCGGTCACGGGTCACCGGATCATGCGGTGTGGTATTCTTTCATAAGTTTACCACTTCTCCACGGGCTATACAACACGCGTTGCGCCCACCAGGAGGTTTCAAAACGGCTTGAGAGAGCTCTATTTGAATGGATTGAGGACGGCGGGCTCGGAAGGTATATGACGTACGCATCGACGCCGTCCTAAGTGAACATAACGTGCTTGAGCCGGACCTCCTTATGCATCCCTGGAGCGCGTTGGTATCATCAAATAGGCCATTTATATCACTCGAGCTGACTGGAAAGATCAGAGGCTGAGCAACGGGGCGAAACCCCTGCTCGGCCTCTTTTTTGTGCGGTCAGTTCGGCTGGTAGAGGGGGCGGTACGTCATAGCGCCCCAAATCATAGCGCCATGTTGTAGTGCCACACAGCGCAGCGTCACGCCACGTTGACATTACCTCCCCGGCAGGGCATAATTGAGATCGACAGGCACAAAGGGGAGGCAAGAAAGGGCGTGATTTATTGGCAGTAAAACTCGTGGCTATCGACCTTGATGACACCCTGCTGGACTCGGTATTTCATATCTCTCAGGCAGGCAAGGCGGCAATCAAAGAGGCAGTAGGTCAGGGTGTCGTGGTGACTATAGCGAGTGGGAGGATGTTTTCGGCCGTTCTCCCCATAGCGGATGAGCTGGGCATCGATGTCCCGCTTATCACGTATAATGGGGCGCTTATAAAGTCGGCACGCTCGAAAGAGGTCTACCACCACCTGCCAGTCCCGTGCGACACGGCCCGCGAGGTCATCCGGTATGCCATGGAAAATAACTTGCACATAAACGCCTACATAGATGACGTGGTCTACGTCAATAAGATGTCAGAAGAAGCCATCATGTACCGGAATCGCTACGATGCGAAGATGGTTGTCGTGGATGATCTGCTGAAGTTTGTGCAACAGGATCCCACCAAGCTCCTCATCATTGCGAGAGAGGATATTGCGAAAAGCCATGTGCCGCTTCTCCGGGCGAGGTTTGGAGATAGGCTCAACATCGCCATATCCCTTCCCACATTTGTCGAGATTGTAAATAAGGGAGCTTCGAAAGGTCAGGCCCTCATGGCGCTTGCCGGCAGGTTCGGGATCAAGCGCGAGGAGACCATGGCCATCGGCGATTCAGAGAATGACATAGAGATGCTCAAAGCCGCGGGCCTTGGCGTCGCAGTCGCAAATGCCTCCGATGAGGTCAAGGCCGAGGCGGATTACGTGACCCGGGCGTGTGATGGGGAGGGCGTCGCAGAGGCCTTTGACGCTTTTGTTCTCTAGCTGCGGTGGTCGCCGTAATCGGACTCCTTGCCCTTCTCCGATTACGGGCCCCATGCTTCGGTGCCCGCCTCCAACATTTCAGCCTAGGTGACTGGCTGTGCGATTCTCATGAAGCGACTGGCCGTGCGGCTCTTATCCGGGTGGCGGGCCGCGGCTTTCCCATCTCTGTAGCCGGTCTCCGAAGGCAGACGCTATTCATCGCCTCCGGCGCGATCTTTCCCAATGCCCTGGGAGGCCGCCCCTTCGCAAGGGATCTCCATCCCAGCTGCCGCTATCTCGTCCCTGCTCTCCTCGCCCCTCCGGCCCAGGTAGACATACCTTTCAAAGACAGAATCATAAGGGCTCCAGTGGGCGGACCTGTTCTTGTTTGCCTCTTGAATCTGTATAAACCGGGCGGTGTGGGCGTCCATGTTGTCCGCGTAATGGAGCACGCACGCCTCGGCGAATTTGGGGCGCCGCGGTGATCCGTATTCATAGGCCCCATGGTGGCTTATAACCATATGGCGCAGCTTCATTTCGAGCTCCTTGGGAAAATCCTCGATCATCTTGATTTTCTCGCTTACCATACGGTCGCCTATGACTATGTGTCCGAGCAGCCGTCCTTCGTCTGTAACATCCAGGAGTCCGTCAAATCTATATTCCACGACCTTGCCCACGTCATGGAGGATTGCGCCTGCCACCAGGAGGTCCCTATCAAGTGCCGGATATATCTGCGCCATGTGGACGACTATGTCTACCACATTGGCCGTGTGCTCGATAAGGCCGCCCAGGTATGCATGGTGGATGGACTTTGCGGCTGGGGCCGCCAGAAAGGCGTTCACGAACCCGGGGTCATCCAGGAATGACTCCAGGAGCATCCATAGGAAAGGATCCTTGACAGACGCCGCCTCATCGCGAAGCTTCTGGAGGAGGAACTCGGTATCTTTACTTGTGCGCGGGAGGAAATCCTCCAGGTTGTAGGACCCTGCTTCGCAACTCCGTATATCGTGAATGGTGACTTGCGGGCTCCCCTTATAGGTCTTTATCTGGCCCTCGACCCAGACGATATCCCCGTCCTCAAAGGCAGAGAAGGCACTCTCTGCACTCTCCCACATCACGGCCTTGATCTCGCCGGTCTTGTCGGCAAGCGTGGCCTGCAGGAATTGGCCCTGGCGGTTTGCAAATCCTATGAGTTGCTTGTCCTTTGCGAGAAAGGGGCTGGAAACCCCCTGCCCCGGCTTTAGGTCCGACACAAACTGCTTATCTTTCTGCTTATTCATGTTCCTGCCCCCATAGCGCCATTACAGAGGAACCTGGCGCGTGCTCCTGTCATGTGGAACGCCCTGGCGTCTTTGGTTATTTCTACGTGCGATATGATAATCCTCCACGAATGGAAATCCAATGCGGGCCATGGCTGGCCCCGGTCGGCTCTGACCAGCACTATACCCCCGGTCACCGTTTCTTCTCCTTAGCCGTGCTCACGGCCCCGGGACTGTGCCAGGAACAGGGGGCCTTGGGTACGGTCTCTGCCTTGAATATCTCGGTTTTGGTCCAGGGGCAGAATGGGGTCGGGAGCATGCCGGATGTGCCGCATACTTCCTGCCGGATGAGCCCGGGCGGTTCTCTGAAATCCGGCCCCCGGCGGTTGCCGTAGA
>DUSO01000192.1 GCA_012842565.1 Bacillota bacterium
GCAAAGGTGGCCACCACACTATAGAGGTAGGCGGAAGTGGTCCCGATGACAACCAGGGCATTCATGTCGAGGGTCCCGTGCCTTGCGGCGGCATACGCCCCGCGATAGAATCTCCACCCAGCCCAGAACTGCACCGGGGTGGTAAGCAAAAAGAGGACTACACGGTCGGAAAGGACCCGGGGGATCCATGGTAACCACTCACGCATTGAGCCCACAAAAATAAAGGCTGTGAGGACGATGCTTATCGATAGCCGCAACTTGAGATCCCTTATCTCGCGTTCGCGTTCGATCTTCTCGAGGTCGGTGATGGTGGCCTTATCCTCACCCTCGCTTATGACATCGTAGCCTGCATTCCTTACAGCCTGGTGAATGTCGGCGAGAGAGACTCGGGCAGGGTTATACTCCACTGTTGCACGTTCCGTTGCGAAATTGACGGCCGCAGAGGTGACGCCGGGGATATCCTTTAGCGCGTTTTCGACCCGCACCGCGCAGGAAGCGCAGCTCATCCCCGATATGGATATCTCCACCCTGGCCTTGTCCTCGTTATTTGTCTTTCCTTTACTTCCCAAAGATTCCACAGGCCTCGCCTCCATACCAAATAAATATATTGCCTCACGCGGACTACCGGACGCGGACGTTCCGGACCTATGCGGCCTCGCCTTCATACCAAAATATTAACCCACGCCCGGAATATTGGAAAGGGACGGTCACCGGTCCATGTAAACAGGGCTCCTGCCTGCGCTCAAAGGATTTCCATAAGATGCGTAGAATAAACAGGGTGACCGCGCTGGTCGTGAGTCCTGGAGGTGATTTCTTTGAAACTCGCTCGACGCGTATCTGCCATAGCGCCGTCCAAGACATTTGGAGTAGATTCCATGGTCTCCGAAATGCGCAAGAAAGGAATTGACGTAGTCTCCTTTGGCATCGGGGAACCAGATTTCGATACGCCGGACTATGTCAAAGAGGCTGGCATAGACGCCATTAATCGTGGCTATACAAAATACACGCAGGCCTCCGGCTCTCCGGAGCTCAAGGAGGCAATATGTGAAAAACTGAAGCGCGACAATAACCTCGACTACCAGCCTTCACAGGTCATAGTCTCGTGCGGCGCCAAGCACGCCATTTACAACATAATGCAGGCAATGTGCGAGGACGGGGACGAAATCATAATACCTTCGCCCTACTGGCTGAGCTACCCCGAACAGGTGAGGTTAAACGGCGGCATCCCCGTGTTTGTCAAGGCCGATTTTGGCCAGGGCTTCAAGGTATCGCCTGAAGCGCTCGCCTCGGCCATAACCAAGAGGACTAAGCTCATGATCATAAACAGTCCCTGCAATCCGAGCGGGGTCGTCTATACCAGGAGCGAGCTCGAAGCTATAGCAGAAGTTGCTCTAAAGCACGGGGTCTACGTTATCTCTGACGAGATTTACGAGGATTTCGTATATGATGGCATAGAGCACGTGAGCATTGCATCTCTGGGGGATGAGATCAAAGAAATCACCCTGGTCGTCAACGGCGTGTCGAAGGGCTTTGCCATGACCGGGTGGCGCATAGGTTATGTCGCCGGGGACCAGGAGATCATAAAGGCGATGGCTAACATCCAGAGCCACACCACATCCAACCCCGTCTCCATTTCCCAGAAGGCCGCGATTGCAGCACTCCGGGGCCCGAAGGACTGGACAAGGCAGATGGTTTCGGAGTTTAAGGCGCGCCGGGACCTGGTGGCGGAGGGCCTGCGCGATATCCCGGGGATAGAGTTCAACCTGCCCCGGGGAGCCTTTTACATGTTTCCCAGGGTATCAAGCCTCTATGGCCGGCGCCTTGGCGGCGTGCAGGTCAAGGATTCCGCAAGTTTCTGTGAAGCCCTCCTGGCCGAAGCGAGGGTAGCATTAGTCCCAGGGTCCGCCTTCGGGGACGATGAATGTGTGAGGCTCTCCTATGCAACATCTACAGAAAAGGTGAAAGAAGGGATGCGGCGCCTGAAAGAGGCCCTGCTCAACATGCAGTAAAGCCTGTAAGGAGTAACGTCTCCCTGCGCCCAGAAATGGTCACGTCCGGAGATGGTTACGCCCCGAGCTAGCATCTTGGAAACTGGAATCGGTGTCTATCAATGCGTACGGTAATCCATGGAATATCAACATTGTCAGCCCTTGCCACGAAATGTGCGGCGAAATACCTGGTGCCGGGCATCGCCGTAGCCTTGACCCTGGTAATGGCGGCCTCCGTAACCAACGCGTGGCAGACCGAGGGAGAGAAATCCGGGGCACAGAAGGCCACTGCGCCGCCATGTAGAGCCCCCGTTGATTGGCACCGGCTCATCAGGGAGAATGGCTCAGCCCCACCGGACGACTGGCAATCCCACCTCCTGGTTGCGGCAGCCTATGCCAATACAGGACAGTGGTCAAAGGCCAATGACGAGTTTCGCATTCTCTCCACTGGTGATTACCAGACCAGGGCAGCGTCGGTGATTCGAGAGAATACTGAGAGACTCAAAGAGTGCCCGGATGACATGCTGGCCCTGAATAGCCTTGCCTTTGCCTACTATGCCATTGGAGAAGACCAGAAGTCGGCCACATGTTTCGAGCGGCTCATGAGTCTGGATCCATACAATGTGTGGCTCACGCACTATCTAGCGTACCTCTATACCCGGCTCGGCCGCCTGGATGACGCGATATCGCTCCTTAGAAACTCCCTCAAGATAGACCCTTCAAATGAATACACCCACCTCCTCCTGGGACTTGCCTACCAGCAGAAGGGGTGGACACTTGCGGCTTTCGTAGAGCTACTCAAAGCGCCGAACGCAAGGCGTGAGGCACTAAAGTACATCGCGCCTCCTAAGGACGCCGGCAACGCTGGTAAATGATAGCGTCGCATGGTCCCGTCTCCTTCCGGGCTTGCCCATCGCGCCCTGACACCTTATAATTATGCTAGATGACGCTATGCTTAAAAGCCATGTTACAATGCCATTCCACAAGGAGCGATACGTGCCGTGCGGGTAGCTATAATAGGTGGGACAGGGGTCTTAGACCCAGGCCTGTTAAAGGACATTTGCGAACATGTGATTTCAACCCCGTATGGAGATGCCGCCGTCAAGACCGGGACCTATGGAGAAGAAGAAGTCGCCTTTATAGCGCGGCACGGCTGGACCCACTCCATTCCCCCACACAAAGTCAACTACAGGGCCAACATCTCCGCCCTGAAACAGATCGGAGTTACACGGATAATCGCTACATCTGCAGTCGGGTCCCTAAACCCCGATATGAAGCCCGGTGATTGCGTGGTGCTTGACCAGTTCATCGACTTCACCAAAGCACGGGCGAGTACCTTTTTTGATGGCGGGGATGGGGGCGTAGTTCATACCGACTTTACAGAGCCGTATTGCAAAGAGATACGCGCATGTCTCATAAAGGCAGGACAGGATCTCGGAATCCCTACACACGTGCGAGGCACCTATGTCGCCACCGAAGGCCCTCGATTTGAAACTGCCGCAGAGATAAGGATGTTTCGTCTCCTGGGCGGAGACGTGGTCGGGATGACCAATGTGCCCGAGTGCGTCCTGGCCCGCGAGGCAGGCATCTGCTATGCGGCCGTTGCCGTCGTCACCAATTTCGCCGCCGGCATATCTTCAAGGCCGCTCAGCCACCAGGAAGTAGTTGAAGTCATGCATGAAAACAGTGAGAGGCTGCGCAAGATCATAGCCAGGACGATCGAGACATTGCCCGCCCGGCCTGGGTGCGACTGCCCGGGCATAGCTCAAGAGGCAACCGCGACGCCTCAAGAGGCAACCGCCGCGCGCAGCCGTGAAGCATGAGGATCAGGGGGGATATAAGACGAATTCACTTATCTGGCAGGACGGCAAGTTACTGCTCCTGGACCAGAGAGAGCTCCCCCATGAAACCCGCTACGTCGAATGTTCAAGCCCGGAGGCCGTTGCGAAGGCCATATCCGATATGGTAGTCAGGGGCGCCCCTGCGATAGGAGCTGCAGCAGCCTATGGCGTCGCTCTCGGAGCCCTTGAGGCATGCCGGCAGGAAAGTTTCCTGGATCGCTTCCTGGATCGCATCGAAGATGCCGCAGAGACCCTGCGCCGTTCGAGGCCTACGGCGGTGAACCTCGCCTGGGCCGTGGAGCGCATGTTGCGACGCGCGCGTTCTCTCGCGGGCAAGCCGCCCCAAGAGATCGCCCAGGCTCTGGTCGAAGAAGCAAACGCCATTTTTGCCGAGGACGTCCGCGCCAATATGGAAATAGGTCGTTATGGAGCCCCTCTTGTGCCTGATAGAGGTACTATCCTGACCTACTGCAACGCTGGAGCCCTGGCGACAGCCGGGTATGGCACGGCCCTTGGGGTCGTGCGCGCAGCCCAAGCAATCGGCAAAAGGGTCTCTGTCATAGCTTGCGAGACCCGGCCTTACCTCCAGGGTGCCCGCCTTACCACCTGGGAGCTCCAGCAGGATGGCATACCGGTCACGCTCATAACCGACAATGCCGCAGGATATGTTATGAAAGCCGGACTTGTCGATATGGTGATAGTCGGTGCAGATAGGATAGCCGCCAACGGAGACGTGGCTAACAAAATCGGCACGTATCAGGTCGCAGTGATCGCGAGGGAGCATTCCGTGCCGTTTTATGTTGCCGCGCCCACATCTACCATCGACCTCGAGACTCCGGATGGAGATAGTATCCCGATAGAGATGAGATCCCCGGGTGAGGTTACCCACTTCCGCGGCGTGCCCATAGCTCCTGAGGGAGTGGCAGCCATAAATCCCGCGTTTGACGTCACGCCGGCTCGATTTATTAAAGCCATCATCACCGAGGTGGGAGTCCTGCGCCCGCCATATACGTCAAGCCTCCGGAGCCTCCAGCCTGTCAAGAAGCTAAGGGAGGCATAGCGATGAGCGACATCCTGATAAAAAACGTCACCATCGTGACCATGAACGAGCGGGATGAGGTTATCCAGGGAGGCGATATCCTGATCTCGGACGGCAAAATAGCGGCGGTCGGGGCGAACCTTCGGGCCGCGGCACAGGGATCCGTCGAAACGGTCGCAACACCCGGCCCCGAGAGGCACGCGCGAGTTATCGATGCGACAGGCAAGATAGCTCTCCCAGGTTTTGTAAATGCTCATACCCATGCCGCAATGACCCTCTTCAGGGGCTATGCTGATGACCTACCTCTGGCAGAATGGCTGGAGACTAAGATATGGCCAGCTGAAAGGCGTCTTACCGCCGATGATGTGTACTGGGGGACTCTATTGAGCTGCGATGAGATGATCAGGTCGGGCGTCACCACATTCGCGGACCAGTATTTTTTTATGGATAAGGTAGCAGAAGCGGTGGAGATATCCGGCATGCGCGGGGTATTGTCAAGGGGCCTCATAGGCGTCGCCCCCGGCGCGGAGGGATCTCTCAAAGAGGCTATCACCTTTTGCCGTCGCTGGAATGGCAAGGCCGGGGGCAGGATATCAACCATGCTGGGGCCGCACGCCATTTATACGTGCCCACCCGTTTTTATTGAGAAGGTTGTCAAAGAGGCCGAAATGTTGGGGGTCGGACTCCATATCCATATTTCAGAGACCCAAAAAGAGGTCCGGGAGTGTGTGGAGCGCTATGGCTCCTCTCCAGTAAAGGTCCTCAAGGACGCCGGGCTTTTTGAGCTTAAGGTGCTTGCAGCCCACTGCGTGCACCTTTCGCGCGAGGACATGGAGATATTGGCTCAATTCGGGGTGGGTGTAGCCCATAACCCGACCAGCAACCTGAAACTCGCCTCGGGAATCGCGCCCGTGCCGGAGATGTTGAAAATGGGGATCACTGTGGGGATTGGCACAGACGGGGCGGCAAGCAACAACAACCTGGACATGGTGGAAGAGATGCGGCTTTGCGCCCTCATCCACAAGGTTACTTCGCTAGATCCTACCGTCTTGCCCGCCCGGACGGCACTTAGGATGGCGACAACATTTGGAGCCAGGGCGGTCGGACTTGGTAAAATGATAGGCTCTATTGAGCCCGGGAAGCTGGCCGATATAATCCTGGTTGATGCCCACCGTCCCCATATGGTTCCCGCACATGACGTGGTCTCTCACCTCGTATATGCAGCCCATTCAGATGACATCTCAACGGTGATAATAAACGGTCAGGT
Source organism: Bacillota bacterium (assembly GCA_012842565.1). Taxonomy (GTDB): domain Bacteria; phylum Bacillota; class SHA-98; order Ch115; family Ch115; genus DUSO01. Next base: position 6,136 of record DUSO01000192.1, read on the forward strand.
CGTCATGGAAGAAGGACGGATTCTTACCATAGATGAGGAGAGGGTATTTGAAGAGGTCCAAACGAGGGCTCGGAGGCTTGCCGGCAAAAGGTAGATCATATATGGCGTAAGCCTCGCAAGGGACCGGTCCTGCGGTGAAGCAAGACCAACAACGTAGGAGATTGGGGGGATCGTGCTTGGGTATCGTACTGCTTATCATTGTTGTATTAATAGGCCTGCTATTCGTGTCCACCTACAACCGGCTCGTATTGCTGAGGCAAAGGGTCAAGAACGCCTGGTCGCAGATTGACGTCCAGCTCAAGAGGCGCTATGACCTCATTCCAAACCTGGTCGAGACAGTAAAGGGCTATGCCGCTCACGAGAAAGAGACCTTCGATATGGTGACCCGTGCTCGGGCTCAGATGGCGTCTGCCAGGACCGTAGGCGAGCAAGCCGAAGCCCAGAATGCCATAACCGGCGCACTCCGCTCGCTCTTCGCCGTTGCCGAAGCCTACCCCGAGCTCAAGGCCAATCAGAACTTCATGATGTTGCAGGAAGAGCTCGCCGGCACCGAAAACAAGATTGCATATGCCCGGCAGTTTTATAATGATACCGTCATGAAGTTCAATACCATGATCCAATCATTCCCAAGCAATATTATCGCTGGGATGTTTGGATTCCGCCAGGAAGACTTCTTTGAGATTGAGGAGTCATCAAGGGAACCTGTAAAGGTAAAGTTCTGATAGCCAGCCCCGGTAGTCCTGAATTACCATCACCCCGATATCCACATACTAGATATCGGGGTGAGTCCAGTGTACCGCGATTGTCATGTCAGAATGCGCCATGTGATGCCATTCCTGCTTGTTTTCTTCCTGTCGCTCCTGTCGATTGATTCCTCCCCAGCTTCGGCCCACGAAGAGTTAAGAAAGGGCTTTTTCACCATAAGGGATGAGAAGACGGACAACGTCATCATGGAGACAGGCCTGGTTGTAAGGAAAGGCGACCGTTTCCTGGATGCCGACAACCATCTCTATGAAATCGTCGAGACCAGAGGACACGTGGCCCATGCGCGGTTCGTTCGGATAGCCGACCTCGAGGCCAAGGCCAGGGAATTCCAAAGCGCGTGGAGTGCAGAGTTGGAGGCGAGAGCGGCGCGGAGCGCCCAGGGCGGGCCCCGCATGCTGATAGCTACCTACCATACTCACAGCGATGAGTCATATATCCCTACGGACGGGGCTGAGGCAATCGAGCCCAGGGGCGGCATCTATAAAGTCGGGGCAACTCTCACCACTGCCCTTGAACGTTATGGGGTAAATGTCCATCACTCGTATGCTGTTCACCTCCCGCATGATGGGGCTGCCTACGAGCGGTCAAGAAGGACTGCTGTCCAATTGCTAAAGAACGGTCCCGATGCGATTTTCGATATTCACCGCGATGCTGCTCCCCTCGAGCAGTATGCCACAACCCTCGACGGTAAGCCGGGGGCTCGCGTCATGATAGTGGTGGGGCGAGAGAATCCCAATATGTCGGCAAACGAACAATTTGCCTGGGCTATCAAGAACGTTGCTGACAGGGAGTTCCCCGGGCTCATAAGAGGTATATTCTATGGCGCAGGCGGTTACAACCAGGATCTATCCCCAAGGGCCCTGCTTTTCGAGGTCGGTAGCCAGGAAAACAGCAGGTATGCGGCAGAACGTTCTATAGCAACCCTGACAGGTGCCCTGCCCCGGCTGCTCTATGGGATCACGGGACCGCCACCTGCGGGCCGCACGCCCGGTGCCCAAAGGGAACAGACCGGCCGTGCCAGCCGGGAGGCCCGGGGTGGATGGACCGGAATATTTTGGATAATCGCAAGCCTTGTTATTATCGGGGCCGCCTACCTCTTTGTCAACGAAGGTAGCTGGAAGGGGGTAAAAGCCAGGCTTACAAGTCTGGTAAGCCGGGAATTTCTTGATCTCTTCGGCAAAAACGTCAGAAGAAGAATCAAGATCGGCCCACGAGGCAAGAAGGATCAGTACTAGCCTCCCTTCACCAGTATGACCCGCCGCCATTGGATCAAGGTGGAATTTTCATCTATATGCCCTGGGGGAGCGGGGGACACTAATCATGGTTTCCGAACTCTTGTCTTCCCGTCACAGGTATGGCGGTGAGTAGGAGGAGGCTTTCTAAAGATGGTCTTTTGGTTTGGTAGACGTAAAGAAAAGGAGAAGACGGCAGGAGGACTCCCGCGTGACGTGGAGATCGCGAACGAGCCCGGCACATGTTGCGGGCACGGGCGAGGCCGTCACAGGGCTGAGGAAATGACAGGGGCCGCGCGCAGGGGTACCAGGACCGAGCCTGGGGCGGAGTACAGGGGAGACGACGGGGTGTATGTAAGGCCGACCCCTATAACCGCGGGTAGCGAGGTCACTGTGAAGTATGACGGCCTGCTCGCCCGGAGCGGTGCTGATCAGGTCTATCTCCATATGGGCTTTGGGCCCAATGACAGCTGGAGGGATACGCGGGATATCCCAATGACAAAGACCACGGATAACATGTGGACCACCGTGGTCCCTATTAGCATTGATGAGACGTCCAGGTTCAACTTCTGCTTTAGGGATAGCGCAAACAACTGGGACAATAACAACGGCGCAAACTGGAGCTATGAGATCCACAATGGAGAAAACCCGGTGGTCTGACCCGGTGCCATCCTTGTAACTTGGTGCTGTCTTCCTACCCCCTAACCCCTCCGGGCTGCCGGGCGGATGCCGCTATCTCGCCTGCAGGCGAGATAGCGACAGGTGACACAATACTCCATCCATGTACACTGGTGGATGTTGAACTTGCCCGCGGCAGAATATATAATGGCCTTAAACCGGAGGGAGGATAATACGCAACCATGAATGGCAAAGTCAGATGCAGATTTGCGCCGAGCCCAACGGGCTACCTTCATGTGGGCGGTGCCCGTACAGCGTTATTTAACTGGCTGTTTGCCCGCCATTTTGGGGGTAGCTTCATACTTAGAATTGAGGATACCGATGTCCAGCGTTCAACGGAGGAATCCGCTGATACAATAATCGAGGCCATGAGATGGCTTGGCCTGGAATGGGATGAGGGGCCGGGGGTCGGCGGCGACTATGGCCCGTATTTCCAGTCCCAGCGCCTTGAGTATTATGCAGATTGCGCCAGGAGACTTGTCGATATGGGAATGGCCTATCCCTGTTACTGCACCCCGGAAGAATTGGCGGAAAGAAGGAAAGAAAGGCTATCTCGCGGTGAATCCCCCGGGTATGACGGGCGATGCCGCGAATTGACAGCGAGGGAGCGGGCCCAGATGGAGGCAGAAGGCCGGAAACCCGCCTTAAGATTTGCTGTGCCTCCGGGAGAAACGATAGTCCACGACCTCATTCGGGGGGACGTCAGGTTCGATAATTCGTCCTTTGATGATTTCGTCATAATGAAATCCGACGGGTTTCCAATGTACAACCTGGCGTGTGTAATTGACGATTCTCTCATGAAGATGACCCACATAATCCGGGCTGAGGAACACCTCCCCAATACCCCAAAGCAGATCATGCTCTACAAGGCCCTGGGATATCCTCTGCCCGAATTTGCCCATGTATCCATGATCCTGGGGCCGGACCGCACAAAGCTCAGCAAGCGCCACGGAGCTATGTCGGTGATGCAGTACAAAGAGATGGGGTACCTGCCGGAGGCCATGGTGAACTATCTTGCACTCTTGGGGTGGGCCTATGACGCCGAGCAACAGATATTCTCCGTTGATGAACTTATACAGAAGTTTTCTTTAGACGGCGTATCCAAGAACCCCGCCATCTTTGATATGAAGAAACTTGAATGGGTCAACAGCCAGCATATCCATCTGGCGGATCGTAACCGGCTGGGCGACCTTATGCTGCCATTCCTGGCTGAGGCGGGCCTGGTTGGCGACATCCCGTCAAGGGAGGATATCTCGCTGGTGCGGGATGTGGTGGAGGTTGCGCGGGAGAGGCTCAAGACCCTGAAGGATATCGTCCAAGTAGCTGACTTCTTCTTCTGGGATGAGGTAAAGTTCGATGAAGGAGCTGTGAAGAAGTTTTTCACAAGGCCCGGTGTGGAGGAGATCCTGAAAAACGTGGAAGAGAGCCTTGCCCGTTGTGAGCCGTTTACCCGGGAGGAAATCGAAAAAACGCTCAGGGCCCTGGCCGAGACCCTCGGCATGAAGGCCGCCGAAGTCATACACCCGACACGTGTCGCGCTCACCGGCCGCGCCGCAAGCCCGGGCCTGTTCGAGGTCATCGCAATACTTGGCAAGGAGAAAACTCTGAAGCGCCTCGCAAGGGCCCGCGACAAGGTCAGGGAGGTCCGGCAAGGCGAGATCGAGTAGCAGGGGGCGACTCGCCCCCGTCCCCTCGCACCACCGGGCACGCGGGCGTGGGTAGTCGCCCCCCGCTTACAGTTTCATTTCTGCCTGCCGGGCTATTTCTTGAGATACTGGTCCACGTTGCTCTTGTCGACCAGCGTCGTCTCGATGACGACCCGCTCCGGGATCTTCTCCCCTCTCAAGAACTTGACGGCCATCTCAACCCCGACATACCCCTGTTGGTATGAACGCTTATCACAGCTCATGGTCAACTTGCCCTCTGCTATCGCCTTTACGGCGTCAGCATTGGCGTCAAGGCCCGAGACCAGTATCTTGCCCGTCTTGCCCGCAGCATCGATGGCTTCAACCGCTCCTAGCGCCATTTCATCGTTTGCTGCCAGGACCGCGTCGATATCCGGGTAGCGCTGCAGCAGGTTCTCCATGACCCTCATTGCTTCAGCACGCTGGAATTTGGCTGTTTGCGAGGCCACGACCTTGATGCCCGGGTATTTCTTGAGGGCGTCGACGGTGCCTGCATTCAGGTCCATGGTGCTCTGTGCCCCCGGCACCCCCTCCAGGATTATGACCTTGCCCTGCCCGCCTAGCTTCTTGGCCATCGCGTCGGCTACCTTGAAGGCAGCATCATAGTTCTCTACCGCTACAAAGGTCTCACACTTGCCGCCGTGGGCCTTCGTATTGACGTTTATGACCGGGATTCCAGCCTTGTTGGCCTTCTCTATCCCGGGGATGATCCCCTTGGAATCTGAAGGTATCAGGACAATGGCATCCACCTTTCTGATTATGGAATCCTCGATTGCCCTGACCTGCTCCTCATTGTTATCCGCCTTGAGCGGAGCAAGCGCGGTAAGTTTTGCGCCATACCTGGCCGCCGCGTCCTCTGCACCCTTCTTCATATCGATCCATACGGGGTTTACCAGGTTTTTCAGTATTATGACGATCTCAAAGGGTTTCTCCGCCGCCTGAGCGACTCCCAGCGCCACAAATACCAGCACAAGGCACATGGCAAGACATATCTTCATCGCCTTCTTCATGGTAGCACCTCCTCGTATGTCTTTATGGACTCGGAGATATACGTTTGAGCCTCGGGCCGGCACCGGTTAATAGCTTGCTCACCTCCTCCGCCAGTATTGCCAGCACGATGACGCTCCCTAGAACGGCAGATTGCCAGAGGGACGAGACCCCGAGCAGGTTCATCCCGTTGGACAACAGTGTGAGTATAAAGGCACCGAAGAGCGTGCCCGTGATGCCTCCCTCGCCCCCCGTAAACGGGGTCCCGCCGACTAAGGTGGCGGCGATAGCTTCGAGCGGGAAGGATTCCCCGATGACAGGCTCGGCAGCATTGAGCCGAGCTATATAGAGTAGCCCGGCGAGGGCGACCAAGAGCCCGTTCAGCGTGTATACCATGATGATGACCCTGTCCGTGCGCACCCCGGATAACCTGGTCGCTGCCTCATTGCATCCCACCGCATAGATGTTCCTGCCATAGACCGTCCTGTGAAGGAAGATATAAAAGGCCGTGAAAACACAGGCCATCACAATGATGGGCATGGGTATCCCCATGAGATACCCTGCCCCCAGGAATCGAAACTGCGGCCTAAAGCCGTAGATTATATTGCCGCCCATGTAGACATAGGCGATACCCCTTGTTATCCAGCCCATACCGTACGTCGCGATGAAAGGCGGCAGCTTGACCTTCGCTATCATGATGCCGTTCAAGAGGCCCGCCGCGCCCCCGATGGCAAATGCCACCATGACCCCCGGCCACATGGAGTCCCCGCGTTTGAGGAAAGATGCGGCAAGGCAGCTGGAAAGCGCGAGCACAGACCCTATCGAGAGGTCGATGCCGCCCGTGATAATAGCCATTGTCATCCCTATGCTCAGGATGACCAGGAGGGCCATCTGTCGCAAGACATTGAGCAGGTTATCCTTGGTGAGGAAGACAGGGCTCATAAAGGTGAGCGCAATAACGATCGCCAGTGCAATCAAAAGCCTGGTGTTTCCAAGGAGGAACCGTCTCATGCCACCATTCCTTCCTCTATGATTTGCGGTTGTATATCATGACGTCCACCACTATGGCGGCTGTGATCATAAGCCCGATGACCGTCAACTGCCATGGCGCAGAAAGGCCCATGAGATTCAGGCCGTTTTTGAGCACAGATATCACCGCAGCCCCCAGAATGCTCCCGCCTATCCCGCCGCGCCCGCCGGAAAACGGCGTTCCTCCGATCACTACAGCCGCAATAGCGTCGAATTCATATCCCGCTCCGACCGTAGGGTTGGCAGAATTCATGCGCGAGATCAAAACCACTCCTCCGAGCCCGGCAAGAAAGCCGCTTATCGTATATACCGATAACAGCACCCGGCTTACCGGGATACCAGACAGGCGAGCAACCTGTTTGCTCCCGCCGACAGCATAAACCCTCGCGCCAAAGGTTGTCTTATAGAGGAAGAAGTAGATCACACCGAATACCGCCCCGGCGATCCAGACCGGGAGAGGTATACCGATGACCACGCTGTCTCCAATCGCCCTGAATGCAGGGGAAAAGCCTGGCAGTGAGGCCCCGTCGGTCAGCACCAGGGCGATGCCCTGCGCAATGCCCATCATTCCAAAGGTAGAAATAAAGGGGAAGAAGTTGAGTCTCGAAATCAAAAACCCATTGATCGCACCACAAACCATGCCGGTCAAGAGCCCTGCGAGGATGGCCAGAGGTACGGGGCTACCCCCATGGAGGAGCAGGCCTGTTACCGCCCCTGCAAGGCTTAGCACCGATCCGATGGAAAGGTCTATCCCGCCGGTCATTATCACCAGGGTCATCCCCAGGGACACAATGGCCAGGATAGACCCTTGAAGCGAGACATTTACCAGGTTAGCAAGGGAGAGAAACCCCCTCGCCCTGACTCCGAAAACGGCGATGAAGAAGATGAAAGCATACAGGACCCCCGGGACCTTGCTCAGGATAGATGCCCGGGCCCTTGGTGACGGCTGTGATTCAGCCCTTACCAGCTGCGGCGTCATATTCACGTCCCTTTCCCATGGCATAGCTTATAATCCGCTCTCTTGTAGCGGCATCCCTGTGGAATTCGCCGGTAATCCGGCCCTCGCGCATCACGTAGATCCTGTCGCTTATGCCCAAAATCTCCGGAAGCTCCGATGAAATCATCAATATGGCGACGCCCTGCTTTACAAGCTCGTCGATCAAGCTATATATCTCGGCCTTCGCCCCGACGTCAATCCCACGGGTCGGCTCATCGAAGATCAGTATCCGGGCTTTGGTCGCGAGCCACTTGGAGAGGACCACCTTTTGCTGGGTCCCCCCGCTCAGGAATCTCACAAGCCTGTAGATAGAGGGCGTGGCTATGCGAAGTTGCTTGACAAATCCCTGGGCGACGTCCCTCTCCCTTCGAAAATCGATAAAACCAAAGTTGGATACGCTCCTGAGGCTCGCCTGGACCATGTTGTCCTTTACACTCATCCCGAGGGCCAGCCCCAGGTCCTTTCGATCCTCCGGCAGGAAACCGAGACCTCGTTCGACAGAATGAGCAGGGGACCCCTTAGGGAGGCGCTCCCCGAATACAAAGACCTCGCCGCTGTCATAGGGGTCTATCCCGAAGATGGCCCTCGCTACCTCCGTCCTCCCGGATCCTACAAGGCCGGCAAGGCCCACGACCTCCCCTTCATGTATCGAAAGGTTAATATCATAAAACCTGCCGTGCCTGGTAAGCCCCGAGACTTTGAGCGCCTCGCGGCCGCGCTTGACTACATTGCGCCTTCTTATCTCGCCGGCCCCTATATTTCTCCCGACCATCATGCTTATCAAGGTCTCCAGAGAGGCCTCCTTGACGTCGAGGGTCCCTATATACTGGCCGTCTCTCAATACCGTGACGCGGTGCCCAATCTGGTGAATCTCGTCCATCCTGTGTGAGATATAGATGACGCTCTTGCCACTCGAGACAAGAGAAGCTATGGTCTTGAAGAGACGCTCGATCTCCCGTGAGGTAAGGGTCGCGGTGGGCTCATCCATAATGAAGATTCTCGCGTTGAAAGACAGGGCCTTGGCAAGTTCGACCATCTGCTTCTGGGCAACGCTCAAGTCCCTTACCAGCGTGCGGACAGGGATATCGACGTTGATCGAATCCAGTATCCGCTTGCTGTCATCGTACATTTTGCCAAAATCGATCATGCCCATAGGACCCCTGACCGGCTCTCGTCCCAGGAAGATATTCTGGGCTACGTCTCTGTGCGGGAGAAGGTTGAACTCCTGGTGGATCACGCTGATCCCTAGGGCTTCCGCCCGCTTCGGGTCCGATATGTTCACCCTGTGCCCATCTATCAATATCTCCCCTGCATCCGGCCTGTAGGCACCGCACAACACCTTTATCAGGGTCGATTTCCCAGCCCCGTTCTCCCCTATGAGCACGTGGACTTCGCCCTCGCGGAGGTCAAAATCTACATTGTCCAGGGCTCTGACCCCTGGAAAGTCCTTGGTTATGCCCCTCATCGCGAGGACGACCCTCGACTCCGGATTCATAACAGTCCCTGACACCGGATTCATGCCAATCCCTCCGGTTAGCCGAATGGGCACTCTCAACCAATGGGTCTTTTGCAGCTAGTAGGCCTTTTGCATCTCCTTGATGATCCCTTCTGCGAGAGAAATCCAGCGATACCTCGGGTCAATGGTCACTTTCATGGCCTTCTCGGCACCGGCAATCGCCCAGAAATAGCAGAGTGTGGTGCCGGGAGGCGCCACGGTCGGGTGGTATCCCCCGGGGAAGATGACCACATCATCGTCATGTACCACGTAAGCGTCATCCGACCCCTCGTAACCGTATACACGCTGGATACCATAGGAGTCCCGTGGGCTCACCTTGAAATGATAGATCTCCTCCAAGATGACCTCTGTGTCGCTCCTGGTGTCGTGCTTGTGCGGGGGAAATCCCGACCAGTTGCCGGGTGGATTCAGGGTCTCGGCGACTATGAGCCTTCGCGAGACCGAAGACTCGGGGCCAAGGATAAACCTGACATCCCTCCGCCAGTTGCCAGCCCCCACGGAGACCACCCTGACATCCTCGGGCCGGATCAAAACGGGCTTTATGGCAGAGGAATCCCCTTCGTCTGCGGCTTCCTCCGGCCACGGGGAGCGGGCGACAAGCGCCTCCAGGTCGGAAATGGCCCCAATCGAGTATTTCCATGCCCTCGGGATGTACACGGCCGCCGGATTGCCCGCAAAGGGGTTTGGCCGGCTTCCCAGGCTACTCCAGGAACACTCCGCACCATCCCTGCGGAGGTTTATCGAGCACTTCCCGCCCAGGATTACCAGGATGGCTTCTTCATCCCCTAGGGAACCCTCATGGCACCCTCCCTCCGAGAGACATAGCTTGTCCAGGCTGAGGTACTCGAGGGGTGAATTGCGGGCATCGACTACGGTCTTAAGGCCCGTAACGCCCCGCGCAGAGTAAACAAGGCCCAATTATATCGCCTCCCGTATTATCCGCCTGCTGTCATCCGCCTGCCGCCACCGGCGCGATTATGACCTCGTCAACATCGCCTATCTCCATGTCGAGCTCCGGGCGACACGGCTCGGTCTTGCCTCCTCTCGTGGCAAGTACCATGAAGCCCGGGTAAAGGGTGCCGCCAGGGCCGATCATGCGCGCCTTGATTCCGGGGAACGCCTCATCAAGCGAGGCTATGATCTCCCGCAATGTCCGGCCCTCTACCTCTGACTCCCGTCTACCCCCGGTCAGGTCGGGGAAGACCGAAAGGAACCTCACCTTTGTCATGGAGCTATCTCCCCCACTATATCCTGCAATTCGAGCTCTTGTAGTTTCGAGGCGGTCGGGATGCCCCCGGGATTCCAACCCCTCAGTTCATAATACTCATTCAACGCACGATCTAGATCCTCGGGTGAGATCCTCTCCCCCTGACTCCCGCCACTGGCCAGGGGCTCAGAAAACCGGGCCGGCAGGGCATCGAGATGCCTCAAGGAAGCCCCCTTCCCGGAACCCGGCTCCCGGCGAAGCTCGCGTGCGAGGAATACCCTGCCGAGGTTATATATCCTCTCCCCTATCCTGACAAACTCCTCGAGGTCAATTCCCCACCCGGTCACATAGTTCAACGCATCCACAACACGCTGGGGACTAAAAGGCCTCGGCGGGATCATCAAGAGCTTACACACCGTGAGGGAGTCTGCCATGGCACCCCAGTAATCCTGCATTGTCTTCACAAGCCTGGGTTTACCCTGGAAATCCTTGCGCGACATGGGGACGGCAAAGCCCAGTTGAGGTAGTGCCGACTCCCTCTGGAACGCCTCATCGTGCATGCTCTCCATGTGATCTGCGCCCTTCATCGAGGTAGCATAGGAAATCGCCTGCCCCTTCTTGCCGCGTGGGTCGTGCATAGGGAGCTCCATCCCTTTGACATGCATCGCCCACTCCTCCGAGCCTTTACCTATCGCCTTAGACGCGCGCATCACACCCTCTGCCAGGACATCCCCCGCGCCCCGCCGGTAAGTGATATCTTCAAGCATGCGGAATATCCCCCCGGGGTCTCCCCACTTGAGGTCACCTCCGAGCTCTTGCCGCGAGAGCGTGCCTCTCTCGTAGCACTCCATCGCAAAGGCGATTGATACCCCTGCGGAGATGGTATCCAGGCCGTAGAGGTTACAAAGCTCATTGGCCCTCGCGATCACCCTTGGATCGCTGTTCAAGAGCAGGGACCCAAAGGCCGCAACCGTCTCATATTGGGGTCCTCCAAGGTCGGGAGAGGCGGGATATTGGCCGTCGGATTTCACCACCCTGCGGCACGCGACCGGACACCATGGGCACGTCCTATGCCCCGCATAAATAGTCCTCAGCATTGCATCCCCGTCTATCTCGGAGGTCTTGTCAAAGGTGGTGAACCGGAAGTTCTTCGTGGGTATGATGCCGTTGAGATTTGCAGGTGCGGTGCTGTTCCAGGTGCCATACTTGGCCAGGGAGTCACAGCTCCCGTCCGTCCTGATCGCGTGGTTGAGCTCTCGCACAAGGCGGCTCAATCCCTCGGGGTCGGCAATGTCTATCTTGCCGGTCCCCCGGACGGCAATAGCCTTTAAGTTCTTCGAGCCCATCACCGCGCCCAAGCCTGAGCGCCCCGCAAAGTAGCGAACCTCCCCTGCTATACATGCATACCTCACCAGGTTCTCGCCGGCCGGGCCGATGGTCACAACCTTGACCTTATCATCCCCGAGCTCACCGATGATGGCATTCTGGGCTTCAAAGGTAGTCCTGCCCCAGAGAACACCGGCATCTCTCAACTCCGCGCATCCGTCCTTGACCCATAGATATACGGGGCGGTCCGACTTTCCCTCGACTATTATTGCGTCGTACCCCGCCCGCTTCATCTCCAGCGGGAAGTATCCACCCAGGTCAGAGTCGCCAAGCAACCCGGTAAGGGGCGACTTGCCTGTGATAACCAGTCTGCTGCCCCCCGGAATCGGCGGGCCTTCAAAGGGACCGACCGCAAAGACGAGCTTGTTTTGAGGGGAAAAAGGATCAATTCCATTGTCCAGTTCCCTGAAGAGGATGGCCACCCCGAGCCCGCGGCCGCCCACGAACTTCCTCGCAAGACCGAGATCAAGGTCTTCCTCCCATATCTTATGTTGCGAAAGGTCAATCCTGAGGAGCCTGCCATTATAGCCCTTCATTTTGCCCGCGCCGCCTGGTTCACCTACTCATCCCAGGTCCCCGGTTCTCCCGAGCCGGCAGGTCTACCCCCGGGCCCCCGGCGACGCTACTCCTCCCTTCCGGATGTTGCCTGTGTGTCTTGAGAATACGGCGCCAGCTCTCATCCTCCAATAGCGCCGGCCCTGTCCGCATGTGAGACTACTGGTCCTGGTTACTTGCGTCTGAATACAAGTCCTCGATCACTCCCGAGAGATGCCTGAACATCTCATTTCGAGCGACGTATCCGTCTCTATCCTGTATGGCCCTGGCGATGCGCGAATGTTCCTTGACGTATCTCTCCCCCCGCCCCGGCTGGCGGAGATTCTTCTCGGTCATCGCCCTCCACAGGTCCTGCCCCATGAGGCCGGTCAAAAACCTGGATACCTCCGCCAGTACCGGATTCTGGGTTGCTTCCCCTATTGCTATATGAAATTCCCTATCACGATCCATGGAGAATTCCCCTGTAGAATTGAGCGCTTCCAGCATTTCCTGCACCATCCTGTTAAGCCGCTCCACATCATACTGGGTCGCGCGAGCTGCAGCCAGCTCTACTATCTGGCTCTCCAGGAGTCGCCTTGCTTCCAGGAGGTCCAGCGGGCTCGCGGACTCCTGAAGGCTGGTCTCCATAGACTTCACGGGATCATCTACCGCCAGGTGCCGCACGTAGGCACCCTGCCCGGGTTGGATCGCAATTATGCCCATCATCTCCAGGGCGCTGAGCGCCTCTCTCACCGCCGGGCGCCCGACCCCGAACTGGGTGGCCAGCTCACGCTCCGGGGGGAGCCTGTCTCCTGGGCGGAGCCTGCCCTCAGCTATAGACCGCCTGATCTGTTCAACTATTTCTACATATATTCGCCTTGTCTTGATCGCGCTGAACTGTACCTTATCTGACACCCTTACCAAGTCTGGCTCCTTTCCCTCGAAAATCCCTCGAAAACAGCCGCGGCTGTAAGAATATTGGGAGAGAGCCCGCCTGCAAAATAGCCCTGCCATGCATGTTGGTGGCAATACCACTTTACCACTTTGTATATTCGACGGGAGAATACAAATTCCTCCCGCTGGGGCCTTCAATAAACTGTGAATAAATAGTTAAGAAGCCTCGTCCAAACACCTGGGTGATGAGAGACATGCTGTTTACCGAGACTGTCCTGCGAACCGAAGAATTGACCAAGGTATACGAGGGGACAACGGTTGTAAACAAAGTCTGCCTCGAGGTCAAGAACGGTGAAGTCCTTGGCCTCCTCGGCCCGAATGGTGCGGGTAAGACCACCATCATCAATATGATACTCGGGCTTACGCGGCCGACACGTGGCAGTGTCGAGATACTGGGCCGGGCAGTAAAGCATGGAGAGGCCATCGCGCGCCGGTATGTGGGGGCCGTGATAGACGGGGTCGCCTTCTACCGACATCTCTGTGCGGAAGATAATCTGATGGCGCTGGGGAATGTCCGGGGAGTACCGGGGGGAGCTCCTTGGAATCCGGAAACAGGAAGGGCCTTGAAGGATAGAATATTCGAGGTCCTTGAGCTCGTGGGCCTTGCCGGCAAAGCGCGCGCACCTGTCGCTACATATTCATATGGCATGCTAAGGCGGCTGGCACTCGCCGTCGCCCTTATAAGAGATCCTAAAATCCTGATCCTGGATGAGCCGACAACCGGGCTGGACCCCGAGGGCATCCTGGAGCTGCGAAACCTGGTGAGATACCTCGCCCGCGGAGGCAAGTCCATCCTTTTGTCCAGCCACCTACTTCATGAGGTCCAACTAACCTGCGACCGGGTTGCAATCCTCAAGAAGGGGGAGGTCATAGCGCAAGGCGAGGTCCAGGCGCTCATAGGACGTGCCCCCGGGGTAGATCTCGAAAACGTGTTTTTTGAAATTCTAAAGGAGGCGTAGACAGGTGCTTGTATCGACGAGATTCCTTCCCGTGTCCGCTGAATTCCTAAAGGTCCGCAGACTCCGCGCCACCAGGGTCATCCTGGCCGCGATGGCCCTGGCGCAAGTCCTGGTGCTGATGGGTATCACATATTCTCTTAGCAACCCTGCCCAACCCCAAGGACCCTCGCCCGAGATCCTGGATCAGGCCCGCCTCATGACCACTTTCCCGACCGGGATACCGGTGGCCTTATCTTTTGCCGCCACCCTGGGTCCGCTCTTTGCGATAATCCTGTCCGCACATATCGTAGGCTGTGAATATTCCTGGGGGACAATGAGGCAGTTGATCGCAACAGGACAGGATAGGACGCGATATATCTTCATCAAGACGGCAGGGCTTCTCCTGGCCTCCCTGATGATTGCGATTACGTCAGGCGTTTCCGGAGGCGCAGGCCTTGCCCTTACCCCGCTCATAGGCGGGATGCCTCCCCAGCCGGGTGCAATAATGTCCCCAGGCTTTCTTCTAAGCCTCGCAAAGGCCCTGGGGATAGCCTGGTTCTGCCTTTCATTCTATTCCCTCCTGACCCTGCTGTTTACTACTCTGGCTAGGTCAACCGCCACAGGTATGGCGGCAGGACTGTTATTCTTCTTCCTGGAGGGCGGCTTGATGGGGTTTCTCGCCCATATGATCCCGGCTGCGAAGTCAATTATCCCCTATACGATAAGCTACAACATAACCATAATCCAGTCACTCCTGGAAGGGGCAACTCACGCCGGACCGGTGGCCAGCAATGAGCTACTGGCCGGTGGTACGCCGATCCGGGCGTTTGCCATCCTCCTCTTATATGCAGCCGGCTTTCTCCGGGGGGCCATAGAAATAGCCAGGAGACAGGAGCTCAGTTAGCCCGGGGTTCCTACCCCCGGGCCCTAATGAAAGCTTCGATCCTCCTCATCCCTTCTTCGATGTTCTCGATCGAGTTTGCATAAGAGAACCTCAGGTAGCCCTCGGCATTCTCTCCGAAATCGATACCGGGCGCCACAGCAACATGGGCTTTTTCCAGTATCTCAAAGGCCAGTTTGTATGAATCCCGGCAAATGTGCTGGGCATTGGCCAGCACGTAGAAGGCGCCCCTTGGCTCTACCGTCACGCCGAACCCGATCTCGCGCAGGCGTCGTATGATATGACGGCGCCGCCTATCATAAGTGTTTACCATCTTACGCGTATACTCTGCACACTCGGAAAACGCCGCTATGGCGGCGCGCTGAGAGAAGGCGCTCGCGCAAATGAACAGGTTTTGCTGGAGCCTCTGCATCGGCCTTATGAAGTCAGGCGGGGCTATCACATAACCAAGCCGCCAGCCCGTCATTGCAAAAAGCTTTGAAAAACCATTTATAACAAAGGCCAGGTCGGTAAACTCGAGAATGGAGTGTTCCTTTTCGCCGTAGACCAGGCCATGATATATCTCATCGGAGACCACAGGTAAACCAAGTGCTGCAATGGCCTCCAGATCGGCCGGAGGCAGTACAGTGCCCGTGGGGTTGGATGGGGAGTTTATCATTATAGCCTTGGTCCTAGGCGTTATGGCGGCCCTCACGTCACTTGCCCGGTAGCGAAAGCCGTCGGACTCAAAGACCTTTACAGGCACCGACACTCCTCCCACGTAGTTTATGACATTTCGATAGCATGAGTAACCGGGATCCGAAAGGATGACCTCGTCTCCGGGATTAAGCAGGACCTCGAAGACCAAAAACAGGGCCGGCGAGGTGCCTGAAGTTACAATGATCTGGTCCGGTGATACATCCACCCCGTAGCGGGCCAGGTAGTGTCTGGCAATTGCCTCGCGCAACTCCAGGAGTCCGAGGCTGTGTGTATAGTGCGTCTCCCCGCCCATCAAAGCCCTTTGGGCGGCCTCCCTGATAGGGGCCGGGGTGTCAAAATCGGGCTCGCCCACTTCCAGGTGAATGATACTGTGACCCTCGTTCTCAAGCTCCTTTGCCCTTTCCATCACATCCATCACTATAAACGGAGGCATTTTGTGCGACCTCTCCGACGGCATCCAGGAGCTCAATCGACGCTCGGTGCTTCTCAAATATGATATCGCCAACCTACTCAGTCCTTCCTTCTCTTGAGGCCACCAAGCCCGGGATGCTTATAACGGTAGCCACCTGAGACTAAAAATTAATCACTTATTCAACGCGCATGTGCATAATCCTGC
Source organism: Bacillota bacterium (assembly GCA_012842565.1). GTDB lineage: Bacteria > Bacillota > SHA-98 > Ch115 > Ch115 > DUSO01. Next base: position 22,260 of record DUSO01000192.1, read on the forward strand.
TGCCCCGAAGCCTGCATATATCTATTCAATGAGAGACATAATACTTCATAAATAAAAGTTTTTCCGGGTTTTCTGTTTTTTGCGGAGCTGGAGCTGGCGGCACAATGCTATCAGCCGTGGCGGTAAGCAGGCGACCATGTAAGCTCATGGGACGCCCGTTTATGCATACCATTACCTGTGAGAAGAGGAGGAACGAATAGCAATGTCAGAAGAAGCAGAGGATATCCTCAGTATCAACAGTGATTCTCCGGATACAAGTGTTGCCGTCGAGTCCGGGTCCGATTCGAGTGAAATGTCCCCGGCTCCCGGTGAAATCACTTCCTTATCTGTAGAAGAGGAGATGACTGTCCAAAGGCGAAGGCGACATCGTTTTACCCCTTATGAAGACCAGGCTATCTTGAAAGCCCGGGAAGTGCGACGCGGTCTCAGGAAGCAGGAATTCAAGAGAATCGCAGAGGCCCTGGACATGCCACAAGCCTCCATCGAGAGACGATTCTACTTTCTTCTACGCCAGAAACGAACGCGCAAAGGGCGTCGGCAAGAAAGCACCACTGTCCAGGAGCTCAACGTGGTACAGCTGCAGGACCAGGCTTCGGGATTCTTCAAACAAAGCGACGACTCTCTGAAGGATTTATTATCGCTTCCGAGCCGTGTGGAAGCCATCGAAAAACGCCTGAATGGAATGCTCGACCTCAAGGGTTTTGTCGAACACCTCATTGAGATCGACCGGCACTTTGACAGGGAACAAGAACTCTTGACAGAACTCGCCCAGAAGGACCGGGAGGTACAACGCATGAAAGGAGAAATCGCTGCAAAGATCGAAAAGCTGAATAAACGTGAGGAGGAACTAAACGAGATCTATCAATTACTCGAAGTAACCCTCCAGCAGTTCATGAACCTGTCGTCTATTGACAAATTGAGAGTGCTGGGCGACTTTACCCTTAAGATCGAAACCGTTATAGACAGGTTCGGTAACGTGATCAGGCGACGCCCGGTTGTCGTGCCATAAACGTGCCATAAATATGGATTAAATATGGATCCTATAACCTGGCGGCCAACCTCAGTACTCTCCCGTAGTAAACAGGCTCCACCCACAAGCAGTCCTGTGAAAGAAGTAGAAGAGTCGGGGTCCCTGGGCCCGGAAAGCTCCGTGCTCATGGACCCCGGCTACATTACTCTTACTGAGTCTGAGTCGGCACGTTCTGCTGAGCAGGTGAAAGCACGTTGGTCTCATTCGTGAAGTTGGTCGGCACCGATGGCAGCGCACCCTGGAGCGCCTGCGTAAACCCGGCCTTTACCCCGCTCATGGCCTGTTGTACCAAAGCCTGTTCGGCTGCAGCGATCATGTTCCTTACCATCTGCCCACCTATACGCCCGTTGACTGCAGAGGGCAGATGGCCCAGGTAGCCGCCATACTGGTTGAAATCGACACCTACCTGGTTCGCTATCTCATACTTAAACCGATTCAGCCCAGGCCTTGCCTGCGGCAGCACAGCCCTGTTCCTCCGTGGCATGACATTTCACCTCCTGCGATCTCCGATCCCGCCCTTCACTTCTAGTGTGCTCCGAGCGGCCACAACGATGCTAGAACATCGAGGAGGGTATGCTAAGAACAGGGCGTTCTGACATTCCATCTTGAGTCATATCGCGGCCACCCGGACAATAAATTGGCTGCAAAAAATTGGATGAAAACTCCATGAATGAATCGTCCCATGAGGACTATAGAGGACCATATAGATATGGAACAATATGTATTCTATGGCGAGCGAACCCAGTCTTCAATGTCCACTTTGTCAGACTTAAGTCAGGAAACTAGTATGGGTACGGGACCGGGGATCCAGGGAGCCTCGGAGATCGACGGCAATACCCCTAAAATAGGCAATCGGTCAGCGGAAGTTTATCCCGTAAAAGACGCGAATGGCAAACTCGCGGACGCTATCCGGCAGAAAGCGCACCAGGAACGGGAATTTGGTGGACATAAAGTCCCCGGCCGGGTAGCGGGTCGCAGGGTTGGCTTTACGCACCACCGCCAACACCTTGCGGGCGACGACTTCGGGCCCCGGAGCCCTTTTAAGGTTCACATCAATCGCATGCCAGCTGGCGTCCATCCATCTCTGATATGGAGAGTCATTTCTCTGGCCGAACAGAGTGGCATTGTTGAAGTTGGTATTAATGTCTCCCGGCTCGATAGCCACCACCTTGACCCCGAAAGGCCTTAGTTCCTGCTTAAGCCCTTCGGTTAAAGCCTCGATTGCATGCTTGCTGGCCGAATAGTGGGCCTGGAACGGGATGACGAGCTTGCCGGCGAGCGAGCTCATGTTGATCACAAGCCCGCTCCCGCGCTCCCTCATCGCAGGGACTACCGCCTGGATCAAACGAAGCGCCCCGAAGACATTGGTCTCGAATTGCGCCTTGGCGAGCTCGATCGGCACCTCCTCGACGGGCCCGTATATCGCGAAGCCGGCGTTGTTGATCAGGATATCGATCTGGCCGGCCTGCCTTATGACTTCATCCACACCCCGTTTCACCGAGGCGTCATCTGTAACATCCATCTCTACAAATCTCACCAGGCGGCGAAGTTCCTCGGGCAATGTCGCCACTTTGTCCAGGCTGCGGGTAGTGCCCCATACTGAATACCCCTCGCGCGCCAGGAGCAACGCACAAGCGGCACCGATGCCCGATGAGGCTCCAGTGATCAAAACGTTCCTGCCAGAATCCGCCATAACTCCTATACCACCTCTGCCCCCAATGTCCTCTCCATCTCAGCAAGTGCAAACCGGTGGGCTTCCTGGTCAAAGGAGGAGACACAGTCTTTTGGTACAACCACCTTATAATTGAGCATCCTGGCATCCGCCACCGTATACAGGTCGCAGATATTGGTGCAGACCCCTACGACTATTATCTGGGTGACACCGAGCTCACGCAATGTCAGGTCGAGATCCGTCTGGAAAAAGGCGCTATACCGCCGCTTGGGAATTACCCGGTCATGCGGCATCGGGGCAAGCTCGGGTACTATCTCGGCCCCCCAGGTACCGGCGACGCAGTGCTTTGGGAACATAAGAAACTCAGGGTCCGATTCGAGATGGCGATCACATATGTAGATTACTTCTATTCCTTCTCTCCGCGCTCGGTCGATCTCATGCCTGATGGGCTCCACGACGCCCCGTGCCTGGTCGCCCACATAGAGCGCTCCCTTGGGATCAATAAAATCGTTGAGCATGTCTATGACAAGCAATGCTTTTCTGCTCATGCCGATCCCTCCATCAACCAGGATATCCTGTCCGGATGTCTTGGTCAAGCACGAAACTATGCGTCATGCCGGGGAAACAATGCCGGCGGAACCGTGGCATCATGAGATCAGATTCATGAATCCTCGCCCGCGGCGGCATAACCTTGAATCAATGATCAAAAAATAGGATAGGTATCCTGTGATCCAGACAGACGGCGTCTAAAGTGACTCGAC
>DUSO01000193.1 GCA_012842565.1 Bacillota bacterium
GGGAGCCTGTATCTTCTCGCAAGGCTGTAGAACGACGGATATAGCTCGGGGATATCCCCGGTGACATACCAGTAGACACCGCCAAAACTGGTGTTGTGCAAGGAGTAGAGGAATCTCGGCTTCTCTTGCTCGATTATTCTCATCAGGCACTGTGTCTCAGGGAGAGGTGAATCAAAGCGGAGTCTCTTGTAGTGGACCGGGAAGGTCCATTCAACCTGTTGGAACCCCGGAGGCCTGTAGAAGTTCCTGACATAGGTCTCTAGGTGAAACGGGCTTTCGAACCACCCTTCGTTTAGCCTCGTGCCATCCGGGTCTATGCACTTGATGATCAGCCACGTATAGTCCAGTCCCATACGGAATTCGTCATTTGTGACAAGTCGTTCGGCAAGATAGTCGAGCATGAGGGATCCGATGGGTTCGTTAGGGTGCGGGCAGCCAAAGAGGAGCGCCACGTCCCTTCCGCCTTTGATCTTGAGCGCGTGGATTGGGTCGCCTGAACGCGAGCGCCCGAGGGGAACCAATTCCACCAGGCGGGGGTAACGAGACGCGAGGTCCTCCGAGCGACGATTCAACTCGTCGACGGTGAGGAACGCCGTATAGTTGGGAACGCCGGAGAGGACCCGTTCGTCAATCTCACACAGGAGCAAGGCCTATACCCCCGCCGGACCTTGGCTGGTTGGGCATTCCTACAGGAACGGAGCGAAATAAAATGGCGGAGAGAGGGGGATTCGAACCCCCGCACGGCTTGTTAAACCGCCTAAAGGTTTAGCAAACCTTCCCCTTCAGCCAGCTTGGGTATCTCTCCGCGTGCTACATTAAGTCTCTTTTGTATCTATATCATAGCATGCGGCATGGTTCCGGTCAATATATCAGGAGAAAAAGTGCCGAGCACTCAGGCTCGGCGAAGACATGCCATGAACCTACCCTCCAGGACTATCGGCCCCCGGATTGTAAGTGGATGACCGGGAGCCTCAGGCGAGACCCTCAGGAAGTCCGTCATCTCAAGCCCTGGTATATTCTTGTGGTTGACCCAAAAGCCAGGAGCCTGCGCTGCAACTAGGTCGATGAAATTGCGGACTGTTCCGTCGCGCCTTACAATCCATGCCGTATAGATGGAATAACTGTTGCCGAAGGTCGACGGCGCCGGCATTTCCATGAGGGCAACAAACACATGACCCGTTTCTGCCGGGTGAGCAAGGACTACTCCCGGTCTGGGAACTCTGCCGGCTCTTGGGAAGATTATAAAGCTGCACCACCCGGGCGGCACCGACGGCGTCGGCGGCCCCGGCGAGGGCGTTATAGGGGTTGGAGTGGGTGTGACAGGTGCAACGGCTCTCGGAATCCTGATAATCTGGCCCACGTATATGAGTTCGGGATTGGTGATCTCCGGGTTTGCTGCAAGTATATCCTCCACCCGGACGCCGAATCGAGCAGCAATGGCTGCGAGCGTATCGCCGGGCTTGACCTCCCACTCGACGTAGGATACCAATGGGGATTCCTCCCTTCCTCTTCCCTATGGAGCGGCCTTCCGCCATTTCTGCGTATGGGCCTCTCAATATCATATTTCTCATGTTTCCCTCTTGTGCAGTAGGCGCTACCGCGGCACCCGCCTACCCGGCGACGCAAGGCTCGCGGCGAATAGGCGAACCGGGCGCGGAGTCGCCGGGGCAGTTGTGAGTTGCCAGTTAGCTATGGAGCAGGCTAGCTATGAATAAGCTGCGGCACGCATCTCACGCACACCCAGGGACTGTTGCCCTGCCACCTCGATGGGACCGTCGATGCCAAGCGCATGCCGAGCGTATGCTTAAAAACACGCCGGTAAGGTATGTGAGCTGCAGAGGGTGCCTAATGGTGCCTTCCTACTGGATAACTAACTCCCTTTGCCAGCACTCGTATCATACTGTATATTAGTACTGATCAATATCAATCTAGGAAATGAGGGTGCTGGCTCTCTTTGAGAGGGCGGTACCCCTCAGTTTATCTACATCTTGCACAAGCATGCCATCAAGGGTGATCTCCATTGAGCGACCTCAAGACGCTGGTGACGGAGAGCGGGCTTGCGCGACTCCTTCAATCATTCCGTGAAGCTACCGGGCTCCCGGCCGCTGTCATCGACGTGAATGGAGTTCCCATCCTGGCTCCGCAATCGTGGGAAAACTCTGCGCTGTGCAGGCTCGTGCGTTCGTCCGAGGCGGGCCGGTCAAGATGCGACCTCTCCTATGCGAGGGCGGGGGAGGAGGCTGCGCGCCTGGGCGACCTATACATATTCAGGTGCCACGTCGGACTTGTGAACTGGGCGGCTCCTATAGTGCTCCAGTCTGAGTCTATTGGTTCCGTGGTCTGCGGCCAGGTCGTGATGTGGGATATTGACGACGTCTTTTTCAACGAGGTCGCCAGGTCCACAGGAGATCTCGGCCTCCCTCCCCTCGCGGTGAAGGCCGCTGCGAGGGAGCTTGAAAGGGTTTCGGTGACAAGGGTCCAGGCTGCAGCCGAGTTGCTCTATGCGGTTACTACGCATGTTGTCCGATCGGCTGACCTGGTACTGCGTCAACGCAGGGAGATAAGCCGCCAGCAGGCCCGGCTCGGCGAGGAGATCCAGGCCCGGAAAGAGTTGGAAAAGAAGCTTCGCAATCAGGCATGTGGCATTTATTCGCGCCAGAAAGAGAACGAGCTCCTGGCATGCGTGCGAAGCGGGAACAGGAGCGGCGCCAAGGAGATCCTCAATGAGATCCTGGCCGACATATTCCTTTATGGGCCTACGAGCCCCGAGATAATAAAGGCTCGCCTCCTGGAGCTGTCCGTAATCCTCTCCAGGGCAGCGGTAGAGGCCGGGGCAAGCCTGGAGCGCGTCCTTGGAATGAATTACAGGCAGGTAGAGGAACTTTCGCGTCTTGACACGATAGAAGACCTGTGCTTTTGGATCGTGAGGGTGCTCGATCAGTTTATGGATAGTGTCTATGAGATGGAAAAAACCCATAACCCCGGCCCGGTGATGAGGGCCGTCAGGTATATGCGAAAGAACCTCATGAAGAGGATAACGCTGGACGATGTTGCAGAGGCCTCCGATGTCAGCGCTTCTCACCTCAGTCATCTCTTCAAAGAGGAGATGGGCTGCACCGTCATGGACTATTTGACCAGGATCAGGATCGAAGAAGCCAAGCGCCTCATGTGTGACCCCCGACTTAATGTCTCTATCGTGGCCGAAATGGTCGGGTACGGCGACCCCGCGCATTTCAGCAAGGCCTTCAAGCGAGTTGAAGGAATCAGCCCCAGCGATTATAGACGGCGATCAGCAGGCTGAGGCGATGGGGCTGTGGTTACCTGCCAGGTCGGTAAGAAGGCCCGCGGAATACCCTACATAGGGAGATAGCGTAGCCTACATAGCAAGATAGCGCAGGAAAAAACAGCCCTGTACATGGATTCCAGCAAAGCCTGCGCCTACAATTTTTAATAGGGGCATATTCCAGGCGAGCTCACAGATAGGGTATAAGTATGTAGCCTTATGTGCAGCCTGTGGCGGTCGAAATGCCGGATCGCCGCCGGGCAAGAGATTACATCAGCGCGGGACGGGAGGGACGAGACATGCCTTCTGAGGAATTCAAGGAGATGCAGGATGCCCTTGAGGCCGGGAATGCCACAGTGGTCAGGACGCTAACCGAAAAGGCCTTGGAGCGCGGTGTGGACCCGCAAGTGATACTCAACGAAGGCCTGATCCCGGCGATGGGACGGGTGGGGGAGAAGTTCAAGAGGAACGAGGTGTACGTGCCGGAAGTCCTGGTGGCAGCGAGGGCCATGTACGCGGGGCTTGACGTCTTGAGGCCGCTTCTTGCAAAGAGCGGGGCGAAAAGAGCTGGCAAGATGGTCATAGGAACGGTGAAGGGCGACCTTCATGACATCGGCAAGAACCTCGTCAGGATGATGTTTGAGGGAGCGGGGTTTGAGGTTGTAGACCTGGGCACCGATGTCTCCGAGAAGCGGTTTGTAGAAGCCGTGAGAAGCGAGAATCCTGACTTTCTGGGGATGTCGGCACTTCTCACAACTACCATGCCTGCCATGAAGACCACCATAGATGCCTTAAAGGAAGCCGGACTTCGTGAGTCCGTCAAGGTCCTGGTGGGGGGTGCGCCAATCACCCACAGGTATGCCCGGGATATCGGTGCCGACGGGTATGCGCCGGACGCAAGTTCGGCAGTGGACTTGGCAAAGGAGTTGCTTGGCCAGGCCTCTTCCAGCGCCGCATCATAGGGCACCGTCCTATTGGGTCGGAATGGAGGTGTCGTCCCGGGTGGCGGGTATGCGCCGCCCGGTAGCAGGTATGCGCCAAGAGAAATTGATTGACCTGGTTCGACGCTCTCCGCAGAGGCTGGTTTTCCCCTTGATGGGTTACCCGGGAGCGCGGCTCACGGGTTCCACCTTGCGGCAAAACGGCTTTAACGCGGAGTTGCATTTCATGTCCATATGCAAGTTGGTCGAGCGTTTTTCCCCGGATGCGGCCTTCTTTATGATGGACCTGTCTCTCGAGGCAGGGGCCCTGGGGTTACCGGTGCGCTATCCTATCAATGAATCGCCCACCGTGGAGGAGCACCCGGTAAAATCTCTTGCCGACCTGGATCAATTCAAGGTGCTTGATCCTCTCAACGACGCGCGAATAAGGTCCTTCATCAGGGTCATGGAGCTAATGTCCAAGAACCTCGATATTCCTAGAGGAGGCTATGTCACCGGGCCATTTACCCTGGCAGGGCTTATGATGGGTGCTTCCGAACTCGCGATGGCGACCATCATAGATTCCGGCCTTGTACATGGCGTGTTAGAGTTCTCCCTGGGCGTATGCAAAAGGTATGCAAGGGCACTGGCAGAAGCGGGCGCTGACATAGTTGCCATACTGGAGCCAACTGCCGCATTCCTTTCTGATGGTGCATTCCGGACGTTTTGCGGCCCATACATAAGGCATCTCATCGAGGACATGGACCCAATGATGGTGCTGCACATATGTGGTAATACCTCTCACCTTGTGAAGGAGATGTGCAAGACAGGGGCACAGGGGCTGAGCCTGGATGCCCCTGTGGATTTCCCTTCGATTGCAGGCGACGTCGATCCTGACGTAGTCTTGATAGGCAACATAGACCCGGTAGGGATAATGGTCCAGGGGACCCCTCACGACGTGCGCCGGGCGGTAAAGGACCTGATCGACGGGATGGCCTCCCACCAAAACTTTATTCTCAGTACCGGATGTGACCTGCCGCTCGAGACGCCGTTTGAGAATATAGAAGCGTTTATGGAAGAGGGGCGCCGTTGTGTGCGTGTGTGCGATGGTCATGCGACGCTTGATCCTGCCATGATGGCGTAGATCTTGGATAGGTTGGGCCTTCTTAATCCTGCTCAGCCCCTCGATGGTGCTCACAGACTTGGCCGTGTTCGGCCACTCGGCCGCATTCAGCCGCCTGGCCGTGCTCTACCCCGGACGGTGCTTTGGCCACCCGGTCTTGCTTGGCCCCCAATCGTGTTTGGCGGCTCGACCCTATTCAGCCCTTCGATCGTGCTTGATGGCCGACCCTGCCGAGAATCCATCCGGGCCTTCTGCCCCGCTGCCAGGATTTTAGGCACTTTGTCCGGCAACGTGGGTAGACTCTTTCCACCCCGGCCGCTCCCGGCATGTTAGAACCGGTGAACTGTAACTTCGTTGCCAGCCTCTCGGCATCGGTGATTGTGGGATAGGAGGTGGAAAGTTTTACCTGAAAATATGAGTTCAATGCCGGTTACAGGCAAATGATTTTAATATATACCTTGACAATATTAATCATAAGGTTTATTATTTTAAGCAGAAGGCTAAACCTTTTATATCCCCGGGCAACACTGGAGGTGGTAAGGTGACAAGGCGAAAACAGCTGGGAAAGTGCCCCGTGTGCGGAGAAAGCCTTGATGTGACCCGCCTGAGCTGTCCAAACTGCGAGACCATCATTGAGGGCAGATTCGAGACCTGCAGGTTCTGCCAGCTGCCTCTGGAGCAGCGGGAGTTTGTCGAGACCTTCATCAAGTGCCGGGGAAACATTAAGGAAGTTGAACGGGAACTAGGCATATCATATCCTACAGTTAGAAATCGTCTGGATAATGTCATTCAGGCCCTTGGCTACCCGGTAGAGGCTGTTGAGGACGAGGAAGCTATAACTTCCAGGCGCAGGCAGATTCTAGAGGCCCTTGACAGGGGCGAGATCTCTCCAGATGATGCGCTGAAGGCCCTGAAAAGGCAAAAATAGTTGTCCATATCCGGTGTGAGCATGTAAGAGATGAAGGGAGGGAGCGGCCGTTCCCTGTGCACTAGGGCCCGGGATCTACCGGCCGCAGGTCTATGAGCGAGGAGAAAAGACAAATACTTAGGATGCTCCAGGAAGGGAAAATCTCCATCGATGAGGCCATGAAGCTTCTCGATGCTGTAGACGAGGAAAAGCCAGCTCCAACCGGGACGTCACGGTCCGGCAGGATGCTCAGGGTAAGGGTGGAGGAAGAGGGGAAGACCAAGGTCAACGTCAACATCCCCCTCGCTCTGGCTAAGGTCGCGCTGAAACTCATACCTAAGAGCGCGATGCGTGATATAGAGGAGCAGAATATTGACCTTGAAGAGATCATCTCTACGGTAACCGACACCACCATGGGCAAGATCGTCGATATCGTAGACGAAGATACAAAGGTAGAGGTATTCGTGGAATGAAGCATCAGGGCCTGTTGAGGATGAGGCGACCGAGCCTTTTCATGGTAACATACATCAAGACCCCGGGGCTTCGTATGGGTATACCATTTGTTGTGCCGAGGTTCGTGGTCTTTGAGACCGTGGGGGCCGCGTTTAGCTTGCTTCGCCTGGTCATGTGGGCATCCCCACGGCTCAGGTCAAGGTTCCGGGCTGTCCGGGCCGACCTACACGGCCTTACCGTGCAGGGTATTATAGATGCCGCACATGACATCCTGAGGGAACTCTGGTCTCAAGGGAGCTGGACCTTCGTTGACATCAAGGCCGAAGATGGAACCAGGATACTCATAAGATTCATATGATTATGATTGGGGAGAAGGTATCTAGTCCATGGATGGATTCATCGCAAGGCTCATCATAAATACTGTAGCCCTCCTGGTGCTGCCTTATATAGTGCCAGGAGTCCATATACGAGACCCGCTCGCAGCACTGGCGGCGGCAATCGTGTTGGGACTCGCCAACGCCATAATCCGGCCGGTCCTGGTGCTCCTCTCCCTGCCCATCCAGATCATCACACTTGGGCTCTTTACGCTTGTGATCAACGCGCTCATGCTGCTCTTGGCGGCGCGGATTGTGGCCGGGTTTGAGATATATGGTTTTTGGCCTGCATTTTGGGGAGCAATAGTCTTAAGCATAGTGAGCGGGGTGCTGAGCTGGGCGACAGCGCCTTTACGGGGGCATCACTAACTTGACGGGGCATCACCAACCTGCTTGCCCCCTGCCCGGGTCCTGAAGTAGAATTGGGTACGGGATCCGGGCCTTTATACTTAAAGAAGAGTAGCGGCCGGAGGAGTGAAGGTGGAGGGCATATTCGCCGTCATAACCTGCGATTTGCGCAGGTCACGGGAAATAACCCCGAGACAGCCGGTGCAGGACGCGATAAAGCGAGCCCTGGAACGCATTAATGCTGAATATGCCACCATTATTGTGTCGGGATTCAGTTTTACCCTCGGGGATGAATGGCAGGGCTTGATCAAGGAGCCTCGTCTGGCCTATGAACTTGTATGGGCGATGAGGCGTTACCTCCCGGGCATCCGGATCTATGCCGGAATAGGGCTTGGGGAGATCTCTACGGCGGTTGCGCCTGTCCAGGAGATGGACGGACCGGCCTTTCACCGGGCACGCGAGGCGGTGGAGCTCGCAAAGAGCCAGCAGCGTGGGGTTGCGTTTGTCTCCGGCGATCCCGAGGGCGATCCCGTGGTCAATAGCCTTCTCCGCCTCATCGAGGGCACGTGGAATAGGGCTACTCAAAGGCAGGTCCAGGTCGTCCTTTCCTACGAACAGACGCGGAATATGAGCATGACAGCGGAGCGCCTAGGCATAACCAAGCAAGCCGTTAGCAAGATACTGAAGGCGGCCATGTGGGATGAGGTTATCGAGGCCCGTGAGGGGCTTAAAGTCCTCCTGGTCAACCTCTCACGGTTGACCCGCCATGAGTCAACCGTTAGCGAGTCACCCGTCCCAGCCTGCGGCCAGGAGCATTGAATCGAGGGAGCTAGCCGGACAGATTACCTGCATTCTCAATGTGGGGCGAATCTCCCATAGCGGGGGTGCATTCCTTGGATACTTCCTTGGACACCGTGTTCCTCGTTCTTCTCGCTCATGCCCTCTCGGATTTTCTACTCCAGCCCGGGAGCATCGCACTGGCCAAATGCCAGGGGCGCTTCTCAGGATACCTTGCGCATTTTACCATCCTGCTGGCGGTTTCAATCTCGCTCACCCTTGGGCGATCCTCCCTTCGCATGGTCCTGGCGATCCTGTCCGTTGCTCTGCTCCACGTCCTTACAGACTGGGGCAAGAACCTCATTGCAAGGGGAAGGAGTGCCCAGGTGGAGCTGGGCCTCTTTGTCCTGGACCAGGCCCTCCATATATCAGCCGTCATCCTGGTGGTTTCCTTCTTTTTCCCTCCGTCCGTGTTGTCAAGGGACTGGACGGGGGGATTTCTTCCCGGCCTGCTCTCAGGCCTGGTAGAATGGCTCACCCTGGTCCCTGCCACCACCTCACAAAAAGCGCTTACTGTATACTCTCTACGATGGGTTCAGGTATCGAGGCTGTTGGTGCCCTCGGCTTTCATTTACCTCTATGCTATCTTTGGCGGTGCGGTGCTGGTGCGTAAGGTGCTCGACCTTGATTGGGTGGCGCTACCCGGAACGAATCAGAATAGTCTAAGGGAAAGGTCCCTCAAGGTAGGCAGGTACATTGGCATGCTGGAACGGGCGATACTTACCGCCTTCGTCGCATGTGGTGCCTACCATGCCGTAGGATTTGTCATAGCGGCAAAGTCCGTTGCCAGGTTCAAGGACCTCGAGGATAGGGGATTTGCAGAGTATTATCTTGTCGGAACGCTGACCAGCTCGTGCATTGCGGTGGTTGCAGGTTTTCTTCTCAGGACTATCTGGAATTTTGGGGTGGTGTGAGGGGTGCCCGCAAATCTAACCCCCCAATATCTCGCGGCCGAACAGGCATTCAAGCAGGCAAAGACGATCGAGGAGAAGATCGCGGCCCTCGAGGAAATGCTGGCGGTCATACCAAAACACAAGGGAACGGAGAAACTACAGGCCGACATAAAGACGCGGCTGTCAAAACTGCGGGATGAGTCTGAGAGGAGGACAAAGGCCGGCAGGGTAGATCCGTTCCTCGTCCCCAAAGAAGGAGCGGGTCAGGTGGTGCTCTTGGGCTTTCCAAATGTAGGAAAGTCAGCCCTTGTAGGAGCACTAACCCGTGCCAGAGTGGTAGTCGCCGATTATCCCTTCTCCACGTCCCTTCCGGTCGCAGGGATGATGCCCTACGAAGACATACTCATCCAGCTTGTCGATATGCCTCCGGTAACCTCTGATGGGATGGCGCCGGGCCAGGCCGGGACCATGAGAAATGCGGACGTGATATTGATAGTAGTGGATGCCGGCTCCGATGATTGCCTGGACCAGCTTGACGGGTGCCTCAGGCTGATGCGCGAGCGCAGGGTCCTCCTCGAGGAGGCCATAGAGGGGGTAAGGGGCGTCACCATCGATAGGTGTCTTGTGGCTGCCAACAAGGTAGACATACAGCCGAGTACGGTCACCTCTGTCTCGGGTGCCGCGGCCTCCGGCGGTCTCAAGCTCCCGGGTCCTGAGACCTGGAGTAACCTGCAGGGTCTGGAAGACCCAGTTGGTAGCAGCCTGCAAAACTTGGAGGTACTGCGAGAATTTGCCCCCAAGGGGCTTGAGATTGTCCCGGTTTCCTCAAAGACGGGCTACAATCTTGATCTCCTGAGGAGGCAGATTTTTGATGCGCTCAATGTGATACGTATCTATAGCAAGGTTCCGGGGAAAGATCCTGACATGGATGCTCCTTTCGTGCTAAGAAAAGGCAGTACTGTGGTCGATATGGCAAGAGCCGTCCATCGCGATTTTCCCAACAGGCTCAAATATGCAAGGATATGGGGCTCGGCACGATTTGACGGACAGTCGGTGCCACGTGACTACGTGTTGCAGGATAAGGACGTGGTTGAGCTGCATCTTTCCTGAAACATTTCCGGGCCAGCGGGATGGCCTCTTGCTACCTTCCTTTGTAGGGAAGGTGCAGGAGATGGAGTCATCCCGTCGAAGAATACTAACCGGTGATGCGGGTGCTAGTATTCGATGAAGGTATAAAGGTGCGTCTCAGGGAGCTCAACGACCGCCTGGCCACCCGCCGGGCTGGAAGGCCGGGTTTTGACGATTTCAGGAGGTTGCTCGAGGCTAACCTGGGCCGCTTTGTGAGCCTAGCCCCCATTTCCGAGGACGAGATTGATTCCTGGGCACAGGGCCGGCCTGTGGTCGGCGTGGATGGATCTGTCAATTCCTACGGTGAAAGCTATCCATATGTCCTCCATATATTCCAGGCATCGGCCAGGACCACCCGGCCACTGGACGGGAAAGATCACCTGACGTGCTCGAGCGTTGTCTCCCCGCTTTTCCCGGAGGACCGGCGCGCGCTGGAAGACGAGAGAGACCGGCTTATGCGAGAGGACAAGCCGCTAGAGCTGGCATGGGAGGGACTTCGTCATCGCCGCCTTGCCGAGCTCGAGGTGGAGGTAGCGATCAGGGCCGTCAATGAAATAAGGCCCTTTCTCGTCATCTTTGACGGCGGTTTCATGCGCTACGTGGTCCAAGCATTCGATAAATGGAATGAATATCGCAGGGTTTCGCTCGAGCAAGGAGTAATCTCTGTCGGTGTCATAGAGGAGACCGCCACGAAGCTCATTGCTGAGGTCCTCGGGGACAAGCTCCCGCCGGGACTCAGGGATGAACATGACAGGAGCCTCCTTTTCGGGGTATTGAGAGAAGGTGAGGCCCTGGGGATAAGGGAGGACATCAGGTTCAAGCGGAGCGAGTTTTATACTGCCTTCGCCCGTTTTTCCAGGCACCCCCAGGCAATCGCCTGTGACTTCTTTCGAGAACAGGTGGATCATGTCAAAGAGGTGCTGGACTTTCTCTACACCATCACCCCCCAGGGGGGCAGGGGGATGCCGCTCTGGCTAGACATAGTCGACCAGGAGGTAAGGATTACGGGCCAGGATCTCGAGATGATGCTATCCCTTTACCTGGATCGAGACCTCATGGAGATGTTCTTAAGGCCGCATCGCGACCGGAGGGATTACTGACCGGAGGGATTATTGAGCCATATGATGCAGGTTGTCGGGGTGGCCACGCAGCAGTTTGTCTACGTGGCCTCCAGGGATAGGAAATTCAACATCAATGAGATACTGCTGGTCGAGGACCCCGTCTACGGTGACCTAAAGGGCGAGGTCATAGAGACCCAGTCCTTTAACCGTTATATTCCCCTCGCAACCGAGAGAAACAGCCTCCTTGAGCCTAGGGTTCTGGACGGTTTAAGGCAAGTGGGCTTCAGGATCGAGGACGAGGAGATAAACATTGCCAAGGTTAGGCTCTTGGAGGAGCTGACTGCGCCGGTCAAGACCGGGGCCAATGTGAGGGTCCCGGAATTCTACGAGATCGAGAAACTTCTGGTCAGCAGGCCCCCCGAAGAAGGCCTTGTGCTCGGCGTGATACGAGGGACAGCCGAGGTCGCGAGCGGGATGCCCGAGAAACTCAAGGGTATCGCACCCCTCTACGACCGGGAGCACGGGATGCTCCCGCAGGATGGGGTCCCGTTCATCCTGGACCACTGGGCCATGGCCGATTACCCACATATCGGGATATTCGGGGGATCCGGCTCGGGCAAATCCTTCGGCATGCGTGTCATACTCGAGGAGTTGATGCGCCACGAGGTGCCTACCATCGTCTTTGATCCCCATTTTGAAATGGATTTCGCCGAGCCCCTGGAGGGCATCGACCCCTCGTTTCGCGAGGATTTTTCCGGGAGATACGTCATTGTGACGGCTGGCAAGGACGCTGGCGTAGCCTTCGAGGAGCTCAATTCCAACCAACTTGCCGGACTGCTCAGGGCCTCCGGCGGGGTACTCACGGAAGCCATGGAAAACGCCATATATGCCCTCCACCGTCAGGGGGACACATATGTTACCTTCTATAACAAGGTGTACGACCTGATAGAAGCGATGGAGAAGGAACGGGCTCTGGAAGAGGCATTCAGGTCACAGGAAATAGACCCGAGGGAGAAGGAACGGGTCGGGGCACTCCTGGAGCTCAAGCAGGAATTTGCGAGCAAGGTAGGGAATGTAGCCCCCCTCAAGGGGATAGCCTGGCGGCTCGACAGAATCGGGCGTGAGAAGGTATTCAACTACGGGATAGACCGGGTGGTAGATGCCATAAAACAGCAGAAACTGGTGGTCATAAGGGGATCGAGCCTGTGGGTCCTCCAGATCTTTGCATCTTACCTGGTCAAGAAGATGTATGACCAGCGGAGGGAGTTCCGGGATGCCCAGCAGAGGGGCGAGCACAAGGAATTCTTCCCGCCTTTTGTGGTAGCAACGGACGAGGCTCATAACTTCGCCCCCAAGAACCAGGAGGCACCAGCCAAGTCCGTATTCAGGGAGGTCGCGCAGGAGGGGAGGAAGTACGGCGTATTTCTGATCCTTGCGAGCCAGAGGCCGGCCCTCCTGGATGATACCATAACTGCACAGTTGAATACCAAGATCGTCTTTCGGACCACCAGGTCTTATGATATCGCCACCATGAAAGAGGAGACAGACATGACCGAGGATGAGACAGCAAGGCTCCCATACCTTCCCTCCGGAGTCGCATTCGTTTCCTCTGCCATGGTGGGGCGCACTGTGCCGGTTCGCATCAGGGCATCCAAAACTCAGAGCCCTCACAGGGAGAATCCTTTCGCGGAGCTACGAAAGAAGGCGGAGGACAGGGATGCGAGGTTCTTTCGAGCGGTCAAGGACATGCTTCCTATCGTAACCACGCGAATGGACCTCGTCGAGATTGAGAAGAGGCTTGGCCGGCCCGTAACTGAGGATGAGGCCAGGGATACCTTGTCGCGCCTTGCTCGCCTGGGCAAGCTCAGGGAGGAGAAGATACTGCTCGGTTATCGTTATTCACTCCCCGGTCGAGACGCGTAAGTGGGCCCCGGCGGGGCAGGTTACTGACGAGAGGGATGAGCGGCGTTGCGATTCCTTTATCTCACCGATACCCAGGGGCGGGGGAACAGTCCTCAGTCAAGGAGGGATGACTTCCTCGCCACCCTCGAGGCCAAGCTGCGGGAGGTCGTCGAGATAGCCCTGGAATACCGGGTGGATGCCATACTACACGGCGGGGATTTCTTTGACATCCCAAACCCGTCCTTGCCGGTTGCCTGGAGGGTGATCGCGCCATTTTGGGAATCGCGCATCCCGGTGTACGGGGTTGGGGGAAACCACGACTTCTATGGCTACAATCCCGAAACCCTGCCGCGCACTGTACTGGGATTCTTGGGACAGCTGGGCGCCGTGCGATTGCTCCTCCCGGGCCGGCCGGTCTACTTCGATGATGGAAATGTGAGGGTACAGGTCACAGGCCAGCATTACCACTATGATATAGACCGACGTGACCGGCGTTTCGACTACTGGATCAAGAAGAATGGCTGCGATGTGGCAATTCACATCGTCCATGGCATGGTAGTGGAGCGAGCCCTTGCCCCCGGGGTGCCCTTTACGACCCCGGACCAGATTCTCGACACGGAGGCCGACATAACCCTGTGCGGGCATAACCACCTGGGGTTTCCGGATGTGGCCGTGGGAGGCAAGTACATACTCAACCCAGGTGCTCTCGTTAGGCTTACGGCTAATCCTGCTGATATCGCCCGTCATCCCCAGGTGCTTCTAATAGACTTGGACGGCGGTATTTCATACCGCAAAATCAGGTTAAAGTCCGCGCCCGAAGGTGAAGATGTCATCGACCGGTCGGCCGCGCTGGAAGCGGAGCTCAAGGCTCGAAAATTCAGCGAGTTTGTACAAAATGTCAAAGATAGCGGGGAATTCAAGACTGTGGACATCGGAGCTCTGATTCAAGAGATCGCCGGGAGGAAGTCCTTGCCGGGAAAGGTGAGGGAGCGGGCCCTCAAGATCATCTCTGATGTGCAGGAGGGGATGGGGGAGGGCGCCCTGGATGCCTGATATCAAGAGGGTTGTTATAGAGAATTTCCAATCGCACGAAAAGACGGAGATGGAATTCAGTCCGGGGGGCCTTACTGTTATTGTAGGGCCATCAGATTCAGGGAAATCCGCCATTATCCGTGCGTTGCGGTGGTTATTCTTCAACGAGCCCAGGGGGAGCGATTTTGTCCGCGCTGGCGCCAGCGGGCCGTGCCGGGTCTCGGCAGAGCTCGACAACGGCGTCATCGTAACCCGGGAACGGGACGGCAACCGTAATCGCTATATTCTCGAGTCGCCTGACAAGGACCGGATGGTGTTTGAAGGGTTTGGAAATGAGCCACCGGCCGAGATTGTCAAGGCGCATGGGATGGTCAAGGTCCCGCTGGATACGGACCTTTCCATATGTCTTAACCTTGCGCAGCAGCTCGAAGGCCCGTTTCTCATATCAGAGACCGGCGCCGTCAGAGCGAGGGCAATCGGCCGGGTGAGCGGCGTTCACATCCTCGATGCCGCCATCAGGGCTGCAAGCCGGGAGGCTGGGCAATACGAATCGGAGAGGAAAGCCCTACTTGACAAGATAGGAGAGCTCGACAATGAGCTAAAGGAATACTCAGATCTACAGGACATCGAGAACCGCCTCAAACAGGTGGAGCAAATACGAGAAGAGGTAAAGGTTAGAGGCGCGCGCCTGGAAACATGCATCAGGCTACGCTCTGAGATAAGAACCGCGGATGAAGGCCTTAAGGGTGCTACCGGGATGCTCGAGAGGCTCTCTCCCCTTGATCAGGCCTTCAGTTACATCAGTAGGGCGGATTCCTTAACTAGCCGTCTGGCGGAGCTTGCCAGGCGCAGGGACAGCCTTGAGCAAGTGGAAAACGATATATTGGCCGCTCAGACCATCCTGAACGGCACGGAAGGCATCGGGCCGGTAGGCGGGTACCTTGACGAACTCTCCAGGATAAAGGAGAAGCTTCAGCGGATGACCTCTCTCCGGCAGGATCTTGCAAGGCTGGATAGGGAATTGGCCGGCGTGGTGAAGGTCCTCGACAGAACCAGCGCCATCTACGGTATTGCCCGGCAGGTAGAGGCAATGCCTGATCTCAAGGGTAGGCTAAAGCTCCTTGGCGATCAGAGGACACTGCTGGCACGTGTGGACAAGGAACTTAGAGAGGCGCGGAATGATATGCTGCTGGCCGAGGAGGAAATCAAGAGGCTTATCCCTCAATATGAAGAGGTGTTGAAAGCACTGGGCAAGTGCCCGGTATGCTTTGGCGACATTACTCCCGAGACGGCCGAGAGAATAGCTGCAGAATATGGGGAGATCCGGGGCTCCTAGCGGTATTGCCGCGACGGGCCGGGTCGGGGCCGCTTACGGAAAAGAGATGGGTTGTCCCCTCGGCGGTTGCCCCTGGGTAGGGGAGGGAATATGGCATTGGCGACAGTCTCTGATCTTGAGCAAAAGCTCAACAGGTTAAAACAAGGCCTTGAAAAGGCCAAGAGTATCCGTATACGTGCAGAGGAAAGGAAGCGCCAGCTGGAAGACCGGCGAAAGGAGATCGTGGAGGAAATCAGGAAGCTTGGGGTTGAGCCGGAGAATCTGGACGCTGAAATCTCGCGGCTCGACGAGGAGATACGCCGGCTTGCGGGAGAGGCCGAGAGACTCATTCCATGGGAGTTGCTAAAGGATGCCTGAGACTTCCGGCTGGAGTCAGGATCTCGAGGCGCGACTCGAGAAAGCCCGTGCGTTTTACTATAAGCGAAAGAGCGTCCGGGACAAGCTCCTTTTCGAAAAAGCAAAGGCCGAAGCGCGACTGGCCGCTGTGGAGGATGAGATCGAGACCCTTGGCCATGTGAGGGCCCTCCTGGATGAGGTGGCTGAATACGCGAGGCAACAGGCCAAGAGGCGGATCGAGTCCATGGTAACCGACGCCCTGCAGTTTACGTTTGGCGGCGATTTAGAGTTCAAGGTCTCCATCGAGGAATTGAGGGGGAGGCCTGAGGCCCGTTTTATAGTTTCATCCACATATGGCGGGTCGGCGGCGGTGGAGACTGACCCGGAGGAGGCTCGCGGCGGGGGCATCGTAGATGTGATATCGCTTGCGCTTAGAGTTGCGCTCCTCGAGGCCAACCGTCCTCCCATCGGGGGGCCGCTCATCCTGGATGAACCCGCCAAGCACGTCTCAGAGGAGTATTCAATGAACGTTGCCCAATTCCTGAAGGGGCTCTCAGAGAGCTTCGGGCGCCAGATAATCCTGGTTACTCACAATGCCCACCTGGCCGAGGCCGGGGACATTGCATATCAGGTGGAGATAAAGAACGGGAGGAGTGTGGTGTCCCGCAGAGGGGGTTGATGGCAATGGCTGTAGATCACTGCCATAGCCCCGGCCCAAAGTTTGCAGGAAATATGAGGCATTTGTCGAATATGATAAAGGCAAGAAATGGCTTTGCGCGAGCAGCCATTCGAAATCGGGGAGGGGAGCATATGCGACTGAGGACAAGGGCGTTTCTGTTCGTAACGTGCCTGCTCATGATAGCGCTGCTGGTACCCGTCAGTATCGCCCTCGCCAGCATCGACTGGTGCACGGGCGGGTGCCCACCCGGCCTCGCCAAGAACGGCAATGAGCGCCCCTATGAGGCAACTGCGGATAACGAGCATGTGGATCTTCACCTGGTCCATCCGGGCTTAGGCAATACCGTCGTAACTTCTAAAACCCCTGCTGCCGATCACAACCCGAACTTCACTGAATACAATCAGGTCCCATGATAGGGGTGGCGACATTGAAAGGCAAGGTTGCCGCCTTTATTGGGATGACGTTACTCCTGGGAATAGGCCTTACCGCGAAGATTTTTGCTTCAAGTCCTATCGGGACGTGGGTATGGGCTGACAGGGGATTCATGGTAGCCGTGCCATTCTTGGCCCCCGTGGCCCTGATAGCGGCGGTTCACAACCTCCAGGTCAGGCTCTCCCTTGACAGTAAGATCAGTGTCAGCGCTGCGCTCATGGTTATGCTGCTCCTGATCTACCCGGCGTCAGAGGCTGTTTCAGTAATAGGCCTTGCCGTAGTCGCTGCTAATCTGGTGCTGGGCAGGAAGCTTCAAAACATCATATTCAATGCGGGCCAGCATCTCGTGATGGGCAGCGTAGCTGCACTGCTGGCCGGTCACGCGAACTTTCCTTTTGGCACTTTTGAGAGCATGGCCCATATGAGCCTTGTAGGCCTTGCATTTATGGCACTGAATTTTGTCTTGGTAGCGGCGATTGTGTCTCTCCATCTCGGCCTTCCATTTAGACAACAATTTATGCATATTATAAGGTCATGCTGGATTCAATACGGGTGTCTGGTCTTGCTAGGGGTGCTGGGGGCGGTCCTTTTCCACCACTCGCCGGCGGCCACACTCCTCCTTGCAATTCCTCTCATCCTGGTACACCGGTCCTATGAGGACCAGGTGAGCCTGCAGAGGCAAACCAGAGAAACACTGGAGTTTCTGGCCGACCTTATTGATGAGAGAGATCCCCATACATTCAGGCATTCGCAGAGGGTTGCCGAACTTGCATCTCAGATAGCGAGAGCCTTGGGCCTCGGAGCCGAAGAGCGTGAAATCGTAACCCTTGCTGCCCGTGTTCATGACATCG
Organism: Bacillota bacterium; assembly: GCA_012842565.1. Classification (GTDB taxonomy): domain Bacteria; phylum Bacillota; class SHA-98; order Ch115; family Ch115; genus DUSO01. The sequence continues at coordinate 17,896 of DUSO01000193.1, forward strand.
GGAAAATCGGGACCGATGCGGAGATACTCATGAAACGAGGCCCCCTGACCCCGGACGAGGTGGCGGAGATCCGGAAACACCCGGTTGTGGGTGCCAACATCATAGGCAGACTATCTCACTACCAGGAGATCAGGGAGCTGGTGCTCTTCCATCATAAGCAGTTTGACGGACTGGGCTACCCGGAAGATCATAGGCTACCCCATGGCCGCCTGCCGTTGGGTGCAGCGATAATAGCCGTTGCCGACGCATTCGATGCCATGACCTCGGACCGGCCGTACAGGAAGGCCCTCCCGATCGCAAGTGCGGTGCAGGAACTCAGGAAGAATTCCGGCACTCAATTTGCCCCGGAGGTCGTCGAGGCTTTTGTCGATAAGGTGCTGGCGGAGGGCTGCGGTCAGCGCGCACTGGCCGGGCTGGTGCCCCGTTACCAGGAATAGGACGCCTGACCGGGATAAGACGCCTGGCCAGGAATAAGGCGCCTGCTGTTGGGTGGCGGTTATCCCAGCCAGGCACCTTAATCCCCGCCCGTGCGGCAAGGGGCCAGGAAAACGCGGTACCGGCCGTTTTCGGGTGACCGGAACCGGGCCTGAGCTGGCCGGTTGCATGGAGTCCGGGGCGGTCGGTAGTGCGGAGTCCCGGGACACGTGGTGGCGCGGGGCCTGGAATAGCCGGTGGCTAGAACTCGAACACTGGTGATGCTATCCCGGGAATACCACCCGCGTTTTGAGCAGGACCTCCACCGTTCTTCCCGGACCTCCACTTTGGCCATTCATTTGGCCATACGCTCCGGGTTTGGCGTTTTCACGACCAGCACGCTGAACGGCCCGGCGCTGCCATGGCCGGGGCCGGTTCCCGGGCCGGCGTCATGCGCCCTGAGCCCGTGCGGGATCCCCTTAGGACTCAGTACTATGTCCCCCTCGGAAACCTCAGCCTGTTCATCGCCGACGGTGACGATACCTGAACCGGACCTGACATAGAAGAATACGTCCACCGGCGTCATATGGGCGGGTAAAGCCTCCCCCGGGTCCAGAATTACGTTCGTGATGACCACGTCGTTCGAGTTTTTCGATAGTGCTGGCGTCAGAGGCCTCGATAATGATAAGGGGCTTGTCAAGCTTCAAAACCCTGCTAACACGCGTGAGCTAATGGCTTGTCTTGGACCGGCGGCCCCTGCGCCTGCGGCCCACCTGACAAGATAGGCGTAAAGCAGCAGTAGCCGATCGCGTCGCATTTCTTCCTGATCTCATCCCAGACCTCTGGCTCCGTGATGGCCTTGAAAGCCGCCGGATAGAGAATCGCATTCTCCTTGAAGATATGCTCTCGCAGGTGGAAAACGATGAACGCGGTAACCTCCCGGAGCCTGCGCGTGAATTCGCCGGAGCCCAGGTCGCCCGGCGCTTGAGCCAGCGCCTCGTCCAGAGCCGTCCCTGCTAATGCCGCCTCCGCCAGTGCCAGGAGCTCTTTCTTCTTCGGCCTCATTTCCTCGTGTTCCAGCCTCATTATCATTGTGGGGCCGGTGATCCCGCAGTGTTCCATGGCCGGGAAAAGCGCTTCCTCCTCGCGCTGGTGGTGCTTTTCAGTCTCGACCAGGTGTTCCGCGATGCTTTTGATCCGGGCCATATCTTCTCTTTCCACTGCGTGTGCATCTCGACTGCTCGTTCCACGGGAGTTTCCCCTCGCCAACCGGCCAACAATGGACTCCAGGGAATCGAGGAAACCCAGTATCAATTCATGTTCCGAGATCAGGGTATGTAAAGGGTGGCCCTCTCCGGTCCTGGCCTTCAGGTCGTCGACCTCCTTCTCCACGACCCTCAGGTGCGCGTCACACAGGCGCCTCAGCTCCTGTGGAGCGACCCCCTCCTTCAGTAGCTCCTGCTCTGCCAGGGAAAGCTCAACAGGGTCAATCCCTGACAGGATCCTCCTTGCCTCGTCGTTTGAAACTGTCCCCTCATTGATACCCTTTAACGTTCTGGCCAATTCCTTGATCCTGGACATGTAAGGCGCCTCCCTTGGCTTTTTTGTTTTTCATGAGCGTATCCAGGGTTACATCCCTTATCACCCGGTCTACCTCTTGTTGAGCCCTTTCCCATATCGGGAGCAGCGGGCACATCTCCTTGAGGGAGCACCGGTATTTTCTATCTATGCACGGTTTGACGAGAAATGGATTGCCCGCCGCCGTGATGACATCATAGACACTGATACTCTTGGGGTCTGCCACAAGCTTGACGCCGCCCCGGGCGCCTCGAACCGAAGTGACCCAGCCCTTCTTCGTCAGGAGCGCCATGAGTTGCGGCATGTACTTCGGTGGGATCTCCTGCCTCTCTGCCACGTTTTTTGATAGCACATATCCTTCAGTTGAATTCTCCGCAAGGTCCATGAGAATGCGGAGAAGATACTCGACCTTGTTCGTGATCACCTTATCATCCAACACCTTCCATATAACTTACCATCTAAGTAATATTATAACTGCAACCATGACCATGTCAATACCCGGTATGACTTTTTCACGGCAATGTCCTTTAGCCGGCTTCGCCGCTACCATATGCGCCGGCGGTCCTATGTTCGTATATGTTGGTATATACTCGTGCATGCGGGAGTCCGCCACCCCGGTTGAATGGGCGGCCGTCTAAGGCCCCCACGCACCTATGCCGGAGAGAGCCAACGCCGACCTGGGTGTGCTTACCCCTGTTGAACGGGCGGTGCCAACATGGTTGCCATGTTTGGCAGGAAGACCGGCAATTGGCTCGCCAGTTCACCGGCTCTAACATGCCGGGAGCGGCCGAGGTTGGAAAGAGTCTACCCAGGTTGCCGGACAAAGTGCCTAAAATCCTGGCAGCGGGGCAGAAGACCTGGCCAGATTCTGGCAGTCACCCCCATGCTGGCCTTCAGACGCCAACATCGAAGTATGAAAGGGCGCGACGCGTTTTCGGAGCAAGTCTGGCGGTCAAGCGTGGTGGAGGGGTTAAGCAGGATTGAACCGGTGGTCACGACCGAGCCCGTAGGCACGGTCGAGGGACCGGGCATGCTTGAGCAGTCAGCAGGATCGAGCAACCAAGCGAAATTGAGCCGCCCAGCATGATACAATCCCGGCCCGCCTGGCAGGCAACCGGGCAAATGAGCAATCCGGCAGGCGGGCAAGCGCTCAAGGTCCAGAGAAATGGTCAGGTGGGAAAGCTGCATACGAAATGTGAGCTTCAATATGGACAGGCGTCAACTTCTGCAACGAGGGAATGGAAAATCCTCTCCTTGACATTGCTGCATAGCAGCTGGTAGAATACAGTCAGGCGGAAAATCAAAAATCCTTGGGAGTTTCGCGGTGGATGTAGCTCAACGGTGGAGCACCAGACTGTGGCTCTGGGGGCTGTGGGTTCGAATCCCATCATCCACCCCATTCTATTGTTATTGGGCCCATACGCTGGGCAAATATAAATGGGCAACGGCCGGTATTGTCCAACCGTTGTCCATTTTTCTTTTTGTGCAGCTAGAAGCCCTATTTGTCCCACGGCCCGGGACCGCGCCGGAGGTCGTTCAGTATTTCCTTTTCTCCTCGCCCTGCGGAGTTTGATTTCATCTGGTGCTTGCGATGTGCCTTGAGCAGCGCCAGTGTACTTACCACGGCCAGTGGAAAAATTTACATGGGAAGTACGGGTGAAAAATCTATCGGGGGAGAAGGAATTCTTGAATATACGGAGAAATATTTATCTAGTTGGTTTGATCATAAAACGAACTAACCGCTCAACTACCGGGTTGTGCATATGCGATTGCCTATACACCCGGAAGGCGGGAAGGTGATAAGCGGCGATGTCGGTAGTGGAGAGAACATCCGATGCGGAAAGAGCATCCGACAATGTGAGGATAAGATCGGGCTACTCTATCAAGAGCATCCTGGGCGCACGGGAGACGGTGTTGCTGCTTGTAAGCATTACGTTTTCGATCATCCTTTCATTTTTGTCTCCACGTTTTCTTAGCGTGAATAACCTCGTGTCCATAGCTACCGGAATGACCTATGACGTCATTATGGCCACTGGGATGACTTTGGTTCTTATCGTGGGCGGGATAGACCTGTCAGTTGGCTCCATTTTAGGTCTGACCGGGGTAGTGACAACCATGATGCTCAGGTCCGGGGTTTCAATCGCTGTATCTGTGACGGCGGGTTTAATGCTCGGGGTGCTATTAGGGGCTATCAACGGCACGATGATCTCAAACTTCAAGATCAACCCCTTCATAGTGACACTTGGGATGATGGCGATCGCCCGCGGGGCTGCGGTTGTCCTGACTTCCGGCTACTTTTTGTCCAACCTCCCGCCGAGCTATCTTATCTTGGGCCAGGGGAAACTCCTCGGAATCCCATTCCCCATTTACGTCATGTTGCTCTTGGTCATACTGTTCGAGTATTTGCTGAAGAATTGGAGTCCCCTTTACACGATCTTTTATATCGGGACCAACCCGGATGCTGCTGAACTGTCAGGGATCAAAGTCGGGCGGATGATACTAGCCTGCTACGTGATAAGTGGCTTTTTATCTGCACTTGCCGGGGTCTTTATGACTTCCCGTCTGGCCATGGGGTATGCTCAATTTGGGCTGGGAGCCGAACTGAGGGCCATTGCCGCTTCGGTGATCGGTGGCGCCAGCATGTCAGGAGGGGAAGGGAGCATAGGTGGCACCTTCCTGGGGGTTCTCCTTCTTGCGATCATCAACAATGGTTTTGTTCTCCTGAATTTCTCAGTCTACTGGCAGGGCGTCGTGAACGGGCTGATCCTGGTGCTGGCTGTTGCGGTGGATGCATTTCGCAGAGCAAGAAGGGGTGAACGTAGAATCTAGGGGCATCAGCGAACCCTGGCGGGGTGAGATGGACGTATGGCAGACGTTGTTTTGAGCATCAATGGGATAACCAAGAGTTTCGCAGGCAACAAGGTCCTGGATGACATTAATTTGGAAATCCAGCGGGGCTCTGTGCATGCCTTGGTTGGGGAGAATGGAGCCGGGAAGTCAACCCTGGTGAAGATCGTAGGCGGGATATACCAGCCGGATTCCGGAACGATTTGCATGAACGGCAAGACTGTACATTTTGCTGGTCCTCATGATGCCATCAACCACGGGATAAGCATCGTTCACCAAGAATTGAGCCTGGTACCTAAGATGAGCATTGCGCAGAACGTCTTTAGCCATAGGGAGCCGGTCAACAGGCTCGGTTTCATCAAGTGGGCGGAGCTATATCGAAAGACTCGCGAATTACTCAAGCCCTTAGGCCTGGATATAGACCCGGGCAGGCCGGTCGGCGGCCTGAGTGTCGGGGTCCAGCAGCTGATAGAGATTGCTAAGGCGCTGTCCACAGATGCAAGGGTCCTGATACTTGATGAGCCTACCTCCGCATTGTCCGAAAAGGAAGTCGACATGCTCTATAAGGTGATAAATGACCTAAAATCCAGGGGCGTGACAAGTATATTCATCTCCCATAAGCTGCCGGAGGTTTTCAGGGTATCTGATGTTATTTCCGTGTTACGGGATGGGCGACTGGTTGGGACTGTAAGAAAAGAAGCAACAACCCCCGAAGAGATTATTCGCATGATGGTTGGCAGGCCTCTGGGAGATTTATATCCTCCCAAGAGCTCTCGGGTCGGGGAGAGGATCCTCTCGGTTGAAAACATGACCAGGGTCCCGGCTTTTAGGGACGTGAGCTTAGAATTGTTCAGGGGAGAGATCCTAGGCTTTGCCGGTCTTGTAGGGTCCGGGAGGACCGAAGTAGCACGCGCTATCTTTGGCGCCGACCGTATAGATTCAGGTAGGATTATGCTGGGCGGCAGGGAAGTGAAGATAGGCTCCCCGCGGGACGCTATAAGACACGGAATTTGCTACCTTACCGAGGATAGAAAGGACCTCGGATTGTTCCTGACAAAGACGGTGCGAAGCAACATCGTTGCCTCCTCACTCAGTAAGTTCGTGACCAGGAATGGGTTCTTGAGAAAACATGAGATTGAGGAAAGTTCGCGGTACTTTGTTGACTACTTCAGGTTAAAACCTTCGGATGATAGGGCGCTGGTGATGAATCTCAGCGGCGGTAACCAGCAAAAGGCCTTGCTCGCCAAGTGGATTTGCGCCGGGCCCAAGGTTCTGATTGCTGATGAGCCCACGCGTGGAGTTGACGTTGGAGCTAAGTCGGAAATACATCGTCACTTGAGACAACTGGCAGAGAGCGGGGTAGGAGTCATAGTGATATCTTCTGAATTGCCGGAGTTGCTCGGGCTCAGTGACCGTATCGCCGTGTTCAATAGCGGCAGGATTGCTGCGTTCATAGACGGAAAAGGCGCCACACAAGAGGATGTGATGAGGTATGCAACTCTATAGGGAGTCAGGGAATCCCATGGCGCGCGGCGTAAGTTCGTTTGGAAGACTTACTAAAATCAACAACAGCGGGCTAGTTGTCACCGTAGTATTGATGGTTGTCGGAATGACTATAGCATTCCCTTATTTCTTGACCCCGATCAATATCGAGACCATGGCAATGGGGTTCATTCAGGAAGCTATTATGGCACTGGGAATGACCATAGTCATAATATCCGGCGGCATCGACCTCTCCGTAAGTGCGGTGCTTCCTTTCACGGCAATTATCATCGGCCTACTTTTCAACAGGCAGGTTGCGACGCCTCTGGCGATAGTCCTATCCCTGGTCCTGGCGACTCTAATCGGGGTCGTCAACGGGGTGATGATCAACCGGCTTCGGGCCCATCCGTTTATTGTCACCCTCGCTACCTTGACCGCCGTTAAGGGAGTCTCCCTGGTCATCACCGAGGGGGGGACGATTTCAGGCTTCCCGCAGGAATTCTACTTCATCGGTCAGGGAAGAGTCCTGGGGATACCCTTCCCTGTCCTCTTGTTCGTCGTCTTGGCGGTCCTGTTCAGCCATTTGCTCAGAAACCATAAGTTTTTCCAGCAGGTCTATTTTGTCGGCGGGAACCAGAGGGCGGCTCGACTGTCAGGCATAAACGTGGAGGGACTACGCCTGGTCATCTATGCCATCAATTCATTCCTGGCCGGTTTAGCGGGAATCATCACCGCTTCACAGTATGTTAGCGCCAATACCGGTTTTGGACTAGGTTCGGAGTTACGGGTTATCACCACCGTGATCATTGGCGGTGCGAGCCTTAGCGGTGGCAAAGGTTCGATCGGGGGAACCATCTGGGGAATAATCTTCCTCGCCATCATTGCCAACGCCTTCGTTCTCTCGGGCGCACCTACTTACTGGTCTGATGTGGTATACGGCGGGATGCTTTTGATTGCCGTGCTTCTCGAAGAATACATGAGAGCCGACCGCAAGGCGCTTAGAAGAAGGAATTGGCGGGATTTCTTGACCAGCGGTTAGGCTTCTCGACCAGCCGCTGAGCTGGAGCCCGGTTAGTCGTGGCCCGGCCGGTTGAATTTCCAGGAGGGGGGATGGCTTATAGGGGGTCAGGAAGCTGTTTTAACAAACCGCAAGACCGTCTATCGGATGTATTGTGGAAACCCTAAGACCAAAGACCGAGGAGTGTGTTGAGGATGAGAAGACTTTTCAGCCTGGTGCTTGCAGTAGCTCTGATTATGATGTTGTGTGTCACGGCATCTGCGGCCAGAACTGAACGCTATGCCATGGTGGTTTTCCTCAAGGGCTCTGAGTTCTTCAATTGGGCTTATGCGGGCATGAAGGATGCTGCAAAGATGTTGAATCCCAATATTCAAGTTGAGCTTCAGGGCCCTGCAGAGTGGGATGCCTCACTCGAAGCCCGTGCGATCGAGCAGTTGATTGCCAAGAGAGTAAACGGGATCATCGTCACCGCCGGTGAGGCAAATGCGCTGATTCCAGCAATAAACAAGGCCATCGATGCCGGGATACCGGTGATAACGTTCGATTCAGATGCCCCCGGCAGCAAACGCCTGAGTTTTGTGGGCACAAACAACTACAATGCTGGCTACGCTGCAGGGAAGGCCATGGCGGAATGGCTTAAGGGCAAGGGAAAAGTGGGCATATCTACGTTCCCTGGCCCCGACCATCTCGTGCAAAGGGTGAAAGGCTTCAAAGATGCACTGGCAGCCTTCGGTCCTGGGATCAAGGTCGTCGCAACGGTAAACGATGAAGGTGACGTTGCGAAGGCGGAAACCCAGATCACGGCCATGCTCCAGGCTCATCCAGACATTAACGGGATATTCTGTGCACATGGGAATCCCGGGCCGGGTGCCGCTGCTGCCGTGAGAAACCTGAATATGGTAGGCAAGGTTCAGATCATGGGCTTCGACTTTGGAACACCGGTTATTGAGCTCATAGAGAAAGGCGAGATTCGCGGAACTGTCGGCCAAGATCCATATCTTATGGGCTATATGGCGATGATGTTGGCCTACAGCGCAAACCACAAGACCGATGTGCCAGCTCAGAATCCGAAATTCGGCCATGTGCCGCCGGTGGTGGATACTGGTGTAACCATCATCTACAAAAACGACGTCGCTAAATATAAAAAGGTTCCCAAGGTCTGAGGCAGGTCGGACTCGTGTACCCTGAAGTATGGGCTTGAATCTGGGGTGGCCGCGGGCCGGGTATTCCCCCGGCCACCCCTTCTTAGCAGGATTCTCTCGAGGCATGGATAACACCTTTTACCGTAGCATAGCAATGCATCAGAGGCTAGAATCGGGTGGCAGGCAATTGAGTAGTGAAATGGTTCGGCAGGGCGCGGGTTTGAGACTGGTCAAGCAAGCAAATACATCTCTCATAATCAATGTGTTAAAAGCCCAGGGGCCTCTCTCCCAGGCCGAGATCTCGAGGATTACGAAACTGACCAAGTCGACGGTCTCGGGCATTATAAACGAGCTAATGAGTGCCGGGGTTATAAGGGAAGCGGGCGTGGGTACCGCTGGTTCGAGCGGGGGGAGGAGGCCTACGCTCCTCGAGTTGAACCCCGAGGCGTTTTACGTTGTAGGCGTGGACATCGGCACGACAAATATACATGCGATCCTCACCAATTTAACCGGTGCCTCTCTTAATGAGAAAGCCATTCCTACACTGCCCCGAGATGGCCTGGATTCCCTGGTGAGGCGGACGGTTGAGCTGATAAAGGAAATCGTCCAAGAGCCGGGCATCCAGATGTCAGAGCTGGTCGGCATAGGTGTTGCGGCTGCCGGCCTTGTAGATCATAAGACGGGCGTGGTCAAATACTCACCAAACTTCAATTGGCGAAACGTGCCCCTGAAGGACCTGCTTGAGAACACAATTCAGGTTCCTGTTTCCGTAGATAACTGTACCAGAGTCATGGCTCGCGGCGAGATGTGGTTTGGAGCCGCAAAAACGGTGTCCAATTTGCTTTACGTAAATGTGGGGTATGGAATAGGTTCGGCACTGGTAATAGACAAGAAAGTCGTCCAACGAGACAGTGAAATGGGGCATATAGCCGTGATGGAGGACGGACCGGTATGTGGGTGCGGTAAGGCGGGCTGCGTGGAGGCGATATCCTCAGGTTCGGCTATAGAGGCAAAGGCACGCGAGGCGGTAAATCAAGGGCGCTCCTCCATGATGCGCGACCTGTGCGATGGAGATCCAAGCAGGATTACGGCTAAGATCGTTGCAGATGCCGCGAGGGCCGGAGACATCACGGCTCGGAGGGTAATGTCTGACGCAGGGAGATACCTTGGCAAGGCAATTGCTGCCGCGGTCAATTTCTTCAATCCGGAGCTTGTGGTCATCGGGGGCGGGGTCTCCTTAGCGGGAGACATTTACTTAGAGCCGGTATTATCAGGTTTTAGAAGTTATGTAATGAGAGATCTTTATTCGGACGACAAGATAGTCTTGAGCGAGTTAGGGATTCGAGGGGGAGTTTTGGGCGGCGCCGGCCTTATACTGGGGGAATTTTCCCGACTAGATGCGGGGGGGCCACCTGGCCGCATAGAGGACGTTCGCTCCGCAAATTCCTATTGAGCATAGAATCCTCAATTAAGCGTCGTGAGAAATTATCCAGCATCACAAGGCTTTGGAGGGAATTCACATGTTACAAGCGGTAATGACCGCCCCAGGCCAGATTGAGTTTCGAGATGTGCCAATGCCTGAAGCTGGCCCTGGGCAGGTCCTCGTAAGGATAATGAGAATTGGGATATGTGGCTCTGATGTCCATGTCTATCATGGAAAGCACCCCTATACCTCTTATCCAGTAGTGCAGGGGCATGAGGTCTCGGGAGTCATTGAGGCGGTTGGGGACGGGGTCGTCGGCCTTAGGCCCGGGGATAAAGTTACGATACAACCCCAGGTGGCCTGTGGAGAATGCTATCCCTGTAGGCATGGGGATTACCATATTTGTGACAACCTCAGGGTCATGGGGTTTCAGACGACGGGCATGGCCTCTGAGTATTTCGCCGTGGATGCCAAAAAGGTGCTAAGGCTGCCGGATGACATGAGTTTTGATGAAGGGGCGATGGTGGAACCCCTGGCCGTTGCTGTTCATGCGCTGAAAAGGGGCGGCGACATTGCCGGCAAGAAGGTCATGGTCTTAGGTGCCGGCCCCATTGGAAACCTCGTGGCCCAGGCGGCAAAGGGAATGGGGGCACAGTCAGTCCTTATCACCGATGTAAGTGATTATCGTCTTGGCGTTGCTTCCGAGTGTGGAATAGACTACTGTGTCAACCCTCTGGTGAGCGACCTGGGACAGGAAATTCGACATAGGTTAGGGAACGATCGGGCGGACTTGATCCTGGAGTGCGTCGGGATCAATCCCACAATGGAGCAGGCCATCAGTTATGCCCGGAAGGGCACCAATATCGTTGTTGTGGGCGTATTCGGCGATAAGGCGACGATAGATATAGGGCTGGTCCAAGACCGTGAATTGCGCCTGATCGGCACCTTGATGTACCAGGAAAGGGATTATAAGAAGGCTATCGAGCTAATCAACGACAAGAAGGTCAATCTGAAACCGTTGATAACGGATCACTTTGCTTTCCGGGACTACCTGAAGGCCTATCAATACATCGATGCAAAGAAGAGCAACATCATGAAGGTCATGATAAATGTGCAGGAGGCTCTCTAGGATGAAAGCATTCAACTATTATCAGCCGACTGAAATACGATTTGGTTGGGGGCGCGTCAATGAGGTTGGAGAGGTAGTCGCCCGGTTCGGCAGGCGTTGTCTTTTGACAACTGTTCCTGTGAACAACGCCCTGGCGCCCGTGTTTGAAAGAGTGAAGGCATCTCTAAGGGCCGTAGGAGTGGATGTCTATCACTTCGATGGGGTTGTACCTAACCCGACTACTGACAGTGTGGACAAGGGTGTCGCAATGGCGATTGAGCACGGAGTTCAGGTTGTCCTCGGTGTCGGCGGCGGGTCAAGCATGGACACGGCCAAGGCCATAGCGGTCGGCGCTACACACGAAGGCAGGGCATGGGACTATCGCCTGTTCACAGGCAAGAAGATCACCGCAAAGGTGCTTCCTGTAGTAGCGGTTACCACCACCTCGGGGACGGGTTCACAGGTTACGCCGGTATCTGTGGTGACCAACCCCGCGGATAAGTGCAAGTTCGCCCTTGTTGACAAGCTCCTTTGCCCACGGGTTAGCATAATTGATCCTGAACTGGTAATGACTGTTCCGGAACATATCACCGCGTCGACAGGCTTTGACGTGTTTGCCCATGCATTTGAGAGTTATATTCACTCTGATGCCTCCCCGTATACCGACATGCACGCCATTGAGGCGATCAAGCTCGTGGCAGAGTACCTGCCCGTGGTTGTAAAGGACGGTTCTAATAGAGATGCCAGAGAGAAGATGGCGTGGGCTGACACTCTGGCCGGACTGTGCATCGCCAATGCCGGGACCACGCTGCCCCATGGGATAGGAATGGCAATCGGGGGGCATGCGCCGCACGTCATGCACGGTGAAGCCCTTGCGGCGGTGTACCCGGAGTTCATGCGCTATACGTATGCGTCAGCAATGGAGAAGTTTGCGACGATGGGGCGCATTCTAGACCCGGCGCTGGAAGATGTCCCGGTTGAAGTAGCCGCGGAGAAATCGTGCGAGGCGGTCAACGCCTTCCTGAAGAAGATCGGAATGTGGCTGAGCCTTGAGGAATTGAAGGTCCCGGTAGAGGAACTCCCAGGGATTGCGGATGATTCGGTGAAGCTCCCTGATTATAAGGTCAACCCCAGGGTCGCCACGAGGGATGAGATATTTGACATGCTCAAGGCGAGCTATAGGAGATGACTGGAGGAGTGGTCGCCTATGACCGGGCGGGAGCGCATAATTGCGTGCCTAAAGTTTCAAGGACCGGACAGGGCCCCTCGTGATCTCTGGATCCGGCGGGGTTATCGCCCAGTATGAATGGGGAAAGACAATCCGACGGCGAATATTAAGACAATTTTCAAAACCTGGCTTGAACCGGTGGAGCAGCCTCTATAGCGCGGGAAGGCGGTGCCCGTGCGATGACGTGGCCCGCGTGAGGGAAGCAGAGGGACGTCGCCTGGTGCAATGGAAGCGGTAAGACTCTGCCCGGTGTGAGAGGGGTACGAAGACGTTACCCTGTGCGAAAGGAGCGGAGGGGTATTACTTCACATGAAAGAAGTGGGAATGCTTAACGCCGAGATTTCATACGCCATCTCAAGGCTGGGACATATGGACGAGATTATAATCTGCGACGCTGGGTTTCCCATCCCATTGGGCGTTAAAACCATTGATATTTCTCTTGCGCCTAATAAGCCTACATTGGTTGAGGTTCTAAGCGAGCTGTTGAAATACTTTTCGGTAGAAAGGGCTATACTTGCCGACGAAACTAGGAAGCTCAACCCTACCAGGTTTAATGATATAATCGGGCTATTTGACAAGAGTGTCGAGGTAGAGACTATATCCCATGCCGAGTTGAAGCAGAGGAGCAGGAGTGTCAAGGCCGTGGTGAGGACAGGCGACTTCACTGCCTATTCGAATGTTCTCCTGGTGTCCGGCGCAGGGAGTAGATGGTACGTAGAAGAAAGGTGAGCTCAATGTTTGATGTGGTAGCACTGGGCGAATTGCTGATCGATTTCACCCCCGCGGGCTACTCTGCTTCCGGCAATGTTCTCTTTGAAAGAAACCCGGGTGGCGCTCCGGCAAATGTCCTTGTTGCCCTGACCATGTTGGGTGGGAAAGGTGCGTTTATCGGCAAGGTGGGGGATGACCAGTTCGGCCATTTCCTCAAA
>DUSO01000194.1 GCA_012842565.1 Bacillota bacterium
CATCGCTCGCGATGCCGGAACAGCTATCAGGTCGCGGATTCGTGCCCCGAACCTCCCCCACCCGGGCCTTGGCGGCCTTGCCGCTGTCCCTGGCCTGCCCTTAAGATATTACTATATTCTGCATGTGCTGGCAATAACCTGCTCTTCCCAGGGGTTGAGCAATGGCGGGAGAAATGATATCAATATTAATTAGGATAGGGACACCAGGTTAGGCCGGGAGATGGTAGTTCAGGTCCTGGAGGGAATTGGCGCGGAGATGGCTGAGATGGCAGAGAGGGCGTAGCGGGGGGTTGATGCTGCTGGTAGCCTTCCTGGTGGGGGCCTTGGCGGGAGCCCGGGTGCAAGCCTGGGTGCAGGGGACTCTACCGCGCGGGGAAACCCCGAGGGCTGTCGGAGCTTTTCCGGGCATAGTGGACAGGATAGAATCCTCGAGGGCGATCCTGGAGTGTGCCGATTACTATATTGAACTGCCCGTTGAGATTTTTCCCGGACACCTCCGTGAAGGCGATGCGGTTGAAATCTCTATCCGGCGGAATGAGGCCTATTCTGCTAAACGGCGCAGCCTGAGCGAACGGCGGCTACAATCGATCCTGGCGCGGTGATGGACTGGTGCGAGAGTGGCCGGGACGGTCGGACGCCCGGATGGCCGGAGGCCGGGACAACCGGAGGCGGATGAGATGCTGAGGCGCAGGTTTGCTCTAGCCGTCTTGCTGATGTTGGCTCTCGCCCTGGGCGTCTTCGGAGGGGCTATAACCTCAAGAGAGGCTACAGCGCCCCTTGTAGTTCACTTTATTGATGTGGGCCAGGGGGACTCTATCCTTATACGCAGTCCCTCCGGGCGGACAATGCTGGTGGACGGGGGAGAGCCCTCGGTTGGTCACAGGTTAGTGGGCTTTCTCAGAGATAAGGGAGTTACGAAGCTTGATTATGTCGTATCGACACATCCCCACGCAGACCACATCGGCGGGCTCATAGACGTCCTCAGGGAGTTTCCCGTCGGCCGGGTATATGATAGCGGAAAGGCGCACACTACCCAGACTTACGAGGATTATCTCCTGCTTATCGAGCGTAAGGACATACCCTTTGAGCTGGCCCGGGCGGGGAAATCAATAGACCTCGGGGATGGAGTCAAGGTCCTTGTGCTCTGGCCCAAGGACCCGCTTCCAACCAGCATAAATGATGCCTCGGTGGTGATCCGGCTTACCTACGGCAAGGTGAGTGTACTCCTGACCGGCGACGCTGAATCAGCCGTTGAGCGCGCGCTCCTGGCATCCCGGAAGGAGATTGCGTCCCAGATACTCAAAGTGGCCCATCACGGGAGCAGCAGTTCGTGCACCGGGGCCTTTCTCGGCAAGGTCAAGCCAGTGGTAGCGGTCATAAGCGTCGGGGCCGGTAATCGCTATGGTCACCCGAGCGACAGCACGCTCAAAGCCCTGGCGTTGGCCGGCGCAAAGGTTTACAGGACAGACCAGAATGGCACGGTTACAATTAGGTCAGATGGCGAAAGATATGTCGTCGAGGTGGAGACGCAGGCCTCACCGCGGTCGCCTCCGGCCGGCGGTTGCGGTCTCGCCGGGACCGGCGAAACGGGGACCGGACAGGGCAAGGGGACAAGATACTATGCAAGCATAAAATCCAATAAGTTCCACTACCCGTCGTGTCGTTATGCAAAACAGATAAGTGCGTCCAGTTTGATAGTCTTCAATTCAAGGGAGGAAGCTATCGCGGCGGGGTATGTGCCGTGTAAGGTCTGCAGGCCCTGAGGAACCAGGACAAGAGCCAGAGCATATATATTCATTCCGATCGTATGTATGATCCGTCATGGGGGAATAGACCCTTGCTGGTCAGGACAAGGCCGGTCCATCCTGCTACATGCATGATCCATCAAGGAGGGGGAGCTTCATGGACCTGGACAAGAAAGTTGGTTCTCAGAACCTTTTTCAGCGTTACGAGGGCAACCCAATTCTAACGCCTGCTGCCTGGCCATATCCTGCAAATGCTGTATTCAATCCGGGGGCGACAAAGTTTGATGGCGGGACACTGCTCTTAGTCAGGGTTGAAGACATGCGAGGGTTTTCTCACCTTACGATTGCGAGAAGCAAGGACGGCAAGACAAGTTGGCAGATTGAACCCGAGCCCACCCTCCTGCCGGATACTGGCTACCAAGAGGAGCAATGGGGGTTAGAAGATCCACGGATCGTGTGGCTCGAGGACCGTGCAGAATATGCCATCACCTACACGTCCTTTTCGAGAGGCGGCCCCCTGGTTTCTCTCATGACCACGACGGACTTCGTGGAATTCACTCGTTTCGGACCTTTGTTGCCGCCCGAGGACAAGGATGCCGCCCTCTTCCCCTGCCGGTTCAACAACCGTTATGCCTTGATTCACCGGCCCATCATCAGGGGAGAGGCACATATATGGCTTTCCTTTTCCCCAGACCTCCTCCACTGGGGTGGGCACCGTATCCTGATTCCCGCCAGGCCCGGCCAGTGGGACGGCCATCGCGTGGGTTTGGGGACACCCCCCATCAAGACAGACGAAGGATGGCTCATAATCTACCACGGGGTCAGGATGACGGCCTCCGGTGCACTTTATAGGGTGGGCCTTGCCCTGCTGGACCTGGAGGAACCGTGGAAGGTGATACGGCGCAGTGACGAATGGGTTTTTAGCCCGAAGGCAAGCTACGAGCGGGTCGGTGACGTGCCGGGTGTGACTTTCCCGTCAGGTGTGATTGTAGATGAAAAGACGGGTGAGATGCGAATTTACTATGGCGCGGCAGATAGCACGGTAGCTTTATGCACCGCAAATCTCAGGACGGTCCTGGATTATGTATTGTCATGTCCGGGCGAATCCTCCCAGGGAGCGCTGAATATCGCCTGATAGTCGCTAGTCAACCATGACAATCGTCTCCTCGCGGGGGCGCAGTGGACGGTGCCGGGGCCGCATGTCTGTCTCGGCCGGGTAGCCCACAGGAATTATCGCCACCGGGCGCAACCTCCCGGGTAGCCGGAGAGCCTTGCTTGCCTCCGCCTCGTCGAATGCCCCCACCCAGCAAGCCCCGAGGCCGAACGCGACGGCGGCCAGGAGCATGTTTTCCACTGCTGCGGCGGTATCCTGGAGGCAGTATAGTTGTGAGCCCCGCTCGCCATAACGGCTCGCGCTGCGGCCGGGCTCGGCACAGACCACGATTACTACCGGAGCGGTTGCTACGAAATCCTGGCCGTAGGCTGCCCTAGCCAGCGCGGCCTTAAGGTCGGGCCGCCTTATGACCCAGAATTCCCAGGGCTGGATGTTGCCTGCGCTGGGAGCCATGCGGCCGCAGTCCACGATCCGGCCGATGGTGGCAGCGGGGACCGGGCGATCTTCAAAAGCCCGGACGCTATGGCGTTGCTCGATTGCTTCAATCAGGTCCTTGGTCAAAGGGATCACGCTCCTGACTCTAATCATCTCCAAAGAGTCCCGTTGACAGGTATCGTTCTCCGGTATCAGGGAGGATTGCAACGATGAGCTTGCCCTCATTCTCTGGTCTTTGAGCCACGGCAAGGGCCGCATAGGCTGCGGCGCCTGAGGAGATACCCACTAGGATGCCTTCCTCTCTCGCAAGACGCCTTGCCGTGTCAAAAGCCTGTTCTGTAGTCACGGTGATTATCTCGTCAATTAGCTTGGTGTCTAGCACTGCGGGAATGAAGCCCGCCCCTATACCCTGGATCTTGTGTGGACCCGGCTTGCCTCCTGAGAGTACAGGTGAGTCTTTCGGCTCTACGGCTACTACCTTGAGTGAAGGCTTTCTTTCCTTCAGGGTCGTCCCTATGCCCGTGATGGTCCCGCCGGTGCCGACTCCGCTGACTACGATATCGACTTTGCCATCGGTATCTTCCCATATCTCCAGGGCGGTAGTCTTGCGGTGGGCCTCTGGATTTGCAGGGTTCTCAAACTGCTGCGGCATGAAGGCCCCTGGGATAGTGGCCACGAGCTCCCTCGCTTTTGCCACGGCCCCAGCCATGCCCTCTCTTCCCGGGGTGAGGATGATTTCAGCTCCGTAGGCTGCCAGGAGCTTTCGACGCTCGATGCTCATGGTATCAGGCATCGTCAATATCAGGTGATAGCCCTTAGAGGCGCAGATCATGGCAAGCCCGATGCCGGTATTCCCACTGGTGGGCTCTACTACTGTAGCTCCCGGCTTGAGCC
>DUSO01000195.1 GCA_012842565.1 Bacillota bacterium
GGCAACCCCATGAGAATCTTTCCGGTCGCAGTGGCCTGCATGGTTGCTGCGATATCTTGCCTGGCATGTTCCCTGCCAGCCGAGGCTATGGCAATCGCGGTGACGCCTACCCGTATAGAGGCTGCAGTCAAAGACGGCGACATGCTGCCGCCTATTACAATTATCAATAACGGGAATGAGGACATCACCGTGAGGGCCTATGTCGGCCCGGGAGGGCACGACCTTGACGGGACCCCCATACTGCTGGCCGGGCCGGAGTATTTGACGGCCGGGCCGGACTGTCTAGTGGCTGGATCAGGCCAAACCTGCACGTATGGAATTGAGCTTCTCCAGGATAAAGTCCGGATATCGCCCGGCGGCTCCGAAAAGGTGCTGGCCCGGGTGAGGGTGCCGGACGGTGCCAAGGGTGGGCTCTACCCCGTCATATACCTTGAATGTGCGGCACCGGGGACCGTAGGGGGAGCAGGCATATCGCCTATCTCCAGGGTTGCCGTCCTCACCCTGCTGCGTCTCCCGGGAGCCATTCCCGGAGGGTTAAAGGCGCGGAGCCTCTCAGTCACCCAGGACTCCCCGGGCCAGCCCCTCTCCCTTGAATTGACCGTCGAAAACACGGGTAATGTTCATTACTATGCTATGGCATTTGCCAGGATCGAATCACAATCGGGTGAGATTGTTGCTACATTCCCCATGCAGGCCGCAATCGTGCTCCCGGGCTGTGCAAGGAGGATAACAGGGTCATGGGAGCCGGGAGCTGCCCCGCCAGGCATATACCGGGCAAGTGCCCAGTTGCTCCCTGGCAATAGCGAGGACCAGCTCGCCTGGCATGCCGAGGACATGGAAGACGGGCGTGTCGTCACAACTGAGTTTGTAATGCCGGCGGCTGCCCAACTGGCCTTGAAAGAGCATAATTCCCGATCTCAGGGAATTGACCCGGAGGGGTCTGAATGAGCATCGTTAGAGTACATATGCGGCGATGCTCCTACATTGCCGGACGACTACACCCCCGTCACAAGTCAAAGAATTCCCGACCAAGGAGGAAAAGGATCACTCCGGTTCCGGCAGCGATCCTGGTATCCTCACTCATAGTCGCGTTGGCGGCCATAAGTGTATCACCCGTCCATGGTAAAGAGGCCCGGCACGATGAAAGAGCACTCGCGACGGCGCCACCGCCACTTGTCCCACAGCTTGCGCTTGCCCCGCAGCTTGGTTCCGTGATGCTGGAAAACGGCCAGGCGCTCCTCGACCTGGGTACCGTAAGCCCGCTGAGCTCGCCTGCCATATGGACCAGGGCCATACACCTGGATGTAGTGAGCCCGGGCACAGCATGGTCGCTTTTCATCCAGGGATCGGGTGACCTGGTAGCAGGCGGGGGGACCAAGAGGATACCCCTGTCAAGACTTAAATTTGCGAGTTCGGTGGGACCTGCTTGTTATGGCTCTCCCTGGTGGAGACCCCTGTCTACAACCCAGGCCTTCGTGGCAGGTCAGCTCGCTACCGGCTCCCCTCACAGGACAGAGTTGTGGGTGGACTTAAGGCTGGACGTCACCTGGGATGATATCGCCACGGCACCGGGAGAGAGGTACAGGACCAATATCATATGCACGCTGACAGATGGAGAGCTGATCAACAACTATGTATACCCCAACCCATTCTGCCCGGCCCGGGATGGATCTATCCTGATTTACTACTACCATTCCGGGAGTCCTTCTTACCCCAGGATCCTGACATGTTCTATCAGGAATTCATCGGGGCAGTTGGTCTTTCCCGCCTCTGTAACCGTGCCCCAGGATGCCATGTGGGTAAGCTTCTCGTGGCATGGCAAAGATACAGCATCTCGCCAGGTGCCCGACGGGATATACACCTTCACGGTCACTGACAACCAGGAACCCGGCCGGATCCTGACGGCGGGTACCATAACCTTAATAAATGCCCTGCCTGGCAGCGGGACGTCCGGGATAGCCGGACGGGTTGTAGACTCCAGGACCGGGAGGGGACTTGCTGACGCCAGGATCCACCTCTTCACGTCCGGCCGCAAGGAGGTAACGTCAAGGCTTTCTGCGACGGATGGATCCTTCAGGTTCGACGGGCTGCCAGCTGGCGACTACTACGTTGAGGTGTGGCTTCCCGGCTATACTCCTTATACATCCCCCTTGTATCGCCTGGCTTCGGGACAAAACAGGCCCATCACGATATCCCTGACTCCGAATTCCGCAATATATCTTGTGGCGGAAGCAACCCCCCAACAGGCATCGCCAGGAGACATCGTGACATTCAACGCAGTTATAGAAAACGTGGGGACCCGGCCGCTCAGGGAGGTCTTAATCGAGAATGCGTCCGGCTACCCTTTCGCATCCTTCCCCTCCACCTCCCTCCTATCCACGTCCCGGGGAAAAGGTGATTCATGGCAACTTAAAAAGCCCGGACTCCCTACTCAAAGACTCGAGTCTATCGAAATCGGTCAGAAAAAGACAGTGACCTTCAAGGTAATAGTCCTCCCCGACGCACCTCCAGGCGCTTATCTCGGCTGCATAAAAGCTACTGCCATGGCTCAGGGTCCCGGGGGTAGCGCCGAGAAGGTCGAAGCAGGCCCGGTCTTTCCCAGGGTCCAGGTCCTGCCCGGGATATTCAATGATTCCGGCGCGATAGCGGGACGGGCATATATTGACCTTAATGAGAACCGCATGCACGACCCTGGTGAACCGCCGGCCGGGGGGGCCGTTGTTGCCCTCGCAAATGGGGAAAGGACAAAGACTGACGAGGAGGGCCGTTTCCTCTTTACCGGGCTCCGGCCCGGGGTCCATGGCTTGAAGCCAGTCCAAGGCTCGGAGCCAACCTGGCCCGTCGCCGGTGAGCCAGTCATGGTAGATGTGCCGCGAGGGGGAGCCGCCACCATAGATATCCCGGTAAGGCCTCAGCCAGGGGACAAGCAAGGATCAGGTAATGGGGACATGGATAATGCTATAGGCAGCCCACCGGGCCACAAAGGAGTAACGAGAAAAAGGGATAGCCAGGTGGAGGTGGATGTGCTGGCGGCGGCCGAAGTCAAGGTTGACCTTGACGGGTCTCCCGGGCTCGGCGGTCTATCCATGCCCGGCAGGCCTCCCGGGTCCGGCGGGCCTTCCCTACCCGATGCGCCTTCCCTTCCCGGCCCGTCTCCCATACCGGATGGATGGCCGGTTACGGGCCGGGCCTCCGGCAGCGTGACGGTCAGGCAAACAGGTGCAATTGAGTATGAGCTTAGCGTGGCATATGATTCTGAAGGCTCAACCAGGGGGATGGAACTCATTCCCGCCATGGAAGATGTGGTGGATCGCGTCGCGTCAGTCCTCACATCGACCTACCGGATCCCCGCAGGGCCTCTCGATCCCTTTCCACACCGCCTGTCCCTTTCCGGCAGGGCGGGAATACCGGTGGGGCCAGGGAAGCTCACCCTGACAATCGGGAGCCTGGGAACCAGCGCAAAGCCCCTCCACTCTGTCCCCTCTGCCAGCCCCTCCCTGGTCTCGGTCAACGGCTTGGGCCTGCAGTACTCCGTTGAAGACGTGACTCTGGGGGTTTTTCTCGGGAAACCAGATACTGCCCATTTTATGGAAAGAATCCCCGGAAAGGATGCAGCCGGCCCCTACTTCCTGCAAAATTCACCTGTGGTCCAGGGCTCAGAGGATATCTCCGTCAAGACCTATGACAAGGTCAATGGTTCAGTCCTCCGTACAATAACGCCACGCTATACTATAGAATACTCGACCGGACGGATTACCTTCGACAGGACAATCGCAAGGAGCGACCAGGATGGTAACCCGGTCATGGTGGTGGCATCTTACGAGGCCGCCCTCCCGCCGGGAGCTGCTGCACCCCTGGCAGCAGGCGGGCAATTTTCTCTGAAACGCCTAGATCCCGGGGGTTCGACGGGATTTGCCATGGACTTTGGCATGGCCGTTCCCGGGCAGGTCAGGGCTGGCTTAACTATCATGCCCGACCGCCGAGTCGCTATAACAGGTACATACGAACACCTTGTCGGCGACGCCATCCCGGGCCACAAAGAGCCAGGCCGCGGGAGGGAAGGATGGGCTGTGGGCGTCACCGCGCGGCCCACGCCCGGCATCGAGACCTGGCTCAAGGGTACCGGTACCGGCCCCGACGGGCCGGAGCGGGGCTATGAAACCGGGGTCTCATTCAGGCTTGGTGATGAGAAGTCGTTGACCCTCCGGAAAATGGCTGACATGACCTCAATAGCGTATTCGAACGGGCCGCTCCAGCTCAGCTTAAGGCATACACAGGGGGGCGGTGACGCCGCGGAACCCTCCCGGATGCCCGGACTACCAACTACATCATTGAGCATCTCGACTGCGCTGCCCCTGGGCAAGATGCTCAGGCTCAGCCCCTCTGTCGACTTAAGCTGGCATCCGCCCTGGCCGGAGCCCAAAACCACGCGCCCGGCGATAGGCCTGGGCCTTGAGACAACCCGGGAGGGACCGGTAGAGTTCCGTGGCGTATATCAGAAGAATCTATCAGGATATGGACATTCTTCAGTGGACCTTGACCTTAAAGCCATACCCAGGCCGGATCTGTCAGCTGCCGCAAAGCTGTCACTGGGGAACACAGCAGAAGGCTACAGACGTGACATGAAGCTCGCGCTGGACTGGAGGCCTGTCGCAGAAAGAGACCTCCTCTCCCTGGCCTACCTCAGAGTGCTGGACCTTGCTGGTAAGGACCCATACTCCCTCCTTGAAGGTTCATGCCTGATAGCAGGCCGCCTTGGGTCCGCGCTCTCACTATCATGCCGGGTGTCGAAGAAGACCGCAACCGAAGGCGTGAGTGCCCTCACGGCCCGCACCGATATGTATGCCGCTCGCGCGGTGTTGGAGTTTACGCCGCGGATTCACCTTATGGCGGACTACATATTTACACAACAACACGAAAGTAACTCAATCAAGCGTCAAAAGGCTCTCGAACTAATCGGGGCTGTAACGGACAGGCTTCACCTGGGCGTGGGCTGGGCCTCTGACTCGGGGCCCTATATCCGGCTTGCTCTAATTGCAGGCGGCCACTGGTACACCTACCATACGGAGTCGCCCCATCAAGGCCGGGCCTTCCGGTGAGGCGCCCTTCCCATGGGGCGCCTCACCGCCGCAGTAAACCTTGATGCTTATGCTGCATGCCCCTCTATGGATGCTATGGCGTGAGCCTGTCCCGGTCTCGCGGGAAAGCTGAGGCTTCGCGGACGTTGGAGAGCCCCAGAAAGCGCCCTGTCAGCCGCTCCAGCCCGATTGCGAGACCTCCGTGAGGGGGCATCCCGTACTTGAATGTCTCAAGATAATCAGAAAACCGGTTGGGGTCAAGCCCGCGGCTCCGCATGCTCTCCACCAGCATGTTGTAGTCGTGGATACGCTGTCCGCCGGTGGTTACCTCAAGCCCCCTGAAAAGGAGGTCAAAACTCCTTGTGAGGCTGGGGTTTTCCTTATCCGGCATCGCGTACATCGGCCGCGCGGACCTGGGGAAGTGCGTGATAAAGACAAATTCAGACCCCAGCTTTTCTCTCGCGTACTGGCAGATCAGCCTCTCTCCCTCGGGGTCAAGATCGCCGGAATCTCCGAGCCGGTGCCCGTATTCATCCCGGATGATCTTGACGGCCTCCGCCAGGCGGATGCGCGGGATGCTGGTAACCTCGGGGATATGAGCGCCCAACATCTCAAAATGCTTGGCGGACGTCCTCCTAAGCTCCCCTACCAGCACCCGTATATATTCCTCTTCCAGGTCCATTACATCCCCCTCGTCCTGAATAAAACCCATCTCCAGGTCGAGGCTGACATACTCATTGAGGTGGCGAGAGGTGTTGTGTTCCTCAGCCCTGTAGGCGTGGCCAACTTCGAATACGCGCTCAAATCCGGCGGCAACACCCATCTGCTTGTAAAACTGAGGGCTCTGCGCAAGATACGCCCTCCTGCCAAAATAGTCAACTGGAAAGAGGGCCGATCCCCCTTCGGTACCAGAAGCAACAATCTTGGGCGAGAATATCTCCGTGAAGCCCTGAGAAGTAAGGAACTCGCGAAAAACCCTCACTATCTCCGCTGAAACCTTGAATATGGCCTGAGACATAGGGTGCCTCAAGCTCATCACCCTGTGTTGGAGCTGCACGTCAAGGCCGGCATTAAGACTGGGCCTGTTGATCTCGAATGGAGGAGGCTCAAGGGCCCGGCTTAGAACCTCGACCCTGTCGCAAAGGACCTCAACCCCCTGGGGCGCCCTTTCCTCGGCTCTCGCCAGGCCCGTGATGCTTACTACGCTCTCCACCGAGATATCCATTCCATCGCGAGAGCCCTCATGGTCCGCCTGTCTGCCTTCCAAAACGCACTGGACCATGCCGGATCTATCACGGATAATCAGGAACTTGAGCCCGCCAAGGTCGCGTATGCTGTGGACCCATCCCGAGACCCTCACTGTTTGTCCCGTGTGGTTTACGACGTCTCTTGCCAGGATACGTTGTTCCGCCTTACTCCCATGCATCGTCCCGAAATCCTCCTCGTTGCCGCGCCGGAATCCCTCTCGGGCCGCGCTCGCTTGCCGTAGCCAGAGCCTGACCCGCCGTTGTAGCCAAGACCTTGGATAGCCAGGGCCTTGGATGCCAGAGCGTTAGATACCGGACCCTTAAATACCAGGGCCTTGAATACTGGGGCCTTAGCAGGATTGTACCCGTGCACCATTGAGATGTCAACATTGAGCACCCTTGGGAACGTTTGAACCCTGTTCCCATACCTGGCACGATACGCTAGAATAGGCTTAACTGGATATTGTTAAAGCATATGACGTGATCATAATACGATACACCCGGCGCGGGGGGTCAGGGTATATGTACAATTGCCGGGCGCGGCTTCGGCTTTTCTTCTTCATTCTCTGGCTGATGACCGCCTACACAACTCTATATTGCATAACCGGGTACGCAACCCCGGATTCCGGGCCAGGTACCCCCCTGTCAGGTGTGTTCCCGCCCGGCTTCCTTTGCCCCGAGGATCTCTGGGTCCGGGTCGCAATCAGCAGGACCGGAAACACGGCATCCGGCCTTGACCACGATATGGTCCTCATAACCAGCGAAAGCGAGATGTTCCTCGAAGACATCCGGGTCCCGCCCCACACCGTGATCCGCCTTGAGCGCGACGGAGATGCAGTCCGGGCAGAATATGCGGCCCTGGGAGAGAATGTAGACCAGGCGGGCACTGCGGCTCAACCGGGGAAAGCATCTCACCCGGAAGATGCAGCCGGGACCTCAAGCGGCAATGGCCGGGGTGCAGGCAGCCAGGCTGCCAGGGTTATTGGGGTATTCCCCAATGGCGTCACCATTATGCCTTCCGGCGATGCAAATAGCACCACCAGCGCCGGTAATGCCATGAAAGGCGCAGGTAATGCCGCGACAAGAGGGACCAATAATGCCTCCCGGGGAATTGTGGAGAAGACAAGCACCATGAATTGTGCAGGGACTATAGGCGTGATTAGTATCAAGAGGCCCAAGTCTGATCCATTTCCTGCCTATCGCGGCAAGATAGAGGTCAGGCCTTCAAGGACCCCGGGGAAGCTCCGCATTATAAACGTAGTCGGCCTTGAAGATTACCTCAGAGGGGTGGTACCGAACGAGATGCCGGTGACTTTCCCCATTGAAGCCCTCAAGGCTCAAGCAGTGGCCGCCCGGAGCTACACCCTCGCCCGCCTCGGCAAGCACAGCCAGGATATGGCTGACCTGTGCGATGGTACACATTGTCACGTGTACTATGGCGCCCGCAGCGAGGACCCGAGGTCCGATGAGGCCGTTCTTACCACAAGAGGGCTTTTCCTCACCTACCAGCTGGACATAGCCCAGGCATTCTATTCATCGACTGCGGGGGGGTATACAGAAAACAATGAGAATGTATGGCCTGATCCGGAGTGCGGCAATTTCCCGGGAAAACCCATACCCTATCTGAGGGGCGTCCCGGACGACGAGGGAATAGGCCCCCTGACTACCGAGGAGGCATTCCGTCGCTTTCTCGACGAGAGGAAGGGGAGATTTGATTCAGGATCCCCCTATTTTAGATGGCAGGAGGAATGGACCGGGAGTGAGCTTGAAAAAGTGCTCAATACCACCTTGCCCCAGTATGGGGTTCTTAGAGCTGTAACCCCCCCCACGGGACCTCCTGCTCCGGACCCCGGTACACTCACACCGGCTGCTTCTGATGCTGTTTCCTCCGAACCCGTACCCGGTGACAACGCTCCCCGGGCACCTGAAACCCCGGCCTGCGACAATGGATCGCCGGTCCCCAAACAGGGCTCTATGCCCGGGACCAGCCAAGCGCCTTTCACCCGCCAGACGTCTTCCCCCGGGCCTGCACTCCTCGGCAGGCTCCTGGATATTCGCGTCCTGGAACGCGGGGTATCGGGTAAGATCATGTCGTGCGAGGTCGAAGGCACGGAGGCGACATGGATCATCCAGGGGGAGTCAAACATCCGGTCTGTCTTTAAGCCCGTGTCTAAAACATCTTCCGCCCTCCGGAGCGCCAATGTAGCCTTTGATATAAAGCGTGACAAGGACGGCAATATAGTGCGCGTTATTGCACGCGGGGCAGGTTTCGGACACGGGGTAGGGCTATCGCAGTGGGGCGCAAGGGGTATGGCCCTTGCCAAATATAAATTCGGCGATATCCTCAAACACTATTATACTGGCGCCAGGATAGCGACCCGGCCGGTCGAGCTCGCCGTAACCCCGGGTGGCCTAAAGGCGACATACGCCAAGTCCTCAGAAGTATTCAGCTGGCCGGGGGGAGAGGCCTGTCTGGTCGTAAGTGCTCGTACATTGCCAGCTCCAGGCTTGCTTACTGTGACTTTCAACGATGAGATGAAGATCACCCTGAATTTATGCTGCACCAGCCTCTCGCCGTTATCCGTCCCGGTGGGAACCTATCTCCGGCCTGGACTAAACAAGGTCACCTTCATGTTATCCAGTAACCCGGGTGACACTTCTCAACAGCCGGATACCGGACAGAATATGATGCCTCCATTAGAGACCCGCCTTCCTGTAATCGTGCGGGTATCGATCCAAATGGGCGAGCCCGTAATGGGGGATCCTTTCGTGACCCGGGGGCTATCGTGACCCGGAGCTGTGGAGACCCAAGGTTGTGGTGTCCAGGGGACTTTCGTGACCCGGGGCTTGCCATCCAAAACCAGACATGCTATTCTATGCTTACATGAGGCTGAGTAAGCACTAACCAGCCTGAAGTTATGCTTCAGGAATCCCCGGAATTTATTCCGGGGAGGATGTCAATTCAAAATCGGTGAGAAGGTTGCTTCATGCCGAGTCCAGGATCACATTCCACCTCATCTAAGGCAAGTGCTTTAAGGCTTTTCAAGGTGTTTCTCCCTATTGGCGCTTTCACTTTTGGCGGCGGCTATGCCATGATCCCCCTTATTAGAAAGGCCATCGTAGAGAGATGCCAGTGGATGGATGACAGAGAATTCATAGATACGATAGCCGTCGCCCAGAGTGCGCCCGGGCCGATTGCCGTAAACATGGCAGCCATGACAGGGTATAAGCTGGCAGGATTCTCTGGCGCGGTAGCATCGGTTATCGCGGCGGCATTACCTTCCTTTATTTCTATCCTGATCGTTGCCTCAATTTTCCTCGGAGTCCAGCACAACCCAATAGTCAGGGCTGCCATGTCAGGAATGCGCCCGGCAATCGTGGCGCTCATGGCGGCTGCGGTACTTGACGTGGGCAAGACAGCAATAGCGAGCAAAGCCGCTCTCGTCTTGGCTGCCGTTGCGTTCGTAGGCCTGGTCGCCGTCCATATGCATCCCATAGCAGTAATCGTCCTTGCCGGAGCGGCGGGATTCCTTATCAGGCCAGCCAAGACGGAAAAACAAAAGGAAGAAAAGGCCATGAACGAAGAAGAATGAAACACAATGACCCGAAAGGGAGGAAGGAAATCGCCACCCGGCGCATAAACCATGCAAGTCCTGCAGCTTTTCGTAAGCTTCTTCAAGATAGGCCTGTTCAGTTTTGGGGGCGGGTATGCGATGTTGCCCCTTATCCAGAGGGAGATCATATCGCTTCACAATTGGCTTACAATGGATCAATTCATAGACGTTGTCGCTATTTCCCAGATTACTCCAGGCCCGGTCGGAATCAACGCTGCCACCTTCGTAGGATATAAGGTGGCCGGATTCTCGGGGTCGTCTCTTGCGACTATAGGGGTCGTACTGCCATCTGTAATAGTCGTCCTTATCCTCACGAAGTTATTCTTGAAATATCGCGATCTTACCCCGGTTAGAGCTATGTTTCGCGGCATCCGGCCTGCTGTCGTATCTCTTATCCTGGCAGCGACTGTGATGATAATCCCCTCATCGATTACCGACGCGATTGGGATAGTCATCGCTATCGCTACATTCCTGCTCGTAAAATACCTCAAACTTGACCCGATACTGTCGCTTGTGCTTGCCGCGGCAACCGGTATCATAATATACCACTGATATCCTTCGATAGGAAATGCCCCATCTGCCTCCCACCATTTCGCTATCATATAGGTACCCCCCTGTGTAACACTAGGATCAGGATATAACAAGGGGGTGAATTTGATGCCACGCAGGAATAGGACAATTATTCCGCAGGCGCGCTCTGCTCTCAACAACTTCAAGTATGAAATAGCAAACGAGATTAACATTCCCTCTAACTTGATCCAGGGCGACTACTGGGGTAACCTTTCGTCTGCCCAGTGTGGAGCCGTCGGCGGGCATATGGTGAGGCGAATGA
Source organism: Bacillota bacterium (assembly GCA_012842565.1). GTDB lineage: Bacteria > Bacillota > SHA-98 > Ch115 > Ch115 > DUSO01. Next base: position 10,772 of record DUSO01000195.1, read on the forward strand.
TCGAAGCGGCGGAAAGGACACTCTCCGAGCAGGTTGCAGCAGGCGTAAGGGCAGGGTTCCGTGCTGGCCTTGCTCAGCCTACCCAGCCGGGCGTTTCGCCGCTTGGGGCAACTGGTTATGCACAGCCCGGCGCAGGTGCCGTTTCACCTGGCCAGGTTTCGCCCGGGACACTCCAGTAGCCTGTAAATAGTACCGGGATGCGCCGCACCGGCTATGCACCACACCGGCTATTATGCCGCGCCGGCGCACCATTGGATCGCCATCAAGAAAAAGTGAATGAAAACTCATGGACATATATGGGAGTACAGGAACTGTCGTACACCCATATATAACTCACAGAAAGAGCCCGGCGGGGTTTATGCACCGTGCCGGGCTTTTGTCGTTAGTATTGTCCTTTGATGTTTCCTGAGAATGTGCCTGATACTTCCTCAAACTTCCTGAAAATGTGCCGCGTCTTCATGCTTTTGATGGTGCCGCTTTCATACTTCGATGGTGCCGACACCGACAGGGGTCGGCATGGACGACTACTCATTCTCGCGCTGTTTTTCGGCCCTCTTCTCGCCCTGTCGCCTTGCCCTGTCCCAGGTACCCGGAGGGGTTATCCCGATCTCCTCGGCCATCTCTTCTAATTGCCTTACCCTCGCCATCTCTGTGGGGTCTATCGTGGTCCATGCATGTATCATGGGTATCTCTACCCCGTCCTCTATATCCACCCTCATCAGGCTTATATCTTCAGGCCCTTTCTTATCCCGCCTGCGCTTTGGCATATGATCACCGTCCCAGATTGGCCCCTCTGTAGGATGGGCACTCACCTGAAAAATAGGCTGCCCATATTGGCGCAGGCATACACTGCGGGCGCGTGAGATCTACACATGTGTCCGAGTCGTCGACCCGCCCGCACCTCGAAAGCAGTCTTCACGAAGGCATCCGCTGTGAGCCAGCCATAAACCGGTCGCTACCTACCTCGACCTGGACGAGATTCTCGGATTTCGCGCCTCCCCATATGATGTTTAAGGTAAGCTCAATAATCGGACCGATGGCCAGGGCCGTGATTACTATGCCGATACCTATAGGTCCGCCGAGGAGCCAACCTATGATTAACACACTCATCTCTAATATCGTCCGTATAAACTTTATGGTGCGCTTGGTCAATGTCACAAGCCCCAGCATGAACTTGTCTCGTACTCCTGCCCCCATCTCTGTGGATATGTAGCAGCCAGCACCGACTCCGAAGCAAACGAGCCCCAGCGTGAAGACCAAAACCTGGCCTGCAAGCCCGGAAGGGGTAGGCAGGAAGCCGCTTGCCAGACACATATCTATGCTTGCCCCGACCACGACCATATTTACCCATATTCGCCAGAGTCCCCAGTTTAGCTAGGCGTTTAAGTAGAAAAACGGTAATGGCGACTATCACTGCACTGGTTAGCTGACCGGCTCCCCAATTGTGATTCTCAGGGTGGAAGCAAGCCC
>DUSO01000196.1 GCA_012842565.1 Bacillota bacterium
GCCGGTCCCTTATTGCTTGTTGCGCCGCGACCCCAGAAGGCCTGTCGTCACCACATGGCGAATGCGGTTCTTGACCCCCTCCCATGAGCCCTCGCTCATGACCCACATAAGTATCCCTATGGCGAGTAGTGTCCCGACGATCCAGGCGATAGCCCGGCCTGAACCACCGGGGCTCATACCCGGGCGCGGCTCGGGGGTGGCCCCCAGGGCGGCCGGGATGGCATCGGCAAATAGCCTCGCGCCTTCCATTGCTCGTTCAAGGCTATTGGTGTCGGCCCCGAATTCGGCCAGGATGGCCCGCCCGGAGAGGTCCTGATTGTAGTTGCCACTGGCCACCAGGATGCCCTTTACAAGCCCGGGGTGCTGGCGATCCGAGGCCGCCTTGAGCGCTTTGGCAAACTTTAGGTTCGCTCCCCTTGTCTGGTTTTGTCTGCCCACGATCAGGGTCACCTTGGTGACCGGCACCCCGGATACCGTCGCGCTATATACCTGCGGCGGGACGGCATCGCGGTGTACGTCGATTATGGCTGCGGGCCTTCGTCTTAGAAGGTTGAGGGCGGTCCGCCTCGACCTCTCGTAGGCCGCGCCATCGTGGGGGTTATGGTTTGCATCCGAGCTCACCACCCTGTAGCCTTTTGCCCTGAGCGCCTCCCCGAGGGCCGCCTTGACCTGGTATATATCTCCCCAGTCTTTGGAAGAAGTGCCGCTTGTGGGGGTATACGACTCATCACTGTGAGAGCAATAGAGGCATATGGTCCCCGGCGGCCGCACTTGTGCCAGGATGCCGGAGACGACCGCTTTGAGCCTCGTCACCACATCGCGCTCATTGCCCGCTGCTCTCCCGCCCGGGGCTTGTTCCTCACCCGCCCGGGGCTCGATAAGGCGTACGATCTCCGTAAATCTCGCCTTTGCGATATCCCCCGAGAGCCCGGTGACCTCGTACGACCGGTTGTCTTCGGCAATAAAGGTATCACCGGGGGTGAGGACATGGGCGGTCTTGAAGATCTCCCTGCCCTTTTCGTCTACAATGGTAAAGAACCCGTCGCGTCTTTCCATCTCAGCGGACGAGACAGGCGCCAGGGCAACGAGGAACAGGATGACGGCTACGCAGGCTGTCACCATCCTGCGCCCGGCCGCGCGCCCGGCCCCATCCCTTGCCCGGCACCGTACATCCGTATTGGGTCGGTTATCCTCTGGTCTCATTATCTTTCTCCCCTTCCGGGCCGCCCTTGACCCGCTCTACCACCTCGCCGAATAGCTCGGCCAGGACGACGGCTATCACCCCGGCAAGGACGATGGCGTCGAGGATGCCACCGCCGCCTATGTGAACAGTGCTCGGAAGCCCCTTGATGGATACCTCCACCAGGTGAGCCAGGTCAAGGAGAAGGACCCCGATGATTCCTCCGATGAATGCGGCCCTGCGAGAACGGCCTGCGATGTATGCGACTATGCCTGCCATGATGCCGAATAGATAGACGGGGTCTATGATAGTATGGCCTTCTTCGAAGGTAAACACCTTGGAGACGGCATAGAGAAACCCTCCGGTTATTATGCTTCCTAAGACGGCCCGGCTGGTCTCCCTGGGGCTATCCGCCCGTGCAAGGATCCAGATCGCCATGACTACGGGGATTATACCGCCTCCTACGTTGAGGGAGATGGTCCTCGCGTTCCTGTAGATGGGTATATCTACAAAGCTGCCGAGGATCATCAGTCCGAGAAGGATTAAGGCCTGTTTGTCAGTAAGGTGCATCCTGTCCAGGACCCTGTGGGCAACCCCCAGGAATACGAGAATGCTCACTGCGAGAAGCACGCCTACTCCGACCGGCACCTAGATCACTCCTAACCAGGTAGAATGGCTTAAGAAGGGTGCTGTACGAGAGTAGAGTGTCCCAAAACAAGTGAGCATATTCCCCGGGCCTGGTCGACGCGGGGGTCGGGCGTTCGTGTCGGCCGGGCGCGCACACGGGCCGGGGCGCGTGCAGGTCGGGTGGATGTGCAGCGGGGGTACATGCGAAGGTCGGGCCCGGAGGAGAACCCGACCTTACGTTAGCGGTTTGGCAGGCGCCGTTGCATGCTGCCGGGGTATGCGCTGGACGGGCCGTCCGGCGCTGGACAATCCGGCCATAGACACCCCGGCCGCAGGCAATCGAGCCGCGCTACGTTATTTGTCTTCTTTGCCTTCTCTAGCTTCCCGCTCGAAAAGGTCCCCGAATACATCCCCCAGTGTGGGTCCCGCCGGCTCGGTCCCCCTGCTCGCATAGCGGCGGTAGTCCTCCTTCTCCTTTTCAGGCTGAGCCTCTTTGATGCTGAGCCCTATCCGGCGATCGGCGGATTTGACCGAGATAACCTTTACCGTTACCTCCTGGCCCGGGCGGACGACCTCATCCGGCTTGGCTACCCTGCGGTCCGAGAGTTGCGAGATGTGGACGAGTCCTTCCACCCCATCCTCCAGCTCGACAAAGGCTCCGAAGTCTACGAGTTTCGTGACCTTGCCCGTGACTATGCTTCCTATGGGGTAACGGCTCTCGATATTCTGCCAGGGGTCGGGCATAGTCTGTTTGAGTCCCAGCGAGATCCTTTCCCTTTCGCGGTCGACTGACAGGACTTTGACCCTCACCTTTTCTCCTTCGCTTACAATAGCCTTGGGATCCCTTGTCCTGCCCCAGGTCATGTCCGAGACGTGGAGCAGTCCTTCGAGGCCGTCTCCGATGTCGACAAAAGCCCCAAAATTGACGACCCGCCTTACGATCCCCTCGCGCACCTCGCCCTCCTTGAGGGACTCGAGGGCCCTCTTGCGGGCCTCCTGGGCTTCCCGCTCCAGGACCGCACGCTCTGACAAAACAACGTTATTGCGGTCCTTTTCGGCCTCCAGCACCTTCATCCTGATGGTGGTCCCTATCAGGGGATGCAGGTCTCTTACCGGTCGCAGCCCAATATGCGAGGCAGGCACGAATCCCCTTACACCCACATCGACCACGACGCCCCCCTTGACGACGTCGGTGACCTTGCCCTCGATGGGCTCCTCAGTTGCCATGGCGTTCATGATGCGCTCCCAGGCCTTCTCGATATCCGCCCTCTTCTTCGAAAGCACTATGTTGCCATCCTTGTCCTCGAGGGAGAGCACCTCGACATCTATTTCATCGCCTACCGAGACCGCCTCGCTGGCTGATTCAAGCTTGGCCGTCGAGAGCTCGGATAGGGGGATTACCCCTTCTGACTTATAGCCGATATCCACCAGGACTTCATCCTGTCCCACCTTTACAACGGTACCGCGGACCAAGTCTCCCTCGTGAAGCTCCCTTTCCACGTCAGCCATCCCAACAGCCCCTTCATTTTCCTCACCAAATGCACTCATCCTTGCCAAAACCTCCTCGATCACCCAACTGGGCGTTGAAGCCCCTGCCGTCACACCAAGTGTCTTGACGCCACTAAAGTCGACCAGTTCACAGGCCCGGGCATTTTCCACGAGCTCGGCCCTGGTCCCTTCTTCTTCGACAATCTCCTTTAGCCGCCTGGCATTGGCACTTGTCTCACTCCCGATCACCAGGACCAGGTCTGCCTGGCGTGCCAGTTCCCGGGCCGCCTCCTGGCGCTTGGAAGTCGCCGCACATATAGTATTGTTTACAATGATTTCGGGCGCCCTTGCCTTGAGAGCCTCCACTACCTCGCAAAACACCCCGAGAGGCAGCGTGCTCTGGGCGACCACCCCGGCCCTCGGGCTGATATCGGCCCCCCGCACATCCCCGGCGGATGACACGACCAGGGCCTTGCCCCCTGCATACCCCGCGAGCCCTTTTACCTCGGTATGATCCGGGTCGCCTACTATCACTACCTGGTATCCGGACCTGGTAAGCCGCTCTACAAGTTGTTGCGTCCGCCTGACGTTGGGACACGTAGCGTCCAGCGTCTTAAGCCCTTGTCTCTTACAGGCTTCAAGCACTTCCGGCCCGACGCCGTGAGACGGGATCACCAGTGTGCCCCGGTCGATACTGGTCACGTCCCTCTCCATGAGCACCCCCATGGAGGATAGCCAGTCGATGACACTAGTGTTGTGCACCAGAGGGCCTAAGGTGTAGACAACCTCCCCCATCTTGAGGGAACGGACGACGATGTCGATAGCCCGCCTTACGCCATAGCACATCCCAAATTTCCTTGCCAGTATAACCCGCGCATACCTCACCCCCCGGCATCGTCCATCAGCGAGCCGATGGCCTTCATTATCTGCTCGCTGATGGATGATAGTGATGCATCCTGCCCTTCCCCGTTGCCTGCCGCGGCAAGGTAGAGTGGCGCACCGATGCGTACCTCGACGCGGCCCGGCCGGGGCAATATGGCATTCTTGCGCCATATCTCCCTGGTCCCGACAACTGCCACCGGGACGACAGGTGCTCCCGTCTTGGTCGCTATGATCGCAGTACCCGACATGGCAGGCAGCAACTTGCCGGTCAGACTGCGAGTGCCCTCGGGGAAGAGTCCTAGCACCCCGCCTTGCTTAAGCACATCGAAACAGCGTTCAAAAGCCTTGCGGTCCGCCTCACCGCGCCTCACTGGAAAGGCGCCGAGCCATCTCAGGATAGTGCCGAAGATAGGATTCATGAAAAGCTCGTGCTTGGCCATAAAATTGATCTTGCGGTCGACTGCGCACCCGATGACTACAGGGTCGAGGAGGCTCACGTGATTGGATGCCAGGATCACAGGGCCGCTCCGGGGAATATTGCCCTTGCCCGTCACTTTCATCCTGAATACCGCTATGCACACGATACGTAAGAGCCACCGGATGAAGACGTAAAACAAACTATCCCCCATCCTCTCAAGGGGTCATGCGTCGAGCAAGCGAAGTATCTCCGACAGGACCTCGCCGGGCGTCTTGCCCGTGCTATCTATGACCACCGCATCAGGTGCTCTTCTCAATGGGGCCACACTACGACGGCTGTCCATGTCGTCCCTGGCCTCGATATTCTGCTTGACGGCGGTCAAATTGACCTTAACCCCATTCTCCTCCATCTGCTTTGCACGGCGGAGAGCACGCTCATCGGCCGATGCCGTGAGGAATATCTTGAGGTCGGCGCCCGGCAGGACGACAGTTCCTATGTCGCGGCCCTCCATCACAACCCCGCCGTCTCTCGCGAGCAGTCTTTGTTTTTCAGTGAGGATCTCCCGCACCTCGGGTACCCTTGATACGGGGGAGACCATGGCATCCACCTCCGGGCTTGCAAGTCGGCTGGTAACATCGCGCCCGTCAAGATAGACCCTTGCCGTGGCAGGGTCAGTCCAGACAAAAGTAATGTCGCAGCTCCGCGCAAGCCTGGTGATCGAGCCAATGTCATCTGGGTCAACTGCGCTTTCTATGGCCTTAAGAGTAACCGCGCGGTACATGAGCCCGGTGCTCACATACCTGAGGCCCAGGCGTTCGGCCAGCATCTTTGCAATTGTGCTCTTCCCGGCGCCCGCGGGACCGTCAATAGCGATGACAAGCCTGTCCCTTGACCTCATTCTCCGACGCCCTTCCCTGGTTTTCGCGGGGCCGGGGCAAAACAGGCTCTTGGCCCGGTAGATATGTAACTTGCGACGTCATAGACGGGAAAGATTCTCTGGGGGAAAACTCCACAGAAGGCGATCCTCTCGCGGGATACCCAGTGTCTCGTGGTCACGTAGCTTTCTTCGGGGAAATAACCGCAGGGATCCGGGCGGACGTATGCGTGGGTACTTGCATGACACGCCGCCCCCATCGTTCCGGTACGACCCACTACGATCCGCAACTCTTGCCGCCTCTCAATAATCCAATTGACCAACAGCGCTGCGCCCAGCACCTGTAATGAGTTTAGCACAGTCAAAGCCACGTTGCAAGACCTATCAAGGCTCGACCCGGTATGGCACGATTCCCTCCAGGCGTTCGAGCGGGACGAGCCGCTCGCGCCATGAGTCGACGGCGAGAAGTAACTGGCTCGTCACGAGCAGGACGCCAAAAGCAAATGCCAGGACAGCGAGTGCCATCTCAAATGGCGCAAGCCTGACGCTGGCGTTGCGAGGGCCTGAGTCCTGGGAGGGCCGTCCCTGTTCGGAATTACCCCCGGGCGGGTCATCCTGGGGCGGGTTGCCGGCACGATTGCCCCGGGCCTTCTTTGCCTTGTTGAGCAGTGCCATGAGTGCCTTTACCTCCTGGCCGGTCAGGTATCGAAAGCTGCCCATCTCCAGCTTGCCAAGGCGGAGCGGGCCGAATGAAATGCGGATGAGGCGCTCCACAGGGTGCCCGACGGCCGCGCACATGTCCTTTACCTGGTGTTTCCGCCCTTCGTGAATCGTAATCTCGACAATTGCCCCGCCGCTATGCCTGCCGGCTATTCTTGCTTTGGCCGGCGCAGAGATCCCGCCAGCGACAGGGACTCCGGCCCGCAGTCGCGAGAGGTCGGCCGCGCCGGGCACCCCCCTGACATAGGCCAGATATGTCTTGTCGACTCCCCAACTTGGGTGGGTCATGATATGGGCGAGGTCGCCGTCGTTAGTCATGAAGAGGAGGCCTTCACTATCGTAGTCCAGCCTGCCTACAGGGAAAACCCTGGCGCGCACATCGCGAAGGAGATGCATCACGGTCGGGCGGCCCTGCGGGTCCTTTAGCGTGGTGACATATCCCGGCGGCTTGTGGAGGACCAGGTAGACCTTCTTCTCGGGGGAGATCACTTCCCCGTCTATTTCTATCCTATCAGTTGCCGGGTCAGCTCTCGTCCCAAGCTCGCGCACGACGACCCCATTTACGCTGACCCGCCCCTCGAGTATAAGCGATTCACATGCCCGGCGGGACCCGACGCCCGCCCTGGCCAGTATCTTTTGCAGGCGCTCGCCATGTGGCACGATGGGATCTTCCTCAATGGCCGCACGTTACTCGCTCATAAGGGCCGGAGAATGCGGCACAGCGATCTTCAAAGGGACTACTCGGTCTTGGGGAGTTTGTCGAAATTCTCGGTGCGGCCGATCAGCACCAGGATGTCCCCCTCCCCTACCTTATCGTCTGCCCCGGGCGACACCCTGATTCGTCCCTGGGGAGACCTGATCGCGACGACGTTTAGCCCGAAGCGTGCCCTGATATTGAGCTCCCTCAGGGTCTTACCGGCGAACTCAGGAGGACATGCTGCCTCTACGATGCTATATTCCGGCGACAGCTCAATAAAGTCGAGGATATTGCCTGAGACAAGGCTCGTGGCCACCCGGACGGCCATATCCCGCTCCGGGTAGATAACCCGGTCAGCACCCACCCTTTCGAGTACCTTCCCGTGAAGCTCGTCGTGGGCCTTTGCGACGACATGCTTGACCCCCAGGTCCTTGAGGATCAGAGTTGCGAGGATGCTGGACTCCATTTTTTCGCCGATGCTCACTACGGCCACATCGACGTTTCTTATGCCCAGGGCCCGAAGCGCTTCCTCGTCTGTAGCATCAGCCTGCACCGCATGGGTGACCAGGTTGGCAACATGTTGCACCTTATCCTGGTCATTGTCCACTGCCAGCACCTGGTGCCCGAGCCGCGAAAGGGTCTTCGCGACGCTCAGGCCAAACCTGCCGAGTCCTATTACGGCAAATTGTTTCATGGCTATCTCGGTCCCCCCGATCTCTCCGGTTACTTGGCTTAATACGCTTAAACCTCTCCGGCTACATGGCGTAGTATACTTCACGCCTTGCCGGCTGTCAACCGGACTCATACGAGATACAGAGGGACCGAATGCGGGCGGATGCGAATGCGCTGTCAGTGGGCGGTTCCCTGGACGTTGGGTCGCACCAGTTCGCGCTTTCGCCCCAGTCCTCCCTGCAGTTGCTGGAATAGCTGGGGCGCAACATCGATCAGCCTGTCCAGTATTGCCCCCCTGTCTACGGGCAAGAGCCTCACCTGCCCATTGCCTACCACCAGGAAGGCAACCGGCTGGACGGATATCCCGGCGCCGCTCCCCCCACCGAAGGGCGCAGTCCCAGCCCTCTCCCCCTGATTTTGGGCCTCTTGGTCCCCTGCTTCAGCGCCCGTATCAAAATCCGTGCCCCCGGCAGCAAATCCAAAGGTAACCCGGGAGACCGGCAGGATCACATTGCCGTCCGGGGTCTCCACGGGATCTCCGAGGATGGTATTAACATCAACCATTTCCTTGATGCTCTGCATAGCGGTCTTCATCAGGCCTTCTATGGGATGCTCTGCCACGAGCGGTCATCCCCCTTTTTAGAGACCTTGACAATCTCTTTATAAGGCTTCGGAGGATAATATAACCTGGATTGACCTTCACTATGCAGTCGGCCAGAGCCTGGAGCCGGTAGCCATCAAATGCCGGGATGATCTTTATGCGAGGGCGGCTCGTGAAATAGAGGTAGTTTTGCAGGAATGCGAGGACGGGCCCGGCGATAGCCCATGAGGCCCCGGAGAGAAGGGCGGTGACGGCCGGGTCTCCTGCCCCGAGGCGGATCACCAGGTCCAGCTTTTGGCACTCATGTCTCTGGGCGAGAAAGGCCTCTTTGAGGAATGCCATAGTCGCCCTCTTCAGGCGAAGAAAAGCCCTCCCGGGACGGCCGCGCCCCGGCACCCGGCCACGTCCGGGCGCCCTGCCTCGCCATGGTATCTTGACCTGCCTTTTTGCCAGGCCTGGTCGAGATGAGCGCCGCGGCACGCGAAATACCGTAATACTTATCCCGGCTACGAGGATGAGTACGACGGCAAGGAAGTTTTCTTCACGATCTCTCCTGAAGGTTATACGCAGCCTTAAGGGGAGAAAGAGGGCCGTCGCGGCCGCGATAGTAGCACCAGCCACAAGGATTCCGACAACTTTGATCCACAACCCCAGCCCCTCCGAGCTAACCTCTTTCCATAATCTGCTCGTGGAGGGGCCCGGATATTCCCGGGCTACTTATTTCCTCGCAGGGCAGGCGAGCCTGCATGCTGGAGCGGCGGCAGGTCATCCAAGGACTTCAAACCAAAATACCTGAGGAATTCCGGCGTTGTCGAATAGAGGATGGGCCTCCCGACCGAGTCCTTTCGGCCGCTCTCGCGTATCAGGCCGCGGTCCAGGAGGGTTGCAAGCACAGCATCCGCCTTGACGCCCCGTATTGCCTCGATTTCAGCCCTGGTTATGGGCTCGCGGTACGCGATGATGGCCAGGGTCTCGAGGGCGGCACGGCTCAGCTGCTGCGGTGTGCGTCCTGCCTGCTCGATCTTCTCGAGATAAGGCGCGTAGCAGGGCCGTGTTACCATCTGGAAACCGTGGGCCACCTCGACTATCTGGATGCCCCGTGTACCCCTGTCATAGGTAGCCTTCAGGCGGTTTAGAATGTCGGCCGCCTCACCCTCATCCACGGACAGTACCCCGGCAATCTCCTTAATAGATGCCGGCCTGGGCAAACTAAAGAGTACGGCCTCAACTATGGCCTGCTTTTCCTCATCGGTTAGGTTCGACGATTGCAATGATTATCTCTCCAAAATGGCGATCCTGGCTCGCCCTTACCCTGCCGAGCCGTATGAGCTCCAGGAGGGCGACAAACATGGCGATTATCTCCGACCTGCTCCGGGAACCCGAGAGGAGCTCCCTGAATCCGAGCCTGCCGCTATCCCTGAGCCTTGATACAATGGCCTCCATCCTCTCCTGTATGGATAGCTCCTCGCTGGGCACGGGGACATTCTCGGGGACGCTCTTGAGCAGCGCCTCAAGGGCGTTGAGCAGGTCATCGAGGGTTACGGTATCCGGTGCCTCACACGCGGGGGACGGTAGGTCAGGCTTAAGCTCTGGGACAGGAGGCCTGCTCCGAACCTTATGCCATAGTTCCTCCCGCTGCCTGAGCTCCTCCGCGATGTGCTTATACTCCTTGTACTCCTCCAGCCGCTCGAGGAGCATCTCCCGCAAGCCGCTGGATTCCTCGGGCTCGCCTGCCGCCTCGCAGGATATTCCGCCGCTATCGTATGGCGCATCGCCGGGAAGCAGATTCCTCGCTTTTTGCCCGATCAGCGTGACAAGTGCAATCACCTGATCTACAGCCTGGTCCAGGTCAATCTCGTGAACATCTTGGGCTTCCACCGCCTCATGAAGCTGTTTCGCTATGTCAGCGAGGGGGATGGAGGCTAAGTCTATCTTATCCTGCATTACAAGGCGCAGGAGCTCGCCGGGAGTGCCCTCAAAGGTGCCGGCCTTCACCACAAAGTGCCTGTCCTCTATCCCCAAAGACCTCACATTACTCGTGGCCTTCTCACCACCCAAGCACGATCTTGCGAAGCAAGACCCATATCGGGATGATGAAGTAGGTGGTGGCCCCCGTAAGGATGAGGAACATCAGGATGAATGGCCCGTATGCCTCAAGCTGGTGATAGTAGTAGGCATTCCTGCCTCTTAATAGCCCGGCAAGGACGCGAGAACCGTCCAGGGGAGGCACGGGGATGAGATTAAAGGCCGCAAGCCCCAGGTTGATATATACGCCCATTTCAAGGACAAACCGCAGGCTGTAGGACATGGGAATGCCGAACCTGAGCGGGAGCGCAAATAAAAAGGCCAGCGTAACGTTGGCCAGCGGGCCTGCGATGCCGACCAACATGATCCCCCTGCGCCAGTCCTTGAAGTAGGCCGGATTGATCGGCACCGGCTTTGCCCAGCCGAACCTCTGAGTCACGATCAATACTAGCGTGCCGAGCAGGTCGAGGTGGGCCAGGGGGTTTAGCGTAAGCCTGCCGGATATACGCGGGGTGGGGTCACCGAGGCCATAAGCCACGGCCCCGTGGGCATATTCGTGAACCGTCAACGCCAAGAGAATGATCGGGAGGGTTACGATCAACGACAATAAACTCACGTCGGTGGCGCCGCAAACATAAGGCCTCCGTCGCCCGGGCAAGCGACGCCTGCCTCCTTCCGTAAGGTTTTATATAATGCGCCTCCGGTTTTTTACAAAGCCGCCGCCGACGGCCGGGCCTGCCCGATCGCGCCGGGCAGGCGATCCTTTGCTATGATGTCCTCGTAGGTCTCCCGTTCTACGACGCAGTATGCTTCCCCCTCAGATACAAAGACGCAGGCAGGCCGCGGGAACCTGTTGTAGTTGCTGGCCATCGAGTACGTGTAGGCCCCGGTGCTCAAAACAGCGATTATATCGCCGGGTTCCACGCGCGGCAGCTCAATATCCCATATGAGCATATCGCCTGACTCACAGGCCTTGCCGGCTATGGAGACAACCGCTGTCGGGCGCAGGTTGGCCTTGTTGGCTACCACAGCCTCATATTGAGCTCTATAAAGGGCCACCCTGGGGTTGTCAGCCATCCCGCCGTCGACCGCCACATATGTACGCACCCCCGGGATATCCTTTACAGCACCGACGGTATACAGGGTTATACCCGCCTCTCCCACGATGTAGCGGCCCGGCTCGATCAAGAGCCTGGGTAACGGGATGCCGTGACGTTCGGCCTTATCCGCTATGGTCTTCGAGATGGCGGCAAATAGGGAGGGGAGATCCATCCTTGCATCGCTTTCTACATAGCGGATTCCGATCCCCCCACCGAGGTCCAGCTCGGATGCGGTAAACCCGGTGCTCTCCCGGACGTCTGAGATAAAATCCATCATTATACCCGCGCTCAGGACATAGGGCTCGATCTCCTGTATCTGTGAGCCAATGTGGCAGTGAAAACCGCGGAGCTCCACGTTATCCATGGCGAGCGCCTTTTCGACCGCTCTTTGGGCCTGGCCACCCGTGATTCCGATGCCGAACTTGGAGTCGATCTGGCCCGTCCGGATATAATCGTGCGTGTGGGCCTCAACCCCGGGTGTAATCCTGAGGATGATATCGGCCTTTTTCTTGAGACGGCCAGCCAGCTGATTTATGAGCTCGAGCTCAAAGAGGTTATCCACCATAAACCGGCCGATCCCGGCCTTGAGCCCCATCTCTATCTCTTCGGGAGACTTGTTGTTGCCGTGAAAGTAGATCTTCTCGGGAGGAAACCCCGCCACAAGGGCTGTGTAGAGCTCCCCGCCGCTCGAGACATCCAGAGAAAGGCCTTCTTCATCCACCAGCCTGCACATGGCCACTGTGCAGAAGGCCTTGCTTGCGTAGATTACCTCGGCATCCGGGTAAACATCCTCCAGTGCGGAGCGGAGGTGCCGGGCAGCCCTCCTGATAGCCACTTCATCCATGACATAGAGAGGGGTCTTGTAGGTCCGCGCAAGCTCGACTGTATCGCAGCCGCCGAATACTAGATGTCCACGGGAGTTTATGGTGATAGAATCATTGTGATACACAGCACGGCCATCCTCTCCGCAAATATCAAATTCAATGATAGCATCCCCGGGAAGCCGAGTCAAGAAATGAGCGAAGACCACCTGCCGCAACGGTCTCCCCACCGCGCGAGGAGCTCGCCCTCGGAGGTCAGGTTGACAATCTCGCACAGGTTGGGACAACCTTTGCACTCGAAAGTATTGACGTCATAGACGCTGTCGGCTATGTCAAAGCCCTTAAAACGCGTCTTAGAGCCTTTTCTCTTGATCTCCTCGGAGGCCAGTATTGCGGCCCCGATGGCGCCCATGACATTGTAATGGTCGGGCACTATAATGGGCATGCCGAGTGCCTTCCGGAAGGCCTCTCTCATGCCGGCGTTTGCCGCCACTCCGCCCTGGAAGACTACGGGAGGCAATAGCTCCTTGCCCTTCCCGACATTGTTTAGGTAGTTTCTCACCAGGGCCTCGCACAGCCCGGCGATGATGTCCTCTATCCTGTGTCCCATCTGCTGCTTGTGTATCATGTCGGACTCGGCAAAGACCGCGCAGCGTCCCGCAATCCTCACAGGAACATTGCCCTTCAGCGCGAGCTCCCCGAAGCTTTCGATGGGAATGCCGAGCCTCGCTGCCTGCTGGTCTAAAAACGACCCGGTCCCCGCTGCGCAGACGGTATTCATGGCGAAGTCCACCACGACGCC
>DUSO01000197.1 GCA_012842565.1 Bacillota bacterium
ACTGTCAATGGTCTTCGGAATCCCCAACTCCCTTACAATACACGGAACCAAAGCACTTGCGCCTGCACGAAAAGCCCTCAACAATACTCTCGCCTCCCATTGCGACTATACATCAAATATGGTGAGAGTACAAGTAAATTATTACCATTTATCGACCCCGCAAGCATGTCATAATCCCTGTCATCCCGCCCTTAAGGGTGGGAAAAATCGGTACCAGAAAGCGGAGCTTTTGCATTGTAGTGAACATCGGCTGAGATATACACTCAGAAAGATTGTGTATAGGGTAGCAGAGTGGTCTGGTAAAAAAGTGTCGCAAAAATTGACGCGCCAGGGACCAAGAATCATGGTATTATGGTATCGTGAAGATAAGCGGCGAGGAGCCGCTTTTGTTTTTGCCTGGTGGGCTCCATGCTTGCATGCCGACGACTGCCTGCGTAGAGTGGTAGCGGGGCGCGTGAGCCAGCTGAGGGCCTCCCGTATTGGCCTTCTGCCAGCCTGCCCAGATATGCTGGGCTAACAGAACAGGTGGATGGCCAAGGAGGGTTATTCCGGCATGCGGGCCGGATGTAATTACGGAGGTGTAGCTCCCGGGCGTGAACGCAGTCTACGGATCCCATCGTCGAAGGAGCCGAAATGGCGGCCTGGCCGACCACCAGCCAAGGCGACTTCATTCGGGGGAATGAGCAGCTTCTTCACGGCTGCTTTTCGATAATTCCAAGACGCTCTTTTAAGGCGCTCTGTAGGATTTGGGAGAAGTTCATCCCTCTTGCAGCAGCCATTCTTTCCAGCCAGGCCGGTAGAGTAACGTTTTTCCTGACGTAGTTGTTTTCTATGGCTTCACGGTACATGGGCATGTATACTTCAACCAAAAAAGGTATCTGGTTTGGTTTTAGTTTGAGCTTGTCAACCGGTGTTGGTTCCGGGATCGGATCACCGTCCTGTTCCATATTGTAAAGATGAAGAGCCATAGCCTCCTTGGCGTTATGAATGGCTTCCTCGGTCGTGCGAGCGCAAGGCAGGCAACCAGGCAAGTCAGGGAAGAAGATTGAAATGCCGTCGCCTGCATAATCGAATACTGCAGGGTAAACATAATGGTCTTTTTTCATAAGATCAGCTCCTTTCAGGGGGAACTACAGGGCGTTTATCTCAGCTTTATCTTCGATTGTTTCAAGATGCTTTTCAAGGTTTTTACGGGTATGTCTTTTACCGGGTGCGTTACGGTGACCTTGCCGGGTTTTGTCGGATGCTTGAAGTGCCAGTGGTCGCCTACGCTGTTTACGCAATACCAACCATCTTCTTCAAGCAGTTTGATTATCTTCCTTGATGAGTAAGACTTTATCCGGGTTCCCCCTTATGATCGTATCATAATACGCAGTAAGATGCGTGTCAAGGGGTATATGAGGTGTTTCGATTATGAACACCGACAGAATCGGACCGAAGGCAATCGCAAGCGGGATACCCGTATACTGTTCATTTGATGAGCTCGCCGATATCAATACCCTGGTTCCGAATCCGCGCAACCCGAACCGGCATCCTGACAGGCAGATTGAACTCTTGGCCAAGATCATCAAGGCTCAGGGATGGCGGGCGCCGATCACTGTATCCAACCGAAGCGGATTTATTGTCCGGGGGCACGGAAGGTTGCTGGCGGCGCAAAGACTGGGCGTTGAGTAGGTTCCGGTGGACCGGCAGGACTACGCGACAGAGGCAGATGAGTGGGCGGACCTCATCGCGGACAACCGCCTCCAGGAACTGGCCGAGATGGACGGCACCATGCTTAAGGACCTGCTGGAGGAGAGTTGGATACCGGGGCTTTTGACATGGAGCTGACCGGTTACACCGAGGACGCAATCGAGGACCTTATGACGCAATTTCATGTGGAGGATGAGGAGAGCATAGAGGATGATTCCGACGTTGCGAAGGCACTTGCCGAGATCATGCAACCCAAGGTTTCGGAGGGTGAGGTGTGGGCCCTCGGCAGGCACAGATTGATGTGCGGGGACTCCACCAAACGCGACACGTGGGAGCGCTTGTTCGGCGGCCAGAAGGCAGACCTCATAGTGACGTCGCCGCCTTACAACGTCGGGATCAAGTATGCCTCATACAAGGACAAGCGGGCGAAGGACGACTATCTCGGCATGATCGCCGCAGTGGGCGAGATGATGTTCCGTCACCTTCGTCCGGGACGGTATGTGCCTGGAATGTGGGCGTGTCTCCCGACTCGTACCCACACTACCACGTAGTGGTGCTCGAGGGCTGCGGCTTTGAATTCTACCGGCAGATCGTGTAGGAGAAAGCCGGGGTACCGTACCCCATATTCCGGAGCAACCAGCTCCTCCAGAACCCGCCTGTTCCAGACCTTCTCCTGTGTGTTACCGTCCATGGCTTCTCCGATGATGGGTATCCCATCCCCGCTGACAACCAGGCCGTAGTTGAACTGCTTCAAATCCGGCCGGTGGTCTCGAATGTAGCCATACGTGATATGCATCGCATCCCCATCCGGAGAACTGTCCTCATACACGCCTGTCAATGACCACGAGGTGGTGTCTGTATGCACCACATCTATCTTCACATCCTCATAGATCACAGCCTGCATCGCCGCAGCGCTAAACACCCTCTTCGGGCCCGCGTCATCCCGCCTTTAAGGGTGGGAAAGATCGGTCCAAGAAGGCCTCCTCCCGTAAGGTCGTTCCCATCGCCAAGGTTGACTCCCCGAGGCAGATAGTCTACGGGATCGTGCTCGACCCGTACATCGTGGACTCCCAGGGTGACTGGGTGCCCGTCCTTGAAGTAGAGAAGGCGGCCCACGGCTATCTCCTTCATACTCCGGAAGGGTGTGAAATGTAAGATCGGAGATAAAAATGATCCCGGAGAAAAACAGGATGTATCAAGGGAGAGGGTGCGAAATGTAGTACGGGTTTCTACTCGACCTCACAGAAAGCTTGTGTCGCTTCCCTTGTAGAGCCCGATTATTTCTCTTGAGGAGTATTTTGTAGTCCTCAGCTGGTACACTATTATGGAATCCTCTTTCTCATCAATGATACGGCGGAGTTCCATCTTCAGTTTCTTATAATTGGCCTCGGATATCTCTCCCTCAAATACGGAATTCTGTACCCAGTAAAGGTACTCGCGCGTTTTCTTGAGGACTTTTGCTACCCTTTTTTCGGCTATATCATACACAAGAATCACAAACATGATCCATCCCGGTCTCTTTGGTCGATATATAGTATCCCACAGTTCCTTGATTCCTCAATTGTGGCGCCTTGGCCCATGGATGTTTCCTTGTCAACTGCAGCGCATCGGCGCCATTGGGGTCTCATCCTTCTCATGGTGCCACCCGAAGCGGCATGAGCCTCTATCCGGGGAGCGTTCGGTGTCACCATCTGGCGACAAATGGTTCATAGGGGGTCTCGCCGATCAAATGCTTTTCAAGCTTATATAACTCGAGGCGGATGAGACGACGGTAGGATACCTGGCGCCCGATCTCCCTGTGGTTAAATGTCGTCTCAAATTTCCTTTCGATTTCCGTGATGAGGGCTTTTTTCCCCTTATCCTTTAGAGAAATCCCCTCCGTTCCGCTTTCGAAATCCTCCTCTGAAATCTCTTTTCTGCCTATTACTGAAAAGATCGCTCTATCCGCAATGAGGGGTTTGAAAATCTCAGCCACGTCCAGGTTCAGCGTAAGGCGTCTGAAGTTGGTGGCATGCAGATATCCAATCCTGGGGTCCAGGTGGGTCCGATATATCTCACTCAGGACGGCTACATATATTATGGAGTTGGCAAAGCTTATCAGGGTGTTTAGGAAGTTTTGCGGCGGCCTGCGGGTTCTACGTTCAAAAGCGAATACTGGATCGCCGATTATTGTATCGAATGCGCTATAATATGTTTCTCTGATGTTCCCTTCAATTGCCATGAGCTCCTGGATGTCTGCGCAGTTGGCGAGGACTGCCGCAAATTCCTCAATCCTTGCTATACTTTTATCCAACGGCCGACCCCGATTCTCATAATATTTCAGGACCTGCCTCATATTCTTGACGGCCCCATTTACGAATTGGCGCGCCAGCACCAGTCGTTTTCCCTCGTCCAGATAGTGTTCAGCCTGGCGGAGCACCATGTAGCCCGAGTTAAGATGTTCCCTGGGATAGAAAGTCCCCATATAGTATCCATGGTAATTGAAGTAATGGAGAAGCAGTTCCTTCTGGGAAAGGAACTCGAGCAGTCTCTTATTGAAATCGACTTCACCGAAGATGAGGATCTCCCCGACGTCCTCTACGGGGATGTAGCGCTTGCCCTCGTTTGTTTCGTAATAAAGCGTGTTTCCCTTCCTTCGGAGTTCTCCGTTTGAGAATATATAGATACTCTTCTTCATATCAAGCCGCCACCTTCATCTTGCCCAGGTTTCCTCTAAATGATGGTCTCGCCTAACTGTCGCCGGTTCCACACCTGCGGTACCGGGCTCGCGGTCTCCTCTAAATGATGGTCTTACCTAACCGCTCCATATGCGCAGAGGTAAGGTAAGTTTATCCTGGCGGGTCTGAGCC
>DUSO01000198.1 GCA_012842565.1 Bacillota bacterium
ATCCGCGAGCCACCCTGCCCCGGCCCGGAGCGGATCCCCCGTTGCTGTAAGGTGCCGTCACCCTGCGGCGCCCCCCACCCGCCTGCCGTCCCGTAGTCGCCCGGCCCGGCCGGGCACCCGGCACCACGGGTGTCGCTCTTTCCTATGAGACTCCTCCTCAACGCGCACACAAGGCGCCCCACCGCCTCGGAGAGGCTCCTAGAACCTCCTTTCCGCTCTATACCCTCACCTCGAGATCCTCCATGCTCGGCGGGGGCGGTAGGCTCCTTCGCAACCCCTCCTGCTAATACCTTGGTCTCACGCTCTTCTCGGGCGTTTGCTGCCTTTTCGTCGAGGAATTTCAGGATGTTCGTCAGCGTGGATATGTCGACGCGGTGTCTCAGTGCAAGGGAAGCTATGGCTTTAACGTCCTCCACGGTAGCTTCCTTTCTCCCTTCGAGTGTAGCCCGGGCGAGTGCCCCGAGTTTCATGGCCTCGATGGCCCTCAGGCTTTCAAGGCCAAAGTCGACGTAAGCCTGGGCGAGAAGGCTTACAAGGGTGGAAGGGAATTTGACCCCCGGGAGATCGCGGGAACGGCTGGCCAGGAGGTCGGCATAGTGCAGCGCAGGGTCGGCCTGGCCGACAGCCCCCTCGCACACGGCAACGCCATCGTGCATGCCCTTCCCCCAGCGGGCGGGGACTCCAATCTCCAGTATCTCGCGGACTACGTCAACCTCCCCCGGGCGCCCCATGGTGACGAGGAAATCAAACCTGTCGGAGAGTTGCCTCCTGACATCCTCAAGGGGGCCGGGTTCCTCGTCGGGGTTGGAGGCCCCCCACACTGAAAGAGTTATGGGCATTTCGAAGGCAGCAAAGCCGACCTCCTCCACCTGAAGCCTCCCGGGCTTCGTGCCCATCACGTCCAGGAGGACGTCCGTGAGCTCGGGCGAGGTATCCGCGAGCCTGTTGATCTCGTCCACAAAAACAATGCCCCGGTTGGCCCTCGGGAGGATGCCCGGAAGCAAGGCGGCCTCAGGCATGGACGGGTCTACGAGCCGGCCCAGGTCTATGCTCCCGACTACCGTGCCGATCTTGGCCGAATGGGATATCTCCAGAAAGGGCATCTTGACCCACTCGGTGCCAGTCCGCGCTATTTCCTCCCGTGTCATGTTACGATGGACCGGGCAATGGGGGGCGGCCGGGTCGCAATTGTACGCGCATCCTTTGATCCTTTCAATGTGGGGGAGGATATCCTTCGCGCCCCTCATTATAGTTGTCTTGCCAGTCCCCCGGAGACCCTCGACGTGCACGTGCAAGGGCAAGCCAGCAAGGAGCGATATTATGGATATTTCAAGTGCGGAAAAAAGGGGTCTATTGCCATCATGTCGAACGAGCTCGAAGTACCTTGCCATCGCGACCCAGCGCCCTACCGGCCGGTGAATCCAGGCCACCGGCATCGTGCCGTGCGCTTGCACCTCCCCTGGTATCACGCGAAAACCGCAGGATGACATTCCTATTATGGCCTGGGCTGTCCGGCGACATACCTGAAACTGTAAATTGGATTGAATGCACTTATTTACCCGGGCTTCCAGGATGCTGCCCGAGGGAAGAGAAAGCCCCGTTCCCGGCATGGGCCCATCCGGGTTACCAGGCCGGAAACGGGGCTTCGCCGGCGTCAAACTCGCGCCGGGTCTAGGCCTTGACGAGAGCTGCTTTCTTTTCCCTCTCCCTCTCCCAGATCTTCCAGTCAAGCCATATGTTTGCGGCTATGAAGATCGACGAATAGGTGCCGGATATGAGCCCTATGATTAGGGCAAGGGCAAAGTCCTTGATGGTGGACCCGCCAAAGATGAACACCGCGACGATGGCGAGGAGGGTTGTTATCACTGTATTGAGGGACCTCGTCATCGTCTGCAGTATACTCCTGTTAACCAGCTCGGACAGGCTCTCGCGCCTGCGCAGCCTGAGGTTTTCCCTGATCTTGTCGTATACTACTATGGTATCATTGATCGAGTACCCCAGTATTGTCAGGACAGCCGCGATGAAGGGGCTGTTGATCTCCCGGCCCATTATCGCGAAGGCACCCAGTGTGATCAGCAGATCATGGACCAGCGCAAGCACTGCCGCAGTCGCAAACTTGAACTCGAACCTCGCAGTAACGTAGATCAGGATGCCCACAGACCCGATCACCGATGCGATGACGGCGCGTCTCAACAGCTCCCTCCCGATCACAGGCTCCACCATCTCGGCCTCTATCACAGAAGCCTTGCCGATCCCCTTATCAAGTGCGGCCAGCACCCTGTTGAGCTGCTCATCGTTGAACGGGTGGCCATCCACATGGGCACGGACCTGAACGTCGCTGGTCCCTCTGATCGGCTGGACCACAGCCTTGGCGAGGTGGAGGTCCGCCAGGTCCGGCCCGGCCAGCACATTGCGCACCTCGGCGGCGGTTACGGGCCGCTCAAACCTTATCCTCACCAGGGAACCCCCCGTAAAGTCAACGCCCGGGTTCAGGCCGAAGGCCACCAAGGAGATGACACTGACCAGGACCAGAATACCCGATATGGCAAGAAAGATATGTCGCTTCCCAACGATGTCGATACCCATTCGTGCCACCTCCCCTATGCCCCGAAGTACCTTACATAACGATCCGGATTCCTATCAACCACAGCGCTCATTATAAGCCGGGTCACCACTATGGCCGTAAACATGCTAGCCAGGATGCCGATGCTCAGCGTCACCGCAAACCCCCTGACCGGCCCCGTGCCGTAAAGGTACAGGACCACAGCCGTTATAAGGGTCGTTATGTTGGAGTCCAGGATGCACGTGAACGCCCTCTCATGACCGGCCTCGATGGCAGCTCGCAGACGCTTGCCATAACGCAGCTCCTCCTTGATCCTCTCGAAGATGATCACGTTGGCATCTACTGCCATGCCCACGGAAAGGATCAAGCCCGCTATGCCCGGGAGCGAGAGCGTCGCATGCAATCCGGCCATTGCTGCGAGCACGATGAAGCCGTATACCAGGAGCGCGATATCCGCCATGAGGCCCGGCAACCGGTAAAAGGCCAGCATGAACAAGAGCACGAGCCCGATGCCGACAATCCCCGCAACCAGGCTCTGTTGTATTGATTCCCTGCCCAGGATGGGCTCCAGGACCTCGCTATGCAAGAGTTTCATCGGCACGGGCAGGGCGCCCGCCCTGAGCATCATGGCCAGGTCTTTGGCCTTGTCCATACTCTCGATGCCCTGGATGATGCCCTTATCCCGGATTACCGCCTGCACCTGGGGGTTACTCAACATCTGGTTGTCAAGGAGAATGGCTATCCTTCTCCCGAGGTTTTCCCTGGTAGCCGTCTCGAATTTCCTGGCACCTTCGGCCGTGAGCTCAAAATGAACCGCGGGTCGGCCATACTCGTCGGTCCCTGCAGTAGCGCTCTTGAGGTCGGCGCCGGTCATGACCACCTTGCCGGATTCGTCCTTAAACTCGAGGAGAGCCGTCTCCCCTATAATCCTCTTGGCCCGGGCCGGGTCCTTGACGCCGGCCAGCTCCACGACGACCCTGCGGTCCCCTTGGCGATAGATCACGGGCTCGGCCACACCCATCTGGTCAACACGTCGCTCGATTACCTCCTTGGCCCTCATGACGGCGTCGTCATCGACCTTGACCGTGTCCGTGTCCTGTGCTTCGAGCACCAGCCTGGTCCCGCCCCTCAAGTCAAGCCCAAGGTTCATGGGGCGGTAGTAGACCGTAAGAGCGCACGCAACTACGAGCACGAGGATGCCAATGAGCTTCCACATATTTGCCTTAGTCATCAATCCCCGCCAACCTGCCCACTCGCTTATAGCGCGAGGGTGGCGACTCCCCCCTCGGTTTCTGATCATACACTGCCATTATATAGGGCCGAATGGGGCTTGTCAACGAAAGGAATTATAGAAACCGGCGCTGTTCGTGTAAAATGTAGTGGGGCAGGAGACCGGGGTCTTGGGGTAGAAATATAGAGACCTCGAACTTCCCTGTTAAGAAGGCGAGGTCTCTATGCCAGCAAGTACCGGTACAACAACCAGCCTTGA
>DUSO01000199.1 GCA_012842565.1 Bacillota bacterium
GATCAGTCGATTTAGCTCCTGCACCAGCGCCTTGACCCTGTGGTCCGCAACCTTCCCGGAGAGTATGGTATCGGGGGAGAGCCTCGATCCCCAGTAGAGCTCATTTGCAGAGTCATCCAGGTCGATCTTGGCACCCTCCAGCGAGGCCCCGGCGAATACGCCCTTGCTCATCGAGTAGCTGTAAATAGCCGCCTTAAGCTCAATATCGGTCCCGGCCTCGGCATGGCGGCCCACCGGCCCCGCCGCGACCGACATCTCGCCGCCGAGGGTGATCTTGCCCTCCTCAAACCCCTTCAAACCACGCTCGTTCGCGATGATCAGGACCAGAGACGTAGACTGCACGCCGATCTGCGGCCCCCAGGACAGGCCCGTGATCTCAACAAAGCTCGGGCCATACCAGGTCCCGGTCACGGGGTCGCGCCGGAGAACGAGGCCTTTTCCATGCCGCGCTCCAAACATGAGGCCCGCCTTGAGCACCGAGGGAAAAATGGCGACGCCGTGCGCCTTCTTGAGGAGATATGCCATGGTCTCGAAGTCCTCTTGCTGGGACATCTCCCTAAGGACCCGTAGGGCCTCATCTATCCTGTCCGTGGGGACACTTGCAGAAGCCATGCCGGCCAGCCCTGTCGCCATCAACGCGAGAGCACAGGCAAGCACAACCAGCTTCCTCAAATATCCTGCTTTCACAATCCACACCCTCCCTGTGAAGGCTTTTCGTCCCTGAGCTGCGCGCCCACGCCGGCTTTTCCATGTGTTTTTGCACTTAGATTCTACCAGATCCCTGGTGGGTTGAAAACCTTGTGACCTTGCGCCCTGAGGGCGGGGTGCGTAGCGAAGTAGGAGGGGGATACTGACGGTCATCCCGTTTTATGATCCCATATCGACCGCCGTGGAGCACGCTAAGATGGGTGATATGGATAACCACGTTCTCATTATTCGGGGCTACGCCTTCGTTCGGCCCGGGCGACGCCTCGATAACCCAAAGCTGTAGTCGCTCTCCTCTATGATTCCCCAATCCTGCAGGAGGTGGAGCGTAGCCTCGAGCACGGCTTCTTCCCCAAAGAGCTGGCGGATCGCCCGGATGTATTCCATATTGTGCGTTACATACCTGTACCGCGGGCCAAGCCTTTCCATTGACTGGTCCATCAACCTGTGAACGAGTGGGTCCGCGTGACCGAGCAAGATCTTGGCTGCCCTAAGGTGTTCCTGTCTCCTGGGCATCCTTCTTGGTCTCCTTGAAGAGCCTCTCCAAGTCGGAAAGGAGGAGATCCGGGATCATGGCACTCCTTTCCATGACGTCGCTCGCCTTGGCAACCCATCTCTGCCATATTACCCTGAGGTGTTCTTCGCTCATCGTGGGAGCCGGGGTCTTCCCCTTGCCCTCGCCCTCGACATAGAATATCTCGGATGGCTTTGTCTCTTTGAGCCACCTCACGACTGACGACAGGGTCTCAAGGGCAGCGAGCCGCCTCTCGTCCATAGCTGCACGTTCTTCTCTGATGTCCATATTCATTTCTCCTCCCCCAAGCTATCACATGATTTGGGTGTATATATTAACTCTTTATACATTACGACACCGGGCAGACAATCCCTGCCAGGCCGCACACATTTTATTGGGATAGTATTTGCCTTGCAATCATAGGGGGTAGGTTGGAGATCCATGATAATGAGCCGCCCCGCCATAGAAGAAAGTACACCATGCATAAGTTTCTCTAATTCTAGCAGGCTTTAGCAGGTTCACGTGGAATATAAAAGGGGACAGTAACTGAATTGGTATATGGGACGACGGGATGTGGGGTAGTCCCCTATGCCGGCCGTCGGACGGTACCATCGAAAGTGCGCGACGCATTTTTAGAGCAGGGTGGGTAGCTGACTATGATGAGCCGGGGGCTCAGGAGAGCCTTTCTTGTGTTATGCGACATTGTCTGCATCGTGATGGCAAGTGTGCTCGCTTTTCTAATCAGATTCGATTTCATCATCCCGATGCAGTTCTTCCGGACGTTCGCACGAACCCTCCCTTTCCTGGTCCCGGTTCGCATCGGGAGCTACTACGCCTTCGGTTTGTATAACCGGCTCTGGCAATATGCGAGCGTCCGGGAGCTGTGGGCCATTGTCGAGGCTGCAACTGTAGCGTCCGTAGGCGACTGGCTTTTCCTGCACACCTTGCAAAAAACCGGGTTCCCGCGGAGCGTAACGCTTCTTATGTGGCTCCTCAACATCGCCCTTGCCGGCGGGATCCGTTTCCTCATACGTTCCTGGCAGGAATTTACGCCCAACGACTCCATAGACGGAAAAGAGGACAAAACCCATGCATCCCACCGGCGGCGGAGAGTCCAACGATTGCGCACCTTGATAGTTGGAGCGGGCCAGGCTGGCAATATCGTTGTGAGGGAGCTGCGCTCACACAAGGAATTACCCTATGATGTCGTCGGATTTGTCGATGACGACCCTGCCAAACAGGGCTACAGGATAGCGGGCCTTCCTGTTTTGGGCCCCCGCAGGGATCTGCCCCGGATTATCAGGAGCCATTCCATAAAAGAAATCATAATCGCCATGCCCTCGGCCCCCGGCAGTATCGTCAAGGAGATCGTGGAGGTGTGTAAAGACCTCGGGGTCAACCTAAAGACATTGCCGGGGGTATATGAGCTGATCGACGGCAAAGTAAGCGTGAAACTCATACGTGACGTACAGATCGAGGACTTACTTCGTCGCGATGAGATAAAGGTTGATCTAGAAAGCATTGCAAACTACCTGCGCGGGGAGCGAGTAATGATAACCGGGGCGGGCGGGTCAATAGGCTCTGAGCTCTCGAGACAAATCGCGAGATTCGACCCGGCGGAGCTTGTCCTTCTGGGCCATGGTGAAAATAGTATTTACGAGATAGAGATGGAGCTCAGGGCTACGCGTCCCAATCTCGAGATTGTCCCCGTTATTGCCGACATAAGAGACGGGGAGAAGATAGACCGCATCTTTAGCCGGTTCAGGCCGGATGTCGTTTTCCACGCGGCCGCTCATAAGCACGTTCCACTTATGGAAGCCAATCCCGACGAGGCCATCACGAACAATATTTTCGGAACCTGGAATGTAGCTTCGTCGGCGGACAAGTATGGAGTAAAGCGATTCGTGCTGATTTCCACAGATAAGGCGGTAAACCCGGTAAGCGTCATGGGGTGCACAAAGCGGGCTGCTGAAATCGTGGTCCAGATGCTTAACAAGACAAGCCGGACCAAATTCGTTGTCGTGAGGTTCGGGAATGTCCTGGGTAGCCGGGGCAGTGTGGTGCCCCTTTTCAAGAAGCAGATAGCCCGGGGCGGGCCTGTCACCGTGACGCATCCCGACATGATGCGATACTTCATGACCATCCCTGAGGCTGTCCAGCTGGTCATACAGGCAGCCGCAATGGGGGAGGGCGGCGAGGTATTCGTCCTCGACATGGGGCGCCCGGTCCGCATTCTCGATTTGGCAAAGGACCTCATCAGGCTTTCCGGGTTTGAACCTGACCGGGATATTAAGATTGAATTCACCGGGATACGGCCCGGAGAAAAACTCTTTGAAGAGCCCCTTACAGCGGAAGAAGGCACCGTAGCCACCCGGCATGAACGCATATTCATCGCCAAGAGCCACCTTGCCTTTGACGGGCCCCTGGAGGAGTTCTTTGAGACCTGCCGTGAGATCGCCGCTGCAGGCGAGGATACGGGGAGCGCCCTGGTAAGCTGGATAAGGCAGTTAACCGATCACGGGGCGAATGGCGAGGGTAGGAAGACATCTTGAATTAACCAGTACGCTTCTTGCGCCGGATTTTGCGAAGTTGTATCAACGCCCGCCACTTAGGACGCTCAGGAAGCCCTGTCGACGAATCCAAGTATCGCCTGCATGACCGCTCCCGCCCTGTCCCTGATCACAACGTCAGCACGCCAATCATACGGAGTGGGTTGGAGGTTTATGATAACGAGCCGCTTGGCCATAGAAGGGAGATAACAGGCTGGCGCCACCTCAAGGCTTGACCCGATGACTATCAGGAGGTCGCTCTCCAGCACCGCCTGTTGGGCATTTATGAAGTCCTCAGGCATAGGGTCCTCGAACAGCACGATGTCGGGCTTCAAAGGAGAGCCGCATGAGGTGCACCTGGGCGGCACCTCTCTGTTGGATACCGCCTGCAGGGCTTCCTCCATAGAGAAATGCCTCCCGCACCCGACACATGTACACGACCGTGCGTTACCGTGGATTTCAAACACACGCATGGACCCCGCCTTCTGGTGGAGCCCGTCGATGTTCTGGGTTATGACAGCCTTAAGGTACCCCATGCGCTCGAGCCTGGCAAGAGCAATGTGGGCGGCGTTTGGCTCGGCCCGGGCAAATGTGTCGACCAGGCCCTGGATAAACTCATAAAACCTCTCAGGCCTGAGTGTAAAGGCCGTCGCCGAGAGCAGCTCCATGGGATCGACCTTTGACCAGAGGCCGGTGCCGGGGCTACGGAAATCAGGAATGCCACTTTCCGTAGAAATACCGGCTCCGGTCAGGGCGACACAATAGTGAGATGCCCGTATGAGCTCTGCCGCCCTGCGGCATGCGGCAAGACAATCTCTATCATGAGGATGGGGAGCCATTGAGCCGGAAGACACGGTTAATCATCCTTTTCATGCCGGGCACTCAGTATTTCTGCAGCCGCCTCCTTAGAATTTGAGAGCTACCTACCGCGGACCTCCACGTGCCGCCCGACGATCGCGTAATGATGCCCGCCCATGTGGTGAACGCTATGGGCCCGCGGGTTATCCATGTCCCACTTCTTATCGAAGAGACCCTCGTCGGCCCAGGCCGCCAGGATCTCGGCAAAATAAAGAGAATCTCCCTGCCAGGATTTCTTCTCGATGACCCGGCATTCCAGATGCCCAATGCACTCCTTGATCAGAGGTGCCTTGACCTTTTGGGCGTCTTGTGCCGTAAGGCCGGCCGCCTTGAATTTGTCGACCGTCCGGCCCGACACATTGCCGCAATAGTCGACTTTCTCCACCAGAGAGCTATCGGGGATATTGACTACAAACTCACCTGTCTCCGAGATGAGCTGGTCGGAATAGTTCTCTCTTGACACGACCATCATGATGGTTGGTGGTTCAAAGCCTACGGGCGTGATCCAGGCAAGCGCAAAAACATTGGGCCGGTTTAGATTGGGGTCGCTCGTGGAAATCAGGACAGTAGGGCCATGGTTTATGAGGGTGACGGCATCCTCCAGAGGTACAGGAATCTTGGCCATAGAATCGTGCGGCATCCCTGGCGGGATGGGCCGCAGCTTCCTCCTTTCTCAGAATGCGTTGTTTTGCTGCCGGATGCCATTCTCCGGCTGTCGTTCTCCGACTTCCGGGCCTGGCTACATCTCCAATTTACCACATCCTGCCCGGTGATGGAATGGGTTCCCTGCGGCTCTCTGCATTGGGGCTCCCTGCGCGTCCCATGACACTACTCGGCATAGCCCACAACACTTCTCAGGGCCGCCCGCAACATTGCAGGGCAGCCTCTCAAAACATTTCCCGGCGCCACCGCTTGACAAACATGATGATACCAGGTAATATTATAAATGAACTCACGCCGAGATAGCTCAGTTGGTAGAGCAGCGGACTGAAAATCCGCGTGTCCCCAGTTCGATTCTGGGTCTCGGCACCATCTACCTGATCTTGAAATTGGTGCGGAAGTGGCTCAGGGGTAGAGCATCGCCTTGCCAAGGCGAGGGTCGCGGGTTCAAATCCCGTCTTCCGCTCCATATATATATGGCGACATAGCCAAGCGGTAAGGCGGCGGTCTGCAAAACCGCTATTCCCCGGTTCGATTCCGGGTGTCGCCTCCATCAAAGTGCGGCGTTAGCTCAGTTGGTTAGAGCGCAGCGTTGACATCGCTGAGGTCACTAGTTCGACTCTAGTACGCCGCACCATTTTTTCGTACCGTTCACGTCATACGCATGGGGATAGGGATTTCCTCAGAGTGAGCGTCCTACACACAGTTGACTTCACGAGTTTGACTTGACCGGGAATTGTGCCGGCGCAAGCAGGATCGTATTGGCCCGTACATAAATGGTCGGGGCAGGCGGACTTGAACCGCCGACCTCTTGGTCCCGAACCAAGCGCGCTACCAACCTGCGCCATGCCCCGGCATTGAGTAACATATGCCTGC
>DUSO01000015.1 GCA_012842565.1 Bacillota bacterium
CGCTGCTACGAGCTCGGGGTGCGTCCAATACCAATTGACATTACAGCTCGGGCTGCAAAAGTGCTCAAGAGCCCCCGACTCGCCATGACCACGTGCCAGGAGTGCCCGGTCAATATCTTGGTCCCGCCCTGGCTGGATAGGGTGGATAGGCATCCGATAAGCGAGCTTGCAGTAGTGCTCGCTGAAGCTAAAGAAGCCATCGACGCACTTGAGAGTCTAAGCCTCGTCAATAAGCTCCGGCCCGAACATCTCACCGCGATTGAGCGGACAGCCCTGGAGCGAGCGATGGATCAGGTTGCAGACCTTATCCCGGCCGCGTCGATGGCTCTTGCAACATGGTCCGAAGCCTACGGCATTGATATGGCTATGGTCAGGAACCGCCAGTTGAGCAAGCTCCGGGCCCGAGGCTATATCACCGGAGAAGATGAGGAGGCATCGGCATGAGCAGACAAGATTCGCCGCTCGCCCTCGCAGTTGTGGAGGAGATCAGTCCATGATAAAGCTCCCCGTTGTAGTGGTAAGATGGCGGGATGCGTGTCGAGCAGACAGTTGCGAGTTCCCCAAGCATTTTGAAGATGTCCTGACTCCGCAATATTCATGTGGGTTCTTGTTAAAAAAGACAAAACGATGTATCGCTGTCCTTCAGAATTATGCCCTTGAGCCGGGCGAAAGCAAGCATGACTACATAGTAATTCCGACTGGATGGGTCGAGCACATTGAAAAAATCGGGGAGGTAGAAATCCCCGACAGAAAGCTTTAGGGCACCGGGCCACACGGTTAATCCTTCTTCAGCAACTGGGACAGGGATGGAGCATCCTCCTTCTGGAGGATAGTCTTCAGGTGACGATCGCTACGGCCGTCAGGGATGCTGCCATCATAAGTCTGCTCTAAGGTTTCCTGGTGCGTGTCACTGCGCTTCTTGCGGAAACGACCATTTTTGTTCCGGGATCTGCTCGGCTTGGACACGATATCAGCCTCCTTGCTGGAAAGCCCGGTGCCCGGAGAACTGATTCAATATTGTGTATCAAAATCCTGCCAAAAGGAGGTGCCGGCATGAAGGGAAAGGAATCGCCGCTCGCTCTCACCGTCAAGGACGTAGCTCACGAACTCCAGGTGAGCGAGTGGCAAGTATACGAGTTAATTCGCCAAGGGCAACTGCCCCACGTGCAGATCGGGCGGCGGAAGATAGTACCGAGAAAGGCACTCGAACAATGGCTG
Organism: Bacillota bacterium; assembly: GCA_012842565.1. Lineage (GTDB taxonomy): Bacteria > Bacillota > SHA-98 > Ch115 > Ch115 > DUSO01. Next base: position 1,219 of record DUSO01000015.1, read on the forward strand.
GAGAGGAGGTGCAAAAACGGAAATGGCGAGAGATCAAATCCTTCGACTGCGACGGCTGGGTATTAAGACATCTAGGGCACAGCAATTTTACGTTGAGCTGAAGTGCTTCGGCCGCTGGCAGCGAGCCGTCAGTTACGCGGGCCCGGTCCGGGAGTTTCGGAAGGTGCTAAGGTTGGCAGCCGGCGACACTAGGCCGCTGCAGGCAATAAGACCAGAGCCCAAAGAGGTGGCGTGAGATGGGCTGGCACAAGGAATACGAAAGCCCCATATATCAGGAGTATTTCAGGAGACGTATTGAGGAAGAGGCACAGCACTATGCCCAGTACCTAGAGCAAAAAGCTGTGAGCGACTTCGAGTGTTACGTTGAAACGCGGAAGCGCGAGGAAATGAAGAAGGCGGCTGCCTCGCAACGCTAACCGCCTTCATCAAAAACCCATAATTTCAGGGCCCTTCTACTCCCAGTATAACCCTGGGAGTGGGGCCCGTCAAGGAGGAAAAGAGAACGATGGAAGGACAGAAGACGCGGTCCACATGCGTCAGGTGTCATAGGCCCCTCCATGATCCAGCCTCGGTGAAGCAGGGCATGGGTCCTATTTGTTGGGCAAAGACGCGAATGGAAATGGGGGCCGAGGAAGAAGAACAATCCCTCCCGCTGCTTCCGTTCGATGGCGACATAGTCTGTAGACGTGATTCATCTGGAGAGCCGCAGTTCAATATCCCACAGCGGATTAAGCACCACTCACCCACCGGGATGGAGTGGGGTTATGGTGGTAGCGGACCTGCCGATTTCGCCTTGAATATTCTCGCCTTATTTGTGGACGAAGAGACGGCTTTCAAGTTGCACCAAAGCTTCAAATGGCATTTTGTCGCGCCATTACCGGAAACGGGTGGAATAATCAAGCGGGCCGATATCATTGCATGGTTGAATGCCCATGGCATTGAGGGGGTGGCATAGGTGATATTTCAACGGGCCACTAAACAAGAATCAAAAGGGCGCTTGGCACTGATAGGTCCCGCTGGATCAGGCAAGACGTATACAGCCCTCAATATCGCACAATACATGGGTAAGCGTCTGGCCGTGATCGATACCGAAAGGGGCAGTGCCAGTAAATACGCGGATATATTCACCTTCGACGTATGCCAGCTGGATACATTCCACCCTCAGGCCTACATAGATGCCATACATGCGGCAGAGGAAGCCGGCTATGACGTGTTGATCATCGATAGTCTCAGCCACGCTTGGATGGGTAAGGAGGGGGCCCTGGAACTGGTAGATAAGGCCACGGCGCGGTCTAAGTCGGCAAATTCATTCTTCGCATGGCGAGAGGTTACCCCGCTTCACAATGCCCTTGTGGATGCCATGCTGGCTTGTAAATGCCATCTGATCGTGACGATGCGGTCCAAGACAGAATATGTAGTCGAAATCGTCGACGGCAAAGCAGTGCCCCGCAAGATAGGGATGGCCCCAATTCAACGCGATGGCCTGGAGTATGAATTCGACGTGGTCGCGGACATGGATCTGAGTAACAACCTTATAGTCTCCAAATCCCGATGTCCGGCTTTGACGGGGGCCGTAATCCCCAAACCGGGCAAAGAGGTAGCTGAGAAGTTTATGGCCTGGCTCACCGCCGGCACGCCGACCGATGCGCCGGTTCATTCCTCACCAGTATCGTCGCCAGCACAGCCTGATCCCGATTCAATTGCAGGAGCTAAGCCTGCAGCTGACGCTAATAGTGGAACTCTATTTGGCGATACGCCAGCCCCAAAGCCTGAACCGCAGAGGCCCGCGAAGGTGGGATCTAGACCTTCGACTGTGACTTTTTGTGCCGATTGTGGGGCGCGTATTACTTCGGAACGTGTGGTCCAATATTCCCAAGAGCATCACGGCCGCCCGCTTTGCATGGGTTGCCAAAATCGGGCCAAAGCCCAGGAGACTGCATGACGAGTTGGGCCGCCCTGGACCTAAGGGAATACGGGATGCGGCTGCCGGCCAACAGCCGGC
>DUSO01000016.1 GCA_012842565.1 Bacillota bacterium
CCCCCCCCCCCCCCCGGAGGGGCATTCTGCCATCCATTAGCTTCTTGCTCATTAACTACCCTCCCTTGCCAATTCATCCTAATTTATCGGCACCATGGCACATCTTTTTAGATATGGCTCCGATAATTTTTAGTCCCACATTCCGTGCCCTTGCCCCTGGTGTCCCTTGTTTTGTGCATATAAAGGGCATTATCAACCCTTATCGCTGACCCTTGTTTTGTTATTGCATCTCCAGACCTTTAATGGTATGATTATCCATGTAAACAAAGAACACCATCGGGATTTGACCGTCGAAGGTATATTCAAGGAAACCAGGTCAACCCCATCATAGCTATCAAGGCGGTTATCAGGAGGGGTGTGACGGTCATGCCGGGCCTTGAACGACATATTCTCCATGTTGATATGAACGCTTTCTTCGCCGCCGTTGAACAGCATGATAACCCCGCTCTCAAGGGTAAGCCTGTCATAGTATGTGGTGACCCGGATGGGAGGAGCGTGGTATCCACTGCATCATACGAGGCCCGGCCTTTCGGCATCAAAGCGGGCATGCCGGTCACGCAAGCCAGGCGTCTATGCCCTCAAGGCGTGTTTATCAAGGGGCACATCCAGAGATATGTAGAGATATCCTTAGAAATTCTAAAGATATACCAGAGCTTTACGCCGCTCGTGGAGCCTTTTTCTATAGACGAGGCCTTCCTGGACGTTACAGGCTGCGATAAGTTATACGGGTCTCCTGTGGAGATCGCGAAGCTCATCAAGGCCAAGATAAGAAGGGAGCTCGACCTTATGTGCTCCATAGGCGTGGCGACGAATAAACTTCTTGCCAAGATGGCTTCGGATTTCCAGAAACCCGATGGGTTAGTGGTCATAAGGCAAGAAGATATCCCGGGGAAAATATGGCCCCTCCCTGTAAGGGCACTAATCGGGGTCGGGGAAAAGACAGAGAAAGCCCTCAATTATATGGGCATCAAAACTATTGGCGAATTAGCAGGGTATCCCCTACATCTATTAGAACGAAAGTTTGGCGTTGTGGGCCGTGTGCTACATAGGATGGCATGGGGGATGGACGATTCCCCCGTACGTTCCACGGAGTTCCCAATCAAATCCCTATCCAATGAATATACCCTCCCCGAGGACACTATAGACCAGGATATTTTAAAGACTCATCTCTTGAGGCTTTCTGACGAGGTCGGGAGGAGACTAAGGGGTGCGGGATACCTCGGTAAGACAATCGGGATCAAGCTACGGTATGAGGACTTCATAACCATAACGAGGTCGGAGAGTCTGATGGATTTTACCGACTCCAATAGCACAATATCCCAGAAGGCCTGGGAGCTTTTTATTCGCAACTGGCAGAGGTGGCGCAAGGTCAGGCTCGTTGGCGTGGCTGTATCTAACCTGATCGAGCGCAGACGATACCAGAGACAGCTTTCCCTGTTTGATGATTATCCCAAGCTGGCAAAGCAGGCGGCAATTGATAGAGCTCTGGATAAGATCCAGGATAAATTTGGTAAAGATTCAATCATGAGGGCTGGGGCAGTGCCCCCTGGACAACAACCACTCTGAACCTCTGAGATAGCAGCCGGGCCCCTTGACAGTTGTGCGGCTGCCCGGCAGGCGTCGGTTGGGCCTTGAGCATTGCGCCAGTAGAGCCCACAGGCACAGGGAGAGGCACAGGGCGCAGCGGACCCGCGGAGGCGCGCAGGCGGGGCGCATAAAGTTTAAGTGAAGAAGGACAAGGCATAAGAGGCATGGTCTTCCTGGGAGTGTAGGAGTTACCTTTGAAAAGGGACAAAAAATAGTCTAAGATTCCTTTGAAAAACCTTTAGTTTAGAAAGGAGGAATCTTAGACTATGTATACCGATACTATTGTATCACAAAACGCAAAGAAGATCGAAGGTATTTTAAGGAAATTCGTTGAACAAGCTGATACCAAGAGAAAGAATAGCGAGCTGAATGTTGATTCAGTAGAGGGCTTGATGGAGGAGGCCATCTCCGCAATCACTAAAATTGTCTTAGATATCGGAGGGGCTGTTCTCGCTGAGGTAGAGCCCGAGAATGATAAAAAAGCATATTGTCCCACCTGTGGCAGGAAGATGATCAAGAGCAAAGCAGATTCACTGATAAAGATACTTTCAATATTCGGTCATATACCGATATATAGAGACTACATGCATTGCAGGGCCTGCGGCAAGGGATATGGCATAATCGACGAACAGATTGGCATCGATACCGATCACAGGATGACAAAAGGGATGATAGACCTTTTGGCCTATGTAGGGCAGTTGCTGGGATCATTCGATGAGGCCAAGAAGACGATAGAGAGGCTTTTCAAGTTTCTAGATTTGAACATAAGCCATAAGAGTATACAGGTAGTGTCTGAAGAAGTAGGCAAAAAGGTATATGAGAAGGATATGGCTGAGGCGGAGTACCTCTATGAGCACCAAGACAAGGCTATCGAAGACATTCCAAATGATAAGAAAGAAGAAGGAATCCTGTATATTTCGATGGATGGGTCAGCATTGAACACCAGGGACGAGGACCAGACTGGTCAGACGTGGAGAGAGGTTAAAGTAGGTCTGGTCTTTAGAGATAGGGATATCATGAAGGCCGGGAAGGAGAAGTCGAAGATACAGAGGAAGAGGTATGTGGCCTATGTTGGGGAGGCGCAAGGATTCAAGAAGTTTCTATGGGCAGCGGCAGTAAAGGAGGGTTATGGGAAGATAGAGAAGGTAGTGATCATTGGAGATGGTGCGCAATGGATATGGAACATCGCTTGTGAGCTATTCCCTGATGCGGACGCTGAGATTCTAGACTACTATCACTTGAGTGAGAATGTAAATGGGTTTGCCGAGTTGTTGTATCCGGAGGATGAGGTAAGCCGGAAGAGATGGGTAGATGAAATGCTAGAGCATATTTATGAGGGCCGCATAGATGAAGCGATAAGGAAGGCGGAGGGAAGGATGCCGAAGGGAGGATTGCCTAAAGGGGTAGTGAACCTGGCTCACTATCTGAGCGTTAACAGGGAGCGGATGAGGTATAAGGAATTTGAATGCAAGGGGTATTACATCGGAAGTGGTTCAATAGAGAGTGGGCACAAGGTGGTTATCCAGAAGAGGATGAAGCAACCCGGCATGAGGTGGAGCCTGAAGGGGGCCCAGTATATCGCGAGTTTGAGGGCAAAGTATAAGAGTGATCTATGGGATGAGGTTACAAGGTGTATAGCCGCTTGATGGGGGCCCAGAGGAGATAGTCAAGAGGCAGGGAGAGCCTGGGAGTACCCTTCTATGCTCATTTGTCCTGGAGAATGCCTCCATAGAAGTAATACTCCGGGTAGCCAGGACGGAACTGGCAAGCCTGCCACCTCGATTGGGAGCGTAATTCCTATACTACCAATCGGTTCATCTCTTGGATCATAAAGAAGTTATGCGCCC
>DUSO01000017.1 GCA_012842565.1 Bacillota bacterium
CCCGCGCGGACGAGCCCCGGATTGTGGTTGACGACGGCAGTGTGCGATATGAGCCACGGTGCTGGCGGTGCCACGTAGTGGCATAGCCAAACACATGTTCTCATGGTATCATTTGGATTGGAGGTGCCCAGATGCACGATAAGCAGGAATTGCGCGAAATGAGCCGAATTGAGACATTGAGGGTAGCAGGGGAACTTCTGGAAACCTACCGGCGCCGAAAAGCAAGTGGTCAGATCATAGTTGACATTAGAAACGGAAAGCCTATCTGGGTTAAGCCTGTAATAGCGGACCCGGCAGAGTATCTCGAGGCTACCGGTCAGGGGAAGACCCTTCACGATCTCGATTCAGCTCTACGCCAGTTCCAGGCTATGGGGAAATCGGGCACTGTGACTCTTTTGGTTTATGAGGGACGAGTGGTTGATATGGTGAAAGTTGTGGAGCTTGAGAAGGTAAGAGTGGGATGATTAATATTAAAGTGCCTTTGCCAACATAGGAGGGCGAATGGATGAGTAATGATAAGGTTCTACCTGCCCCGCGAGTGACACAGTTTAGGACTGAAGATGGTAAAGAGGTCACTATGCAGATCAAACATTGGTCAAAGGAGACTGCCCACCGTGTTGCTGATAAAGTAAAAGGACGTTTGAATTACATTGTGGTACGCAGGCCTGAGGATATGGAAGGCCTGCAAGCTAGGATTGAGGAATTAGCCAGGGTGTTTGGCAGCGTACATATAGTATTTGCGTGGGATGATGACGTAGATAACCTTGACGAACTGTATGGGAATATATTCGGTCCTGACGATGGAAATGAATGAATGATTAATAAACTGGGACCGGCTACACCTTTTTAGGGATGCCGGCGGCTTCGGGAGTAACCCTCCTGGGCTGCCGGCTTTTCTTTTTGGAGGCATGAGATGATTACAGTGCTGGAGTACATCTGGATCACGGATAAAATGACTATACTTCGACTTCTGGGCCTCCATCTCCTCGAGGGCTCTTTCGTCGAGACCCTGCTCGGGGTTCGAGTTCCGGGGGCTGAGACGCCGAGCGAATACGAGCGCCTGATGCGAGCTCCCGCCTACCGCCGGGCCCGGGGCGGGGCGCTGAGGCAGGTGAGGTTCGGATGAATCAAGTTGCCGTAAACGATACTGAATCTCGTATACCTAATCCTGTTTTCAAATTCGTCGAATACAAGCTGTATCACTATAGAGAGAATAAGGCCGCCATTAAGGCCTGGGAGGAGATGCGTGAGGACATCTTGCAACGAGGTAGGCAATGGCAGATTGGGTTCCCGCCTCCGGAAGGTCAACATAGCCCCACGGAAGAGAAGACGATTCAGATGATGATTCTGGAACAGAAGGCACAAAGAGAGCTATTCTGGATACGGGCGATAGAGGATGTCCTGGCTATTCTACCGGAACAAGATAAGCGGCTAGTGGAACTCAAGTATTTCGAGGGCTATCTTACAAATGCGGGGGTGGCCCGGGAGCTAAACATGTCTGAGCGTGCATTTTACGACCGACGGGAGGTTATTATCAGAAGGTTTGCCATCCGGTTCGGATTGTTGTGATGGTTGCAGATTTCTTGCAGAAAATCTGCAGTCTTTGATCGGGATTCCGTGCTATGGTGGTAGCGTGGTGGTTTCGAGGATTAATAGCGGGGGGTGGGAGCCATCTGCAGTGCAGCACATTGCATTTCTTTGCGAGCCTACCCCCTGTCAGCTCGCATACCTCTCAATTGTGGGTCCCCGAGAGAGCCGGAATGCGTGGGCTCCTAACCGGCAAGGGGTATGCACAAAAGTGCTTCCAATGTGCATCACCCCCTTGTCCTCATTGTACGAGATCTCAAAAGAGAAGGCAACAAGGTGGGGCGATGTCGCATGATTTAACCGGCGAAAACCACTTTTTTGGGCCTGTGATAACAGGATACGCCGGGGCAGGGTCCGCCTCCTTCCCTGCCCCGGGGGGCCTGAAGAGGTGAAGATATGCCAAAGCCGAATCGCCCTTTACGTCCATGTGCACATGTAGGCTGCGCTGCATTGGTCCGGCCGCCGGAGCGATATTGTCCTGCCCATCGCTGGATGGAGGAACAGCGGGAGGCGCACCGGCAGCGCTACTACGACCAGCACCTTCGGAACCGAGAGGCGAAGGCGTTCTATAATTCACAGGAATGGCAACGGTTGCGTCAATATGTCCTGAATCGAGACAAGCACCTGTGTGTGCTGTGCCTCGCGGAGAAGAAGATCACTCCCGCTGAGCACGTGGATCACATCGTGCCGATCAGCCAGGATTGGTCGCGGAGGCTAGACCCGGAGAACTGCCGGTCGCTGTGCGCGGTTTGCCATAACCGAGTGCGGGCTGAGCAGGCCAGGGGGTAATGGAAAATTTTTCTTCCCGGCCCTGGGGACCGGGCGGGCGCCTTTCCGCGCGCAAAATTCCGAGAATGATCGAGCCAAAAGGGGGTGGACAGGATGGGCCGAAGGGCGCGACCTGTGGAATTGCAGTTAATTAAGGGGAATCATCTCACAAGACGAGAAGTAGCGACTCGTCGTGATGCCGAGGCTTCCATGCGCCCGCCGTCGTCCAGGCTAACCCCTCCTAAATGGCTGGATAAGGCTGCCAAGAAAGAGTGGCGACGCATCGTGAAGCTCATGGAAGGGCTTGGTATCCTAACCGATGTAGACGTTGACACCCTGGCGGCCTATTGTGATGCCGTAGTGCGGTATGCCGAAGCATCCCAGCAGGTCCGCGAGCAGGGGTTTGTGGTAATGAACGATAAAGGCACCCCGATTCAGAATCCCGCACTGCTGGCGGTGGAGAAGTACTGGCGCATAATGTCGAAGGCTGCGGCGGCCCTGGGTCTGGATCCGACTTCCCGGGCATCCCTTGCTAAGGCGAAGGCTGCCGAAAAACCTAAGGATGAGTTTGAGGAGCTGTTTGGCAACCAGACGGCTAAGTCTGGGTGATAGTGCGTGGATGCTGTAACCAGGTATGCCAGTGATGTAGTGGAGGAGCGGGAAACAGCCGGCAAATGGGTCCGACTAGCTTGCGAACGCCACTTGCGCGACCTGAAGCGAGCAGGCACAGATGAATTCCCGTATATATTCGACCCGGCCCGAGCGGACCGGG
>DUSO01000018.1 GCA_012842565.1 Bacillota bacterium
CGAGGCGGCCGATAAGGCCTTTCATGCTGCTATTGCAAAAGCCGCTGACAACCGTATCTTGCTCAGGGCGGTTCAATGTATCGGCGAGGCCATGCAGGAGGAATTCTGGGTTTCCTTGAAGAGGAGGAGGCTCTCGAGAATACATTCCCTGAGGTATTTAGTGGATCACGAGATGATCCTGCAGGCGATCAAGGCTAGGGAACCTGGAAAGGCCCGGCGGGCCATGATTCGCCATCTGCAGCGGGTGGAAAAGGATCTCCTCGGCGGGAGAAAGAGGGTATCTACGACATGAGGGAGACTTTGACCTGGCTCGGCCAGGCAGCTACTAGATTGGTTTCTGCAACTGGAAGTCATCTTTTCTTTGACCCATGGGTTACTGGGAATCCGGTATGCCCGGTAAAACTCGAGGACCTCGGGCGAGTTGATGTAATACTGGTCACGCACGGCCATTTCGATCACTTTGGCGATAGCCTTGCAATATGCCGTAGGACCGGCGCCAAGCTGGTCGGCTCGCCTGAGGTGGCGTGGTATGCGGACCAGAAGGGCATAGCCCGCGGCAGCCAGGCATTGCCCATGGGCATCGGGGGCACTATACAGGTCGGCGGCTTCATAATTCATATGGTGCCGGCGCTTCACCAGACAGCCCTCTACGGCGAGGAGTGGCAGGCCGAGAGGCGTTTCATCCCCGATGGCGGCGCTGCCGGGTATGTCGTGAGGACGCCGGGGGGTGTAAACGTATACCATGCCGGGGATACGGCTCTATTTTCCGACATGAGGCTCATCGCTGAGCGCTTTTCGCTGGATGTGGCGCTCTTGCCAATAGGCGGGAGGTTTACAATGGACCCATTCGATGCCGCGAGGGCGGTGGAATTGCTTAGGCCTAGAGTGGTCATCCCGATCCACTACAACACAAACCCGGATCTCACGGTCGACGTATCTGAGTTTGTACAGGGCGTCAAGGCAAGGTCGCCGCGGACTGAGGTGGTCGTGCTGAAACCGGGGGAATCTGTGGAATTATAAGGGAATTGCGGCTGGGGCTATTTCTGGTAAAATTAGGATGTCAACTCCTAAAACCCTAAGACGCATTGCGGAGGGGGTGCGGTATTGAGCTGTAACTTCAATTCTCTAGAGTCAAGCAAGGCTCAATACCAGGCCCGTTCTTGAGGCGAACAGGCAGCTCAGGCAGGAGTTTCCCGTAAAAGGCTGTTTATCTTCGGTTCCGTTGGCTGCAGAAGGCAGACGAGAGCCTTGCGTCGGCCAAGAGTCTATATGATGAGTTATTCCACTTGGCTACACCCCCAATAGGGATAAAATGGAAGGAGGCAATGGCGGCTTTCCCTCTAGCTAAACTGAGGAGATTCGCCGCAACGTGAACCTATGGAAACTCCAGAGATCAGAGGCATCAAGGTAGAACCATTGACGGCCGAGGCTTTCAGGCCTTTCGGGACGGTCCTCGAGATTCCTTCGGGTAAACCGGATAATTTCTCGGACGTGTTCGCAATGTGGCAGGACCTGGCCGACATCGGGGTTCTGGGAGAAAAGGCCAGCATAGTCTACCTTGTGAACAAGAGAAGGGCTTTTGTCCTTGACATCATGGAGAGGCACAAGAATGGGATTGAGGTGTTCTTCCCGGTGAAAGGGCAGAGCATCCTTGCAGTGGCGCCTCCCAGCAAGGACCTGCCAAAACCTGAGGACATCCGGTGTTTCTACATTGACGGCACAAAACCCTATATCATCAACAAGGACGTGTGGCACTGGTCAACGTTCCCCCTGGGAGATGAAGCGGGGTTTTTCCTCATATTCAAAAAAGGACTCCCCAGGGAGGATGTAGAAGAACAAAAGATGAATCCAATCCCCATCCTTCTCTAACGAGCGGCATCGCGCAAATGGCGTCAAACGGCATCACGTGATGCTAAGCCAACCGCGCCGGCCGACGACGGCCGCGGCTGGGCTCGGGGCATCCGAGGATACGCGGGTGTGATTCGGTTCCCGGTGCCTGGGGGTGGGTCACGGCGGTGATCACCCTAATTCGCCTTGGACATGCAGGTATGCATGCCGGGGGCACGGGGGTGGAGACCTGGTGATGGCTCTCGGAAATGGGCACCCGGTAGATAGCCCAGTACCATTTGGCGACCCGGCGGGCGGTAAGCTTCCTGTGGACTACCTCATAGCAGGCTCCATGGTCCTCACCCTTGACCCGCAAGGTACAGCCTATAGAGACGGGGCGGTCGCGACCCGCGGTGATGTGATCCTTGCTGTGGGCCCGGCGCGTGAAATCGAGGCAAGGGTCGCACCTAGGCGGAGAATTGATGGCAGCGGCAAACTGGTTATACCTGGGTTGATCAACGCCCACTCGCACATGGCCATGGCCCCGATGAGGGGGATCACCCATGACGTGCCCGGCGTGATCTACAGCATCATGTGGCCGGTCGAGGCGTCCCTGAGAGAAGAAGACATCTATGACCTCGCAATGCTGGGGGTGGTGGAGAGTCTCAGGGCCGGGACGACGTGCCTGGTAGACCACTACTTCTTCATGGAGGAAATCGCCCGCGCGTGCCAGGATGCGGGGATCCGCGCCGTCCTGGGCCATACTGTGATGAGCTCTGATGGGCCCTTTACGGGCGAGGACCAACTTCGTGCAGCCTTTGATTTCGTCGAACGCTGGCATGGCAGGTCTCCGCTAATCACTCCCTGGTTTGCCCCGCACGCGCCTGATACAGTAAGGCCTGAATGGCTCCGCGAGATGGCCGCGGCCTCCGGGAGATCCGGTGCGGGAATACACCTCCACCTTGCCCAGACCGAGCGCGAGGTGGAGGTCGTTCGGAGCCGCTACGGCCGGACGCCCGTAGAACAGCTGGCTGAATGCGGAATCCTCGGCCCAAGCACTCTCGCCGCACATTGCATTTACCTTACTGAGTCGGATATCGACCTCCTGGCCCAAAGCGGGACTACCGCTGTCTTTTGTCCCACCGTGCATGCAAATACCGGGAAGGTTTGCCGTGCAGCTCATCTTATGAGACGGGGTGTCAGGGTTGGGCTCGGGAGCGATTGTGCTTCAAACAATGACGACATGAACATGCTCGAGGAAATCCGGATGGCGGTAGCTGTCCAGAATACAATCGAAGGCCATCCGGGTGCGCTTACTGCAGGTCAGGCCTTGCGCATGGCTACTACGGTTAATGCCGCTGCCATCGGTCAGGCGGACAGGCTCGGCTCGATTAAGCCCGGTTACCAGGCGGATCTAGTGCTATTGGATATCAGAAAGGCAAGATGGACACCGCTCATAAACGCGGAAGCCAATCTCGTGTATTGCGGGTCGGAAAGCGATATAGAGATGGTCTTCGTCGCAGGGGTCCTGGTTGTTGAAAACGGGAGGGTTACGACCGTGGAAGAGGACGAGGTTGTGCGGCGCGGTGCGGCAGCATGCCAGCGCATCTTTGACCGGGCAGGCCGTGCAATGCCCCGGTTTCGTAACCTGCCCGCAACCGTGTTTGCAGACGGCCCTCAGGGCGTGTTTTCTACAGATTTCTTTTGATCCTCTTGCAGGAATTACTCAAGAGATGAATAAATATGTACTGAATAAAAGACGCCAATCAGGCGGATACCAACAGGATAGATCAGGCCAGGTGATATCCGGGGGAGAGACCTGCCGGGTTAGGGCGGCGAGATAGGCCGGGGAATGAGCCAGTCCGGGCGGTGCGTCATAATGGCGGGTGCTCCGGAATGGCGGGGCGAGTCCTATAACCCAAGCCGCGGCAGGCGCCGAAGGAGCAAGGTCGGAGTGCCGTACGGCGTGCCGTCCTCCGGCTGAAACTCTCAGGCAGACGTACTTCGGGTTGATGGCCCTCTGGAGAGAATCCCCGGCCCTATTCGGCCGGGGGCGCCGACGGGGTAATGCAATCTCTCAGGCTGTGGGACAGAGGAGACAGGCAGCGGGGTTTTGCTTGTTTTCTTCTGTCCCTTGTTTTTGGTGCAACTCGTTACCACAACTGCTGTCACGAAACCTTTATAAAAGCTCGCCGGGAGGGAGATTGGATGAAACGCACGCCGCTATATGACGTGCACGTTGGCCTTGGTGCCCGGATGATCGGGTTTGGGGGGTGGGAGATGCCCGTCTCTTACACGGACATCGTTGAAGAACACCTGGCGGTAAGGAGCAAAGCTGGGCTGTTTGACTTAAGCCACATGGGAGAAATAGAGATAAGCGGGACGGGGGCACTGGAGCTTATCCAGCGTCTTACGACCAATGATGCGTCGAAGCTCGCCCCCGGGCAAGTGCAGTATTCCCTGATGTTATACCCGGACGGGGGCATCGTCGACGACCTCCTGGTATACAGGTTCGCGGGTCATTACATGCTGGTGGTCAATGCATCGAATACAGGTAAGGATTTTGAATGGATCAGAGAACATGCGAGCGGGGATGTAGCTGTCCGGGATGTGTCCCATGAGACCGCACTTGTGGCTATCCAGGGGCCATTTTCCGAGAGCATCCTGCAAAGGGTGACTGACTTTGACCTTTCATCCCTGGGCTATTATCGCTTCGCTGAGGCCAGCATCTCTGTTTTGGATGGTAAAGCGCGCCGGGCGTGTGTCATTTCTCGCACCGGCTACACTGGCGAAGACGGGTTTGAAATATATATTGACCGCAACTATGCTCGTGAGGCCTGGGAGACGCTCCTGGAAACAGGGAAGCCTGAGGGCCTTGTGCCAGTCGGGCTCGGGGCCAGGGATAGCCTGCGCCTCGAGGCCGCATATTCTCTCTATGGTCACGAAATTAATGAGGAGACCCTGCCGTATGAGGCCGGCCTTGGTTGGGTTGTCAAGGTCGACAAGGGAGATTTCGTAGGGAGGGAGGCCCTCCTAAAAGCTAAGGAAAGAGGTCTTGTCCGGAAACTTGTCGGGCTCGAGCTTGTCGAGCGCGGGGTGCCCCGCGCAGGATTTAAGATCGTCAAGGGAGCCGAAGAGGTGGGCTACCTCACAAGCGGCACGTTCTCCCCATCGCTCCAGAAGGGAATCGGCCTGGGGTACGTGTCCACTCAGGAAGCCAGGCCGGGAAATGAGCTTGCGGTCATGATAAGAAATAAGCCAGTCGGTGCGAAGGTGGTAAAGACTCCCTTTGTGGAGTCACACGTGAAGAAGTAGCCATACGAGGGGGGACTAGCATGTATCCTGAGGACTTGAAGTATACCGAAAAGCATGAATGGGTGAGGCTCGAAGGGAATAGAGCGGTGATAGGGATTACAAGCCACGCCCAGGACCAACTGGGGGCCATAGTTGGAATCGGGCTGCCACAGGTAGGGGACGTTGTGGAGCAAGGGCAGGAGCTGGCGGATATAGATTCTATGAAGACGGCTGATGTGATTTACGCTCCTGTGAGCGGCACCGTCGTTGAGGTGAACAAAAAGCTGGAGGAACACCCGGAGCTTATCAACGACGATCCTTACGGCGAGGGATGGGTGGCGGTGATTGAGATATCCAACGAGGAGGAGATAGGCTCCCTCATGAGCGCCGAAGAATATCGCGCCCTGGTGGAGGAAGGGGAGGAGGGCCATTGAACTACATCCCCAACACAGAACGGGATCTTAGGGAAATGCTGGCGGCGATAGGGGTCGGGTCGGCCGAAGAGCTTTTCTCTGACATCCCGGCTGCTGTCCGGCTCAATAGAGACCTTGACCTCCCGCCGGCGCTGTCCGAGTACGAGCTCATAAAGCACATGAGCGGGCTTGCGGCGCGAAACCGTGGCGTCGATGATTATGTATCATTTCTGGGGGGCGGCGCATACGACCATTTCATCCCGAGCGCACTATTCACCATCCTTGGACGGTCGGAGTTCTACACAGCCTATACACCCTACCAGGCGGAAGTGAGCCAGGGCGTCCTCCAGTCGATATTTGAATACCAGTCGCTCATATGCGAGCTTACCGGCATGGATGTCAGCAATGCATCACTCTACGACGGGGCGACAGCCGTAGCCGAGGCGGCCACCATGGCGGCAAGGCAGACTCGCCGTAATGAGATTGTGATATCCCGCGCAGTTCATCCGGAGTATAGAATGTTGCTTAAGACCTATGCGCATGCCCTTGGCCTGCCCGTAAAGGAAATCAGTTTCTCCGGTGGTATAACCGACCTCGAGGAGCTCAAGTCCGCCGTCACCGGTGCTACCGCATGTGTGATACTGCAGAGCCCCAACTTCTTTGGGTGCATTGAGCCCATGGGAGAGGCGGCGGATATATCTCACGCCGAAGGGGCGCTCTTTGTAGCGTGCGTGGACCCCATATCATTGGGGATCTTGGCACCCCCAGGCGAGTATGGTGCGGACATCGCCATAGGCGAAGGACAGGCGCTTGGCAATCCTCTCAATTTCGGTGGCCCCTACCTGGGCTTCCTTGCGTGCAAAAATGAGTTCATTCGAAACATGCCGGGGAGGGTGGTGGGCGAGACCACCGACCCTAGGGGGCGGAGGGGATTTGTGCTGACGCTCCAGGCGCGCGAGCAGCACATAAGAAGGGAAAGGGCTACCTCCAACATATGTTCCAATGAGGCGCTGTGCGCCCTTGCGGCTACCGTCTATCTCTCGCTTCTGGGAAAAAGCGGCATACGTGAGGTGGGCGAGCTTTGCGTGCAGAAATCCCACTACGCGGCAAAGAGGATAGCATCCATCCCCGGGTTTTCTATGAAGTATTCGGCTCCATTCTTCAAAGAATTCGTCATCGGCTGCCCCGTCGAGCCCTCATCCCTGATAATAGAGCTTAAGGGACAGGGGATCCTGCCAGGCATAGAGCTTGCCAGGATGTTGCCGCAAGATGAAAATCTAAAAGACGCGCTCCTTGTGGCCGTGACGGAAAAGCGGACAAAGGAGGAGATTGACAGGCTCGTCCAGGCTATGGCGCAATGTGCCGGGGCTGCCGTGCAGTCTGATGTCGGGGCTACAACACAGCCCGCCGGGGATACCCGGACAGAACGAGCGGCTGGCGACAGGGGACCCGCCTGCGGAAGAGAGGGATTGGCATGATCATCGAGCCAGAAGGACTCGGGCCAGGGGTGGAATCAAGAGCTATGGCGCAGAACAAGGCGAGGGGTCCAGAGCCCCTGATCTCGGAGCTGTCTTCGCCGGGCCGCAAGGGTTACTCGCTTCCGCCAATGGATGTGGAGGCAGGCAGGCTCGAGGACCTAATCCCGGAGGCCTACCTGCGGAAGGCCCCTCCTGGGCTGCCCGAGGTTTCAGAGGTTGACGTGGTTCGTCACTTCATCCGCCTCTCGCAGAAAAATTACGGCGTCGACGTCGGCTTTTACCCGCTCGGCTCCTGTACAATGAAATACAACCCGAAAGTGAATGAATACCTGGCCTCGCTCCCCGGCTTCATGTCATTACACCCTTATGAGCCGGAAGACCTGGTGCAGGGCGCACTCGAGCTCATGTATGAATTGCAGCAGTATCTCTGCGAAATCGGGGGCATGGACAGCGTGAGCCTCCAGCCCGCCGCAGGCGCCCATGGGGAGCTCACCGGGCTCCTGATGATCCGGGCATACCATGAGTACAGGGGAGAAGGCCAAAAAAGGACCAGGGTTATCGTCCCTGATTCAGCACATGGCACCAATCCAGCAAGTGCTGCCTTTTGCGGGTATAAGGTGGTAGAGGTTAAATCGGACGACAGGGGAGGGGTAGACGTCCGGGCCCTCCGTGAGATCATGGACGATTCCGTTGCGGCGCTGATGCTCACAAACCCCAACACCCTGGGCCTGTTTGACGAAAACATAGTAGAAGTCGCCGAGATCGTCCATGAGAAGGGCGGTCTCCTCTACTACGATGGCGCCAACATGAATGCTATAATGGGAATGGCAAGGCCGGGGGACATGGGCTTTGACGTGCTCCATTTCAACCTGCACAAGACCTTCTCCACCCCCCATGGCGGTGGAGGGCCGGGCAGCGGGCCGGTAGGCGTCAAGAAAGCGCTGGAGCCGTTCCTTCCTGTGCCTGTCGTGGCGAGGAGGGATGCCCGGGCGGGTGACGTCCAAACCGGGAATGAACAGGCGGGGAACGGCCGGGTAGAGGACAGCCGGGGCGAGGGAGCCCCCCGGTATTTCCTTGATTACGACCGGCCGCTCAGCATAGGCAGGGTCAGGTCTTTTTACGGGAATTTCGGGGTGATGGTCAAGGCCTATGCATATATCCGGGCGCTTGGAGCTAAGGGCCTTAAGGAGGCGAGCGAGGCGGCCGTGATAGCCGCCAACTACGTGCTCAGCAGGCTCAAATCCCACTATCATGTGCCTTATGATCGCCATTGCAAGCACGAATTCGTCATATCTGCAAAGAACCAGATGGAATATGGGGTCCGTACGTCCGACATCGCCAAGGCTCTCCTGGACTACGGTTTCCATGCGCCGACCATTTACTTCCCGCTCATCGTCAAGGAGGCCATAATGGTGGAGCCGACCGAGACCGAGAGCAAGGAGACGCTGGATGCGTTTTGTGAAGCGTTGATCGAGATCGCGGACAAGGCGCGGAGTGACCCGGAATACCTGCACCAAGCGCCTCACACTACCGTAGTCGGCCGGCTGGACGAAGTAACTGCGGCGAGGAAGCCAAAGCTAAGGTGGTAGGTAGACCTTGGGATTGGCCGGGTTGCTTGTGCCTTAGATCGGGGTGTATCCAACACGGGAATTGCCAGGGACATCACTTTTGTGAATCCAACTAGGACAGCGAGCCTTAGCGTCACGGGGACAAGATGCTCGCTCAACTGCGCGCACTGCGGCGGGCATTACCTGCGGCATATGCTCCCCCCACAACTTTGGGGACGGCTTGACCCTGGACATACCACGAGCTGCCTTGTAAGCGGGGGGTGTGATGTGACGGGGAAGGTCCCAGTCCTGGCGTATAAGCACGAATTGCAGGCACTTGCCCGGGATTTCCGGCTAAACTTCCATGTCGGGCTTATGGACGAAGACGAGGCGAGGGAAATCTCCCCCCTCGTCTCCGTCGTTTCGTTCGATTTTGTCGCCGAGGATGAGACCATTCGCGAGGTCTACGGGGTCCGGCGCACGGCCGGCGATTACCTGGCCACCTATGAGATGTTAAGGAAGCACGTGCGGGTCATTCCCCATATCTGTATCGGCCTTCGCGGGGGCAAGATATCAGGCGAGTATGCCGCCATTGATGCACTGAGCGAGATCGGCGCAGAGGCCATCGTATTCCTCGTTCTCATCCCAACTAGGGGAACGAGGTATTCCGGTATCGACCCGCCTCCCGTAGGAGAGGTTGTCAAGGTCATTCAGTATGCCCGTGAGGCTATGTCCACGTCGCCGATCTACATAGGGTGCATGAGGCCGCGGGGCGAATACCGGGCAAGATTAGATCAGGATGCGGTGGAGCTTGGGGTAGACCGGATCGTGGCCCCGGCCAGAGAGGCGGTGGTGCTCGCCCGCGAGCGGGGCCTTAACATCACGTGGCGCGAGGAGTGTTGCGCTTTTGCATAAAGATGGGGAGGTTATGAACCGTAGTGGTTTATCAGCTTCTTGACGCGACAACACTGGAAGACATGCTCTCCACATATCATCTTGAAGATCTCAAGCAACTGTTGAGGCTGGCAAGGCCGCTCATAGAAGGCAGGCTGCCAACTCGAAAGGACGATATCGTCGCTGTCCTCTGCCGGTTGATGTCACGCGAGAACCTTCCAGGAATGTGGAGGCGCCTTACTGACCTCCAGAAGGCGGCGGTTGCGGAGGTCCTGTACAGTCCCATCAATAAACTGGATAAAGAGATGTTCAAGGCGAAGTATGGGAACAATGAGAAGAGGGACGAGCATGAGTTCCATAGGGACTCCTCTCGTGAGGATAACGAGGATGGCCTGCGTTCCGGCTACCTTCCGCTCTTTATTGGTCCTGATGGGAGAATGCCGCTCGACCTGAGGGAAGCCTTGCGTAGTTTCGTTAAACGTCCCGCCGATGCTCGCGTAGAGACACTCGATGATCTTCCGGAGATGCCCGGCCTTAAGCGTGTGGAGACAGCCCGCCAGGCGATCCATGAACTCCCTGCCATCCTGCGCCTCGTAGAAATGGGCAAGATCAGGGTTAGCGCCACCACGCAGCGGGTAACTGCTGCCGGTATCAGGGAAATCACGAGGGTGCTTTTTAATGGGGATTTCTACCCGGCTGGCCGCGGGGTGGCCGACCACGCAGAGGCCGACCGCGGGGTGGCTGGCCGCGGGGAGGTTGATCATAGGGCGTCAGCCGGGCGTAGGCTGGATGAATATCAGCCTGAGGTTGGACCAATTCGCGCCTTCGCCTGGCCCCTCCTTCTCCAGGCTGGGAATCTAGCAGCAGTCGTTGGCGGGAAACTGGGATTGACGTCTGCCGGGCGGAAGGCCTTGAATGCCCCACCGCATGAGATCTTGCGGAGTATCTGGAGGCGCTGGCTCAAGACCACCATTATCGATGAATTCAGCCGCATCGAGGCCATCAAAGGCCAGCGGGCTAAAGGCGGCCGCCACATGACCGCACCTTCAGGGCGGCGGGCTGCTATCGCTGAAGCCTTAGCTGAAGTTCCTGTAGGCGAGTGGATCGGTGTTGAGGAGTTTGGCCGTTTCATGAGGGCCTCGGGCCATATGTTTGAGGTAACCCGCAACGAGTGGAACCTCTACGTGGGTGACCCCCAATATGGAAGCCTGGGGTATGCAGGATTTGGCGGATGGAATATCCTGCAGGGGCGGTACCTGATGGTGTTCCTGCTGGAATACGTCGCGACACTGGGCATGGTGGACGTGGCCTATACAAATCCGGAAGAAGCCCCGCGTGATTTCGGGAATATCTGGGGTACAGATGACCTCTTGTACCTGAGTCGCTATGATGGCCTGCGCTACATCCGCCTGAATAACCTGGGAGCTTACTGCCTTGAATTGGTAGAAGACTATGCCCCGGAGCCGGAGGATGAGCGCAGGAGCATTACTGTCCTGCCAAACCGGGAGATCATTGCCCCGCCTCAGCAGCTCTTGCCTACCGATGAGCTGCTCCTGGCGCGTTTTGCCCGCAAGACCTCAGAGTCAGCTTGGTCCATGGATCTCGGCACCATACTTGCGGCCGTCGAAGGTGGGCTGGATCTGGACGAGATAAGGAGATTCCTCACGGTCCGTAGCAAAAACCCGCTACCTGACACGGTTCGCGATCTCCTGGAGGATGCAGCAAGGCGACTTAAGCGGCTTACAGACTGCGGACAAGCCCGTCTGATTGAGGCCGACGATCCCGCCCTGGCCCTGGAGATCGTGAACAACAGCAGCCTGCGTGGACGTTGCCTGCTGGCGGGCGAACGCTACATTGTTGTGCCATCCGATTCGGAGGGGCTATTCCGGTCGACGTTGCGCGAGCTTGGATATATCTTGTCCGGGGCTTCCAAGGTATGAGGTAGCTGGTGTATGGTCGATAGGAATGCATCCAAGCATGGGGTTGTCCTAAGAGGGTCGCCTGTCTTTAGAGGATCGCCTGCCCGCTTTGTCTTAGGCGTCAATTACTGGCCAAGGAACCATGGCGTCCAGATGTGGAAGGAGTGGGACCAAGGCGAGATCAGGCAGGAATTTGCGGAGATTTCCGCCCTCGGACTGGATGTCGTGAGGGTATTTCTCCTTTGGGAGGACTTCCAGCCCTCCCCCGAGGTCGTGGATGAACAAAATCTCGGTAAGTTCGACGAGTTGCTGGCCATTGCCCGCGACTGCGGGCTTAAGATTGTCCCTACCTTTTTCACCGGTCACATGAGCGGGGAGAATTGGGATGTTCCCTGGCGACATGGGCGCGATCCCTATTCCGATCCATTCATGCTGAGGGCTCAGGCGAAGCTCGTTGACGTCTTCGCGAGGCGATATGCAGAGGAGAATACTATACTGTTTTGGGACCTCGCCAACGAGCCCGATATATTCGTGCGGCCACGATGTCGCCACGCCGCGTGGCTCTGGGCGGACTTCATGGCCAAGACTATACGGATTTGGGACCGTAACCACCCTGTCACCCTCGGAATTCACATGCAGTCGCTCTCCGATGACAACGGGATAAGGCCTGAAGACATGGCTGAGTCCAATGACTTCCTCTGCATGCATGCGTATCCACTGTATACCGAGCTTTGTCCAGAGCCCCTGAATGCGTTTCGCAGCACATATCTTGTCCCGTTTTGCAGCAAGCTCACAGAAGGAATGGGCCGTAAGTCGGTCTTCTTCGAGGAATTTGGCGGGACCACGCAGATGGTTTCCGAGGATATATTGGCGGGGTACTATTCAGCTACACTATACAGTCTCCTGGCCAACGGAGCTCTTGGCGCCCTCGCCTGGTGTTTTGGCGACTTCACCGTGGGCGAGAGGTTACCATACAACTCCACGCCTTATGAAGCCGGGTTTGGCATTACAAAAGTGAGCGGTGAACCCAAGAAGCCAGCCTTGGTCATGAAGCAACTTGCCTTGCTCGCAAGGCGGGTCGGCCCGGTTTCGCCCTTCCCTGGCGCTCCTCGCGCCGCGATCCTCATCCCGCGGCGGTATTATGACAACTATGACCCGGACGTCACTCCGGAGAGGAACATGAGGGCGCTGTTTAATTCCTTCCTGCTGGCGAAGCAGGCCGGGCTGAATCCGGACCTGGTGCGGCTTGATTCGGACCTCGAAGGCTATGATATCTACTTCCTCCCGTCATTTTCAAGGAGGGGGAGCCTCTATGTATCCGACTGGAAGCGGATTACGGAGCTTGTGCACGCGGGAAAGACACTTTACTGCTCCTATGGGGGGATAGCCATAGAGGGGTTTGACGAGGTCTTCGGCATCGAGGTTGTCTCTACGTCGTACAAGTGGCCGGGGATGAGAATCGGAATTTTTGATGATTTGGGCGGCCTCGAATGCGAGACTGCCGGGTTTGAGGACAAACTCGTCCTTCCCATTCCCGGTGTCGCGCTTGGCCGTACGAAGGTGCTGGACGTGAGGCCGGCTGGTTGCAGGGTCGTCGCCTCTTATCTTGCCGATTCTCATCCTCTGGTCCTCCATTCGCGGGGGACGGCATCTCGGAAGGCTCGTTATGCTTGCGAGGAGGATCCTTGTGAGAATTGTGAGAAGGTACAGGTTGAGATACCCTTACATGGAAGCCCTGCTATCGTCGTAAATGATTTCGGGCGCGGGAAGACCATCCTTGTCACCTTCCCCTTGGAGTTGGCCATTTCATATGAGGTAGGCGTCTATGAGACCAGCCCCTGGTACAGGGTTTACAGATATGCCGCAGGGCTTACCGGTAGGAGGTCGGCATTCACTTGTACAAACCCCTTTATCGAAATAATGCCCTTGATTAAAGGCACCGGAGCCAGCAAGGAACCAGGTGGAGGGCCCGCGCTTCCCGATTACTCAATCCCCGACTACTTGATCGTAGTGAATCATGATAGTTCGCCCAAGGTAGCGGACCTTCAGGTAGGGGCACCATGGGTCGACCGGCTACGCAGGCTCACCGTATCCGATGCCGGTGACGTCGAACCCTTTGATATTTCGGGCTTCAGTCCAAATGCTCCAATTGACGGGATTGTCCTTGACGGGACTCTCCCGCGCGTTTTCAGTACCCGCCTGGATGCGAATGAGGGTTGCATACTGCAGGTGGTGGTCAGGCTGCGTGAGGAATAGCATGCATACCGGGATCGCTCTGCTCGATGCCGGCAGAGTTAGGCCTTTGCCGCATCACCGGCCGATGGGGGACACATCCTATCAAATCGCTCCACGGCAAGTTTAAGCAAGATCGCATGATTGAGATTCTTGGCCGGTTCCAGGCCGGTGAGTTCTCTTATCTTGGCCAGGCGGAAAATAAGGGTGTTCCTGTGAATATAGAGGTTCCTGGAAGCTCGGGCTATGTTCATGTTGGTGTCAATGAGGGCCTTGGCGGTGCGAAGCAAGTCCAGCTGCTGTCCCGGCTTTTTCCGGAACAGCCTGTCGGCGATTGGATCCACGAAGTGGGCGAGCGTTGTTTCGTCTATTTCCCCCATCAGGTAGTTCGCGAGGATATCCGGGTCATAAATAAACTGAACCTGCCTTGCAGTGTCGGTTTGGCTGAGTTGACCGAGCCTGAGTATTGCCAGTGCTTCCTGATAAGAGGCTTTGAGCCCGCCGGGGTTCAAGTGGAGGCTGCCAATTGCCACGTTGACCCCGTGCCCTCCAAAGGCGTCTATCATGATTTGGTGCAGTTTCAGGGCCCACCGCCGTAGTTCGTCAACCGCCCGCTGCTCAGGCGTCCCTATAGCCTTCAGTATTACAAGCCGCGTGTCGCTCAGGTATGCTGAGATATCTTGGGATGTCAGTGTTTGTGAGGAGCCAAGCAGGTCCAGGACCCTTTCTCTTGTCCTCGAGGCTACAAGGTCGGCTTCCGAACAGACTGCCTTCAGGCGAATAAGGAGGCCGGCGATATCTACTATCGTGACTACCCGTGGGAGGAGCATATCATAGCCCAGGAGATGCCCCCATTCAATTATTGCATCGGGGTCCTGCAGTGCTTTGTCGGACAGGACCTCCCTCATAAACTGTTCCCTCACCCTATATTGCGACTGTACCTGTTCCCGGAGGGCCTCTCGCTCCAAGAGAAGCTCTACGGCCATTCTGACTAGCTTGGCGATATCCCTCACCTCGTCAGGATCGCCAAATACTCCCACCACGCCGACGACCCGGTCGTTAATCTTGATGGGCATATTGACTCCTTCTTTTGCGCCGGGAAAGTGGTCTACCTGGTCCGGTCGTATCTCCACCGTCTCCCCAGACTTGATTACGTCGTCGGCTCCCTTATGGTAGGTAAACAGGCGGTGCCTGTGCCCTGAGCCGATTATGATGCCCCTATTATCCATAATGTTCACATTTCTTTGGACGATCGCCATCGTGGCGTCGACTATCCTTTGCGCAAGCTCATGTGTGATTATCACACATCTCACCCCAATGCGGGGAGAGCCGATCCTGCCGCCCTCCGCATCGACTACTCCCGTGGTCTCTCAAGGCGGCGCCCCTCAATTTTTGGATTCGCCTCCTGCCGCGGGGATTCCTTCTCCTGGGCACCTGGCACAAATGCCGGCTGAATAATTGGGCCCTTGTTGTATATTTCGTCAATTGATGCGCTCAAACCATGTCATTAAAATTATATTAGCATATGCCCACATAGCGTAGCGACGATGAATTGTTGCGGGCGACTCCTAAGCGGCGCATCTAGGAGTAAAAGCGAGTGAGTGAAAGCACAAATGACGGTGACCATCATCACGCTCATCGAAAACCGTCAGGGAACTCATACCCGGCTTCTGGCCGAGCACGGGTTGTCCTTTTTTCGTAGAGGTCAAGGGTCAGCCACCCTTTCTTTTTGATACGGGTCAGAGCGACAGCCTAATATGGAATGCCGGGCAGATTGGTGTAAGCCTCAAGGACGTAGATACCGTCATACTGAGCCATAGCCACTACGACCATACCGGCGGGCTAATTCCCTTTGTTAAGAAAACCAAACCCAAGGAGGTGTTGGTGCCTCGGGACTTTTTTGACCCCAAGTACAAGGTGAATGGCATTAAAAGAGAATTCATTGGCAACAGTTTTTCCAAGGAGGAACTCGCCTCCCAGGTGGAAAGGGTGACTGGTGTCCTGGATGACCTATATGAGCTTCGCCCGGGCGTCTTCGTAGCTACCAACATCCCGGCAGTAACGCCCTATGAAGGCATCTCCGAACCATTTTTTATCCTGAAAAATGGGGCTCTTGTACGGGACGACTTCAGGTCCGAATTGGTAGTGGTCATCATGACTCCTGAGGGGCTTCTGGTAATGTGCGGGTGCGCCCACGCGGGCATTGTGAATATCGTGCGCCACGTCTCACGGCTTACAGGTATATCCAGGATTCGGGCTGTACTGGGGGGCACGCACCTGGTGCATGCGAGTCGCGCCAGGATCCAGAATACCGCTATTGACCTCAAAACAGCGGGCGTGGAAAGCATAGGAGTTTCTCACTGTACTGGGCAGCAGGCTGAAAGACAGTTGGCGAAGGTGTACGGCGATCGGTTCTTTTCAAACAATACGGGCACAATGGTCGAGTTCGACTTATGAGGCTAAAGTCGAATCCGGCCAAGAGGTCGAATTCGATTAGTGCATCCAGGAGGTGGGAGAGATGAGTAGGCAACCGTTAGAGATTCAGCAACCCCCCAGAGGGTGGTCTATGCTTCTCATGGTCGGTCCTGGAATCGTCTGGACGGGCATGGCAATCGGTGGCGGCGAGCTTGTGCTCAATCCACGCGTTGGTGCAATATTTGGGATAACAACGCTCTGGATGCCCCTCCTGGCGATAGCGCTGAAATGGTTCATGGTTAATGAAATCGGCCGCTGGAGTATCTACACCGGTACTTCGATCCGAGAAGGGCTCGCTCTCCTCCCCGGTCCACGCAAGTGGCTTTCGTGGATCATACTCTTGAGTGGGCTCTACCTGGGCGCTGTGCACATAGGCGGCCTTGTCGCAATGGTGGGAGTGATTACCTCCACGATTCTGCCGTTCTTGCCCCCTTATGCATGGGCCGTAATAATGATGCTATCATACGTCCTCCTGACATGGAGTGGACGGTATAGCCTGGTAGAGCGCATAATGATGGCCTGTGTGGCTATGCTTACGATCACCACGGCTTTCATCACTTTTCGGATATTCCCGGGATGGGGCGCCATCCTCGACGGATTCCGGTTCATCGTGCCTACATCGACGCCGGAATGGGCGGTAGAAAACTTCAAGATATCACCCAATCCACTAGTGGAGATACTTCCAGCCATGGCCTTCGCCGGGGCCGGAGCCATCAATAGCCTCTGGTATTCTGACTGGGTACTGGCAAAGGGATTTGCCTCTGCCGGTTACTATAACCTCGGCTCATCTTCATTTGATCTTGCTCAACTCAAGGAGCTTGGCCGGAATGAGGTCGACAAGCTCCGGGGATGGTACAGGGTCATGTTCCATGACGCCCTCTGGGGAGGGAATGTGCTCACGCTTGTGGTTACAGGATTTTTCGTGTTAAACGCCACGGTAATCCTGCATCCCCTCCATCTAGCCCCGGCAGGGGTCAATTTCATCATGACCCTCTCCAAGACTTTTACGGAGGTTCTGGGGCCGGGAGCGAAATGGCTATACTTGATAGGCGCCTGGGCAGTTATTTATAGCACAATGGCGACCGTATATGACGGGTATGCGAGGCTCATCGACAATTCTATAAAGATATGCCTGCCCAATTGGCGCCAGTATCTCTCGATACCTCTCCTCTGGAGGTACAGGATCTGGGTGCTCTATGGCACCCTAACCAATTTCGTTCTCGTCTACATGTTTAGTGCGATTCCCGTAGGTTTCCTCCAAGCAGCTTCGTGGGTTGAGGGCACATATCTCCTGCCGATCGTTGCTTTCGGCATAGCCTATCTAACTCGCGTGATCCTCCCCAGGCTCTACCCGCCTGAAATGGCCGACAAGGTGCGGCCTCATTGGGCAATGACCGCGGGCACCGTAGCTGCAGGTATGTTCTATCTCATTCTCATTATCTATGCCCTGATTCTATGAAATATCAACTCTCCCTTCGCAGTTCTTGAAGCCGGATTTTGGCGCGGGGGAGGTCCGGTGCAGGTGAGATCCGGGCCTCCTCGCAATATATGGTTCGCCCCAACGCTTGACTGGGCCACCGGCTAGAGTATAAAGTGAAACCATGGAGCACGAACCCTTATCGTCCATGCGTTATCTCAGGGTATCACTCGGCACCGCGATGGCCCTCGGACTCACGAAGGGCCGGATGGACGTTCCTCCGACGACAGCATATTTCCTGGTACCGGGAGGCTGTCAGGGGACCTGCATGTTCTGCCCGCAGGCCCGGACCAGCTTGGGACACAGGGATCTTCTTTCGCGAGTGAGCTGGCCTCTATTCCCGGCCGAGGATGTCCTGGCGGCCCTAAGAGAAAACCAGAGTTCGCCTGTGGAGCAGAGTTCGTCTATAGAGGGCCGGGAGGGCCCTGGCGCAGGTCCGTCAAGCGCAACGCTCAGATTTCAGCGCGCCTGTATTCAAGTCGTCCAGAATCCTAAGGCGATGGAAATTGTGAGTTTCCTCTTGACGGAGCTCGGCACACTCCTGCCCGTCTCGGTGTCTTACCACCCTAAATCGCGGGAGGAGCTCGCTCGGATATTTGACCTTGGCGCCCAACGGGTTGGAATCGCGTTGGACTGTGCCACCGAGGGACTCTATCGTAAGATTAGAGGCGGGTCATACCGCGAGACGATAGACCTCCTGGAGTGGGCTGCACAGGCTTTTCCGGGGCGCATCAGTACCCACCTGATAATCGGCCTCGGCGAAACTGAGGAAGAAGCACTCCATACCATCCAGACGATGTATGATCTCGGGATTACGGTCGGCCTTTTTGCTTTTACTCCCGTCCCCGGCACACCATTGGAGGGCAAGGAGCCTCCTGATCCTCTTGCGTACCGGAGGGTCCAGGTGGCTCGATGGCTTATATCGCATGGCCTAAAGCGTTTTGACGACTTTACGTTCGATGATGGCAGGGTCATTGCCTTTGGTATGAGCTCGCTCGAGCTTGCAAACTTGCTTTCCTCGGGGGAGGCTTTTCAGACATCAGGTTGCGCCGGCTGCAACAGGCCTTATTATAATGAGAAGCCCGGCGGGTTCATCTATAATTACCCCAGGAAGCTCACAGCAACTGAGGCCGAAAGCATCAGGGAGGCTTTGCTCGATGCCATCTGAGATATCTTATGGCAACTGGCCGCCCGATACGTGGCGTTTCCTGAATACAGGTTTTGCCAGGGGTTCATGGAATATGGCCGTTGATGAGGCCATTCTGACCTGTCACGCGAAAGGGGTTGTGCCTCCAACCGTGCGCCTGTATGGCTGGAGTCCTCCTGCTCTCTCGCTTGGGCGCATCCAGTCTCTTAAGCGGGACGTAGACCGGGATGCGTGTATAGCTATGGGGATCGACATCGTCCGCAGGCCCACTGGCGGCCGAGCAGTGCTCCACGACAAGGAGGTGACATATAGTTTCATCCTCGCCGAATCCAACCCGTTGTGCCCTAAAGATATCAGCGGAGCTTTCAGCCTTGCGACGTCCGGCATAATACACGGACTCGCCATCCTCGGCATTGATGCCCGTATTCATGGCGGGCCCGGGAGGCGGGAAGGCGATATTGGAGCTTCCTCGCCGGCGTGCTTTGACTCTCCTTCATGGTATGAGGTCGTCGCCGGCGGCAAGAAGCTTGTGGGAAGCGCCCAGGCCAGGATGAAAGGCGTGCTGATGCAACATGGTTCAATCCTCCTGGAGCTGGAGCCCGAGAAGGTGGCCAGGCTCTTTCGCTTCTCTGATAGTGTGACCAGAGATAGGATAGCATCTGAGCTCGAGAAGCAGGCTACGAGTGTATCCAGGCTGGCCGGGAGGCCGGTTCGATTTGATGAAGTCGCATCTGCCCTGCGGGACGGATTTCGCAGGTTCTTTGCCGGTGCTTTCGGTATCACGTTGAAAGACGGGGAGCTCCTGCCCGAAGAACTCTGCCTTGCCCGGGAGCTCGAGAGGGACAAGTACGGGTCGGATTCCTGGACAGCGCTCAGGTAGCCTTACTCACAGACAGTCCTCAGGTAGTCCTGCGCATAGACGGCCCTCCCCCATGAATATTTGATGCGCCAGTGGTCAACATATAGGATTAGTGGCGCAAAAATCAGATTCTGGGGGTGAAAGGTAAGTGAGCGATTGGGTCCGTCACTTGGTGAGGTTTGTGGTCTCGGCTCTGGTGCTTATGTTCGTCGGGCTGATCGTGCCAGGTTTCAGTACCCTTAGCTTCTTGAATGCCTTGATTGCTGCGGCCGTTATAACGATTTTGGGATACGTGATCGAGGCGATTATCGGCAAGGGTGTCTCGCCCTATGGCAGGGGAATCGTCGGGTTTCTGGTTTCCGCGGCCGTGATCTACGCAGCCCAATTCGTGGTGCCCACGATGCGGGTGACCGTCCTGGGCGCCCTGATAGCGGCCTTTGTAATCGGGCTGATAGATATGTTCATTCCTACCACCCTCAGGTGAGGGTTTCAGCCTGATGTAGGGCTATGACGGCAGCCGAATATAGGGCTGCAACGGCGGCCAGGGGCACGGGCGAAGGAAGCGGCCGGTGAGACAGGGGACATATAAGGGGGGATGGGATGCGAGAGGGGGTAAGCCCCTCTCACAACTTCTCCGAGACTTGTTTTTGGGCAGAGACAACCTGGTCTCCGCTCTCAGGGCAGAGACAGATGGGTCTCCGCCTTTTTGCGTACCCATTCCGGACCCGCGAGATCCTCGCGGCCCGTTTTCCACCGGGGCGGCAGGATTGCTTGGGTCGGTGGAGAAGTAAACTAAGCCGGAGGGGGTTAAAGGTGCCTCAGTTTCCATGGATGCCGTCGGATAAATTCTGGGATGCTGTCTTTGCACTGGGCAAAGGGGCATTTTCCATCATTATCACAGTAGTTGCGGCCTTGATCCTGCTTCGACTGAGCGGTCCAGTCATCGACCGGGCGATCGCAAGGACTGCGAGACCCGAAAAGGGCTATTTCGATGACCGGAGGGTCAAGACCCTGGCTCTGCTCCTCAAGAGCGCGATCCGGTACGCCATTTACTTTTTCGCAGGCATGGCAGTGATAAGCAAGCTCGGGGTGGACACGGCGAGCCTCCTTGCAGGGGCGGGCCTTGCAGGCCTGGCGATAGGCTTTGGCGCCCAAAGCCTTGTCAAGGATGTCATCAATGGTTTCTTCATCCTGTTCGAGGACCAGTTTGGCGTCGGGGATTATGTCGGCATCAACGACGTATCCGGCATTGTCGAAGACATAGGCCTCAGGGTTACTCGCATCCGGGATTTCGGCGGGCAGCTCCATATTGTGCCCAATAGCCAGATATCCAGGGTCACCAACTACATGGGCTCTTCAATGAGGGTGCTTTTTGAGGTCGGGGTGGCATATGACTCCGACGTGGATCACGTTCTCGAGGTCCTCGCCAGGGATTTCGAAAAGGCCAGGACGGAGATCCCCGGGATCGTTGAGGGCCCTACTGTACTCGGAGTAAGCGACCTGGCTGAGTCAGCCATAAAGATCATGGTTATCGCGAGAACCCAGCCGATGGAGCAGTGGCGCGTGGAACGCGAGTTGAAAAAGCGCATAAAACAACTTCTGGACCGTGAAGGCATAATAATACCATATCCTCACATGAACGTGATCATAGAAGGTGCGATAGCTCCCCAAGCCGCCCCTCATGGGAACGGGAGGCCGGACTCCTGTGAAGTTTAGGATCGGAGACGTTGTAAAAATGCGAAAGCAACACCCCTGCGGGAGCTTTCTCTGGGAGGTCATGCGGGTGGGGGCGGATTTCCGCATCAAGTGCAAAGGATGCGGGCGGGTGGTAATGTTACCCCGCCTCAAGTTTGAAAAGGCTGTAAAGGAGGT
Source organism: Bacillota bacterium (assembly GCA_012842565.1). Lineage (GTDB taxonomy): Bacteria > Bacillota > SHA-98 > Ch115 > Ch115 > DUSO01. The sequence goes on from DUSO01000018.1 coordinate 21,435, forward strand.
TGTCTCTTCCCTCGACTGGCCATCTCCGCCCCGCTAGCCCGGGTCAGATGCTGAGAAAATGAGGTGGCGACGTGCTCAAGGTTGGACTCGTGGGACTTCCAAATGCCGGAAAGTCTACACTTTTCAATGCCCTCGTCTCTGGAGCCGCCGAGGTTGCGGATTACCCATTCACCACCATTGACCCAAATGTCGGCGTTGTGGCAGTCCCTGACGAGCGGCTCCAGAAGATCGCAAGTCTGGTTGGTGCGCAAAAGGCGACCCCTGCCACGGTGCAGTTTGTAGATATCGCGGGGCTTGTAAAGGGCGCGAGCAAGGGCGAAGGACTCGGAAACCAGTTTCTTGCAAATATCCGAGAGGTAGACGCCATTTGCCACGTCGTGAGGTGCTTCGGGCCCGCCAAAATACCTCATGTCTATGGCAGTGTAGATCCTGTGAGGGATGCAGAAATAGTAAACGAGGAACTAATCCTGGCCGACCTTGATACCATCGACAGGCGGATGGCGAAGACCGAACGGATGCTCAAGAGCGGGGAGAGGAAATACCAGGAAGAGATGTCTTCCCTCCGGGTTCTCAAAGACACCCTGAGCAGGGGGCGGGCGGCCCGCCTTGCAGGGCTGGAGGAGATGCCCGAAGGGCTCTTCCTGCTCACTGCGAAACCCATGCTCTATGTGGCGAATGTATCAGAAGAAGAGGTGGACTCGTCTCCTGAAGCAGCCAGGCTCGAGGAATATGCCAGGAGGCAGGATGCCCCGGTGGTGGTCGTGAGCGCCAGGATCGAATCGGAGCTGGCGGAGCTATCACCGGGTGAGGCAGCCGAGGTGCGAAAGTCATATGGGCTCTCTGACCCCAGCCTCAACCGGGTCGTCAGGGTATCTTACGACCTCCTGGGCCTGGTAACCTTTTTTACTACCAAAGGTCCTGAGACAAGGGCCTGGGCGGTCCGGGCGGGTACCACGGCGGTGGAAGCTGCAGGCAAGATCCATTCTGACATGGAAAAGGGTTTTATAAAGGCAGAGGTCATATCATACAGGGATCTCCTGGCGGCCGGCAGCATGGGTGCGGCTCATGATCGGGGCCTGGTCAGGGTAGAGGGAAGAGACTACATGGTGGCAGATGGCGACGTGATACTTTTCAGGTTCCGGGCCTGATGCTATAATAACAACGGTCCCCGCTCCACGTGTATCGTGGGGCCACAAGTCCGAGGGGAGGTGAACCAAGTGCGGGATTACGAGGTGATGTTCATCATCCGTCCCGACCTGGACGAGGCTGCCATTGAGGGTGTTATCAATAAGTTTGAGGAGCTCATCAAAAATGGCGGCGGCGAAATCCTAAAGCTCGACAGGTGGGGTAAAAGGCGCCTCGCTTATGAGATCCAGCACCTCAGTGAGGGGTTTTACGTAGTAATCCAATTCAAGGCCCCGAGCGAGCTCGCGCATGAGCTCGAGAGAGTGCTCAGGATCACCGACGAGGTAATCCGTCACCTTGTTACACGAAAAGATGAGTAGTGGTCCGGGCCCGTTGCCTGAAATCAATGAGGCCGTAAGGTTTCGAGATGGCCTTTGTCAGGTGGTGTTTCCGGTGAACCGAATTGTGCTCGTGGGGAGACTTGTGCGAAACCCTGAGCTACGTTATACTCAAACCGGTGTGCCAGTTGCCACGTTTACTCTGGCTGTGAGCCGGCCCTTTGCCAATCAGCAGGGGGAGAGGGAAGCAGATTTCATAGACGTGGTAGTTTGGAGGAATCAGGCCGAAAACTGCTCGCAGTACCTCAGCAAGGGCAGAATGGTGGGCGTAGACGGGCGCCTCCAGATTAGATCCTATGAGACTGCGGATGGCCAGAGGAGAAAGGCCGCCGAGGTGGTGGCGGATCGAGTGGAATTCCTCGATAGGGGCAGGGAAGGACCGGGACCCACGGGGGATTTTGAGCCCGGGATAGGTGACATGGACGTGCCGGATGGCACTCCTTCTTTCGATGAATGAATGCCGGGATAGCCGGCATCACATTTGCGGTATCAATGTTGCTAGGAGGTAATTGCGTGAAACGAGAAAAGGGACGCAAAGGCAAGAAACGAGTATGCAGCTTTTGCGTTGATAAGATGGAATTCATTGATTACAAAGATGTTCCCAAACTGCGCAAGTATATTACAGACAGAGGCAAGATACTTCCCAAGAGGATTTCAGGGAATTGTGCTCATCACCAGCGCCAGCTGACTGTCGCCATCAAGAGGGCAAGGCAGATGGCCTTGCTCCCATATACTGTCGAATAGTGGGAGATTGCTAAGTGGCAGGGGCTACGGCCGCTCCGAGTCTGGTATGAGATCCCTTGTTCGTTGCGTGGTTTTGAAAGAGGGGGGCTGTAACTGCTCCCCTTTTAATCGTTGTCTTGAGGGGGGAGCAGTATCATGGTAGATGGACGTCCCCATCAACCGCAGCAGCTGAACCCGGAGATTGACATAGCTCGCGAGATCAAGGCGATAGAGTGGCTCAAGACAGAGCTTTTGGGGAGCCTGGCGTCACTTTACCAGGCTATGGCCAGAAACAATGAGGAGCTTACGGCCGAATCTCTCTCCAACATTGTGGTTGGCGCTTACCTCCTTGGCCGCCGTCTTGGGGTGAGTTTTCAGGCGTTGGACGCCAAGGTGGAGGGCAAAGTACGTGCCAATCTCGAGAAAGAGCATGAGCTTGAGAAGTGGTACGGTGATTTTACTGCATTTTACCAGTATATCAGGGAAAGGAAGAGGTGAGCGTTTGGCAGTGCGGGACCGTATGTCAACCAGGGCTATGGTGGAAGGCGCGTTACTTGTCGCCATCACCATCCTGCTATGTGTGCTGGACGCCTATGTACCTCTCTTTGCCCTTGTGTATCCCATCCCTGTCGTCATACTGGTGACCAGGCATGGCCTGCGAGCCGGGCTTCTGGCTACCGTCATCGCGGTCCTGGGGACGGCTGCGATTACCGGGCCTGTGCAGGGGGTAACGGTGCTGGCAAAGGTAGGGATTGCCGGCGTGACGCTGGGGGAGTGCCTCAGGCGAAAGCTCTCTCCCATATTGACAATAGGGATAACAGCAGTGGCCGTTGCCGTTTCCGTCGCTCTGTTATTTGGCATATCAGCGCTGGCCTTTGGTTTTGACGTTGCACAGCTGGAAAAGGAATTTACCCGCAGCATCCAGGGTGCACTGGCCTTTTACAGACACCTCGGGATGCCCGAGAAAGAACTGGAGACAGCGAGGAAGACACTCCAGCAGATGATAGAGATTGCGAAGATATCTCTACCTGCTATACTGTTTTTGGCTGTTATAATGTTAAGTGTGATCAACTATCTTATATCGGCTGCCGTCCTGAGAAAGCTGCGGTACGAAATACCGCAATTGCCCAGGTTCTCAATGTGGCAGATACCCTGGTACTGGGGATGGGGGTATATTGCCGGCGGGGCCATGACAGTGCTCGGGCAGGCCTACGGAAGAGACATCATATTCAGGATCGGGTTTAATCTCGTGGCCATATTCTCTTACGTATTCCTCATCCAGGGTTTGTCTGTGGCATGGTACTTCATGGACAGGTATAAAGTCAGCAGTCCCTTGCGATATTTGCTGACGTTTTTCATGATGTTTACCCGGCTGATCTCCCAGGTTGTGGTCTGGGCTGGCCTTTTTGATGGATGGTTTGACTTTAGAAAAATCCGGTCCCGGGCATGACCAATCTGGATTTGGGGGGCGTCTTAGATGAAGGTCATTTTGAATCAGGACGTCAAGGGTCTGGGCAAAGAAGGAGAGATCGTCAATGCGTCTGAGGGGTACGCCCGGAACTATCTTATCCCCAGAGGGCTGGCGATAGAGGCTTCAGAGAAGAATCTCAAGATCCTCGACGCCAAGAAAAAAGCAGCTGATGATAAGGCCCGGCGGGAACTTGCCCAGGCCAGGGATGCCGGCGAGCGCCTCTCCAGGGGAGTTGTCAGGATAAGAGCCCGCGCTGGCGAGGGTGGGAAGCTCTTTGGCTCCATAACGGCCAAGGACATCGCTGACGCGGTTGCATCGAGTCTCAGAGTTGAAATCGATAAAAAGAAAATTGAGCTTGAAGAGCCGATAAAGGTGGCCGGAAGGTATACGGTGCCGGTAAGGCTGCACCCTCAGGTTACGGTAGACTTGCGCCTTGAGGTCGTCGCCGAAACGTAACCTGCCGGAGGCTCTTTGTGTCTGTGGTGGGGGGAGAAGTCATGCCGGTGAATTCGTTAATGAAGAAGATTGCAGCTATAGCGAGCCCGAACCTCGCAAGAAAAATGGAGGCGGACGAGCAGGTAAAACGCCAGACGGCTGCCCTGTTTGGGCTTCTTTCGAGCATTTACGGGGCGGATAAGCTCGTCCTGCGTGCGGGCAAGCTCGATGCCCTTGCCTTGATGAGGTCTCCGGTGCTCGAAGAACGTGTCCTGGCATTAGAGAGACTGATCTACGAGGACCCCACCATCGAAGCCGTACCTCGTCCGAACGAGATTCCTCAGATATTGGATGAGCTGGAGGACGAGATTGCCGACCTGGTTGCACGCAAGGCTGTAGAGGACAAGATTGAGAAAAAGATAGCCGAACGAATGCAGAAGCGCCACGAGGAGTACATCCGCGAGATCAAGATGCAGCTTGTCAAGGAGCAGGGAGGTCCTGACAATGCTCAGACGCTAAAGAAGTATGCTGATCTTGAGAAGCTCGAGCAGAGAAAACTGTCAAGATCAGTGATCGACCTCCTCAGGCCATCTTCCTTGGATGAGGTTGTTGGACAGGAACGCGCAATACGGGCGCTTTTGTCAAAGATAGCCTCGCCTTTCCCGCAGCATGTCATTCTTTACGGACCTCCCGGGGTGGGCAAGACCACAGTGGCGAGGCTCGTGCTCGAAGAGGCGAAGCGCAGGAAATTCACGCCCTTTGATAAAAGGGCGAAGTTCGTAGAAGTCGACGGCACCACGCTCCGGTGGGACCCGAGGGAGGTTACGAACCCGCTCCTGGGATCTGTTCATGACCCGATCTACCAGGGGGCAAAAAGGGACCTGGCGGAAACCGGCATACCGGAGCCCAAGCTCGGGCTTGTGACAGAGGCCCACGGCGGGGTGCTGTTCATCGATGAGATAGGGGAGCTTGATCCCCTCCTCGTGAGCAAGTTGCTCAAGGTCCTGGAGGATAAGAGGGTCATGTTTGATTCGTCGTATTACGACCCCGACGATCCACATGTGCCGAAATATGTAAAGAAGCTTTTCGAGGAGGGTGCTCCGGCGGACTTCATCCTGATAGGCGCCACTACCAGGGATCCCGAGGAAATAATCCCGGCCTTGAGATCCCGCTGTGCCGAGGTCTTCTTTGAGCCCCTGACCACCAGCCGTATTCAAGAGATAGTCAGGAATGCGGCTGCAAAATTAAAAGTGGACCTTGAAGATGGTGTGACGGAGGTAATCAGCGATTACACAGTTGAAGGCCGCAAGGCCATAGGCATCCTCGCAGATGCATACGGTCTGGCCCTGTATCGAAGCTACCAGGGTAAATCCGGTGGTGGTGATACTCGCATGATGGTGACCCGGCAGGATGTCCTGGAAGTGATTCAGACATCCCGCCTTGTCCCCAATATCGTGACCAAGGCCGCTGATACCTGCGAGATCGGCAGGGTCCTGGGGCTTGGCGTGCGCGAGTACCTGGGCTCCATCATCGAGATCGAAGCTGTGGCCTTCCCGGCGAGGGATCAGGCCAAGGGGAGCATCAGGTTCAATGAGACCGCCGGGAGCATGACCAGGGATTCGGTTTTCAATGCTGCATCTGTATTCAGGAGCCTGACCGGACAAGACCTCTCAGATTGGGATGTTCATGTTAACGTAGTCGGTGGTGGGCTCATAGATGGGCCCTCGGCAGGCGTAGCTGTCCTCGTAGCCATCTATAGCGCCGTAAAGGGCATTCCAATCCGGCAGGATGTAGCCATTACCGGGGAGCTCTCGATACAGGGCAAGGTCAAGCCGGTGGGGGGCATCTTCGAAAAGATATATGCCGCCCGGCAGGCCGGCATGAAAAAGGTGGTCATCCCCCATGAGAATGAAAAGGATGTGCCGGCAGGGTTGCGTGACATCGAGGTTGTAGCTGCAAAGGACATCAGGGATGTGCTCTTTGCTGTTTGCGGTGCTCCAGCAGAGGATATTGAAGCGGCACGTAAGGATATTGTAGAGGCGCGCAAGGTGCTTTCGCGGGACGACAGGCGTAAGACGAGAAAGAACACAGGGATAAAGAGCCCTGGAAAGGAAGACATTATTCAGGAAAGAAATAGCGCTACAGGGGCATAGAGAGGTGACCAGCATGGCCGCCTTACCCGCCGGGGACAGGATACCCCCCCAGAATATCGAGGCCGAGCAATCGACCTTGGGCTCCATGTTGATCGACAAGGACGCAATAGCCCGTGTCTTTGAGATACTCAGGCCCGAGGACTTTTACAAGGAGGCCCACAGGCTGGTATATGAGGCGATAATCGCCCTCTACGACAAGGCCCAGCCAGCCGACGTGGTGACCGTAACAGAACAGCTGCGCAAGCAAAACGCCCTCGAGAGGGCCGGGGGCGCCGCGTACATAACCGCCCTGGTGAATGCAGTCCCTACCGCGGCAAATGTAGAATACTATGCCCAGATTGTCAAGGATAAGGCCCTGTTACGCTCATTGATTACCGCCGGCACCGAGATTGCTGCGCTTGGCTATGAAACTCAGGACGACGTGGAGGCTGCCCTTGACACTGCTGAGCAGCTGGTATTCAGGATCGCCCAGAACAAGCGGAGCGACGGCGTAACCGACATCAAGACTGTCCTTATCGAAAGCTTCGAGCGTATTGAATACCTTTATGCCAATAAGGGCGGGGTGACCGGGATTCCCTCGGGGTTTACCGACCTGGACCAGCTCACGTCCGGGTTCCAGCCGTCCGACCTCATAATCATCGCCGCCCGTCCGAGCATGGGCAAGACTACATTTGCCCTGAACGTAGCGGAGCATGTGGCCGTTCGAGAGAAGGTCCCGGTCATAATCTTTAGCCTGGAGATGTCCCGGGAACAGGTGGCCCAAAAGATGCTCTGTGCTGCTGCAGGCGTTGATAATCAGCGCCTGAGGACCGGGTTCTTGAAGGATTCCGACTGGGCCAAGCTCTCAAATGCCCTTGGTGTGCTGAGCGAAGCCCCGATATTCATTGACGATACGCCAGCAATGACCGCCATGGAGCTCAGGGCAAAAGCCAGGAGGACAAAGGTCCAGCACGGCCTGGGCCTCATAATCGTGGACTACATCCAGCTGCTGCAGACCAGGAACCGTTCGGAAAGCCGCCAGCAGGAGGTTTCCGAGATATCCCGCGCCATGAAGTCACTGGCAAAGGAGCTCAACGTGCCGGTCATCGCGCTGTCGCAATTGAGCAGGGCAGCTGAACAGAACCCCAGGGCAGTCCCAAGGTTGGCCAACCTGCGCGAGTCGGGCAGCCTCGAACAGGACAGCGATGTTGTCATCTTTCTCTATCGTGAGGATTACTACGAACAGGACACGGAAAACAAGGACATCACAGAGGTCATTGTCGCCAAACAAAGGAACGGCCCGACGGGCTCGGTCAAGCTGCTGTTTCAGAAGGAATTCTCGCGTTTTGCCAATATAGAGCTGAGACGATGACCGAAAACCAAGCCTGCGCAGGCCCCGGGCCTTAGGGAGGTTATAGGTATGGCCACAGTAGCAGTAGTAGGCACCCAGTGGGGTGACGAGGGCAAGGGCAAAATCACGGACCTCTTGGCATCCAGGGCGGATATCATCGTCCGTTACCAGGGAGGCAATAATGCAGGTCACACCGTCAAGATCGGGGACGAGCTCTTTAAGCTTCACCTGATCCCTTCAGGTATATTCTACAGTGGAAAGCTCTCCGTCATCGGCAACGGCGTGGTCGTTGATCCTGGTGTCCTGATACAGGAGATGGAGGCGCTGGCATCCAAGGGCGTTGATCTCTCCGGCCTCAGGGTAAGCGACAGGGCCCATGTGATAATGCCTTACCATGTCCTGCTCGACAAACTGGAAGAAGAGGCGAGAGGCACCAAGCGAATAGGGACCGTTGCAAAAGGCATCGGCCCTGCCTATACCGATAAGATCGCCCGCCGAGGTATAAGGATCGCAGACCTGGTGGACGAGGAGGCTTTCAGAGAGAGGCTGGATGCGGTGCTGCCGCACAAAAACAAGGAGATAGAGCGGCTATACGGGGGCACTCCCTTCTCCAAGGCGGACATCGTGGAAGAGTACCTGGGATATGGCAGGCGGATCAAGCCATATGTGGTGGATTGTTCATCCCTATTGAACGACGCAATTGATAGGGGCAAGCATATCCTATTCGAGGGTGCACAGGGTACCCTACTCGACGTAGATCATGGTACCTACCCTTACGTGACGAGTTCGTGGCCTACTGCAGGCGGGGCTGCCGCCGGGACGGGGGTAGGGCCTACGCGGATCGGCAGAGTGGTGGGCGTGGCCAAGGCTTACACCACCAGGGTAGGCCAGGGCCCATTCCCCACCGAGATAGACGGCCCACTGCAAGATGAGCTCCGGGAAAAGGGAATGGAATACGGTACTACGTCAGGCCGGGCGAGGAGATGCGGGTGGTTCGACGCCGTGGGGGTCAGGTATGCCGCAAGAGTAAACGGCCTGTGGGGCCTGGCAGTAATGCACCTTGACACCTTGAGCGGGTTCCCTACCGTAAGGATATGCACCGGCTACAAGCTGGGCGACAAGGTGCTGACGAGCCCGCCCAGCACCATCAAGGCGCTCGAAGCCTGCGTGCCGGTCTACGAGGAGCTCGAGGGATGGCCGGAGGGGACGTGCAAGGTGGAGCGATATGAAGACCTGCCAGGGGCTGCCAGGAGATACCTTGCCCGTATCTCGGAGCTTATAGGTGTGCCTATTGCTATCGTTTCCGTCGGCAGGGAGCGCAGCGAGACCATAGTCATAAAGGAGCCTTTTGAGGGAAGTCCTTCATGATGGGGGTGCCATCCGCTTTACGGAAGTGCGGCAGCCTTGAGCGCCCCCGCCATATTCAGGATCAGGGGCACCGAGATCAGGCTTATTAGAGTGGTCAGGAGCACCCCGATAGAAGCTATGGCTTCATTGGCACCATAGCGCCTGGCGAATGTAGGGGCGCTCACCATGGTGGGCATGGCGGCCTGCATGATCAGGACGGCCCTGGCAAGGCCGTCAATTCCCGTCCAGGCCGCGGTGAGGATTGCCAGGGTGGGAGATAGGACGAGCTTGAAAAGGATCGCCGCGACCATAGTGCCCCAAATAGGCGACTGCGTTAGCGAGAAGACGGCCTCATAGAGGGTTGCCCCGAGCACAATCATTGCCAGGGGGGTCGCCATCCCGCCCAGGATGTTCATGGCTTTAAGGATTGCCCCCGGCACGCTGACGCCTGCCGCGTTCATGGCAAGGCTAAGTACCAGGGCGATCAACGTTGGGCTCAAAATGCCTTTGGGACCGTTTTGCGTCCTGTGGCCGGAATGCCTAAAGACCCATACGCCGAGCGTCCACAGGACCACAGTAACCCCGAAATCGAACATAAGCACGTAAATCGTCGACCTCGGACCAAAAATGAGCTGTGCCAGCGGGAGCGCGAGGAAGATCGTATTCCCCTGAGCCGATATATTGACAAAGCTGGCTCTATCCGGTTGTGCCAGGTCTAGCATACTTGTGCTGACCAGATAGGCCAGCAAAGTCAAAATACCTGATATCGCGATTCCCGCCATGAAGAGATGCCAGGCGCCAATGGGGATCCTTCCGTTCATCCCTCCGACAGAGCCAAAAGCTACAGCCGGATATGCTACATCAAGCACCAGCATACTCAGGCTACGCACGTCGTCATAATTTATCAACCGGATCTTTCGTATGAGTGCTCCGATTGATATGATCACAGTCATGATCAGGAGCGGCTCTGACATCTGTCCCATCTCATTCGGTACCCCTCATGCCGGTTCAGTGAGCGCCAATCCCCTCTCCGCCAATGAGGAGGGCGTTCATCCATAAAAGTAGTAAAGTAGAGTCCTGGCATACGATCGTGATAATTCGGGACATCGCGTAATATTCCTGCCGGGGGTGTCCGTTATATAGCAGGAGATCTGCCTAAAGGGTTGAATATATTCCGTGAACGGTTACGTGATCGCTCACGTGATCGCTCACGGAATGAATGCCGGAGGGTGGCGAAGGAGACGGGTCAAAACGATGGGGATCACCATGAAGGATATCGCCAGGCTTGCCGGGGTTTCTGTCAACACAGTCTCCCGCGCGTTGAACGGCAAGCCTGAGATAGATGAAAAGACGAGACAGCGGATCTTAGAGATTGCAAGGGAGCATAGCTACAGCCCAAACAGCCTCGCAGCTTCCCTCGCGTCAAAAAAGACCAGGACGGTCGGCCTTATTGTTCCTGATATATGTGACCCTTTTTACGCTCAGCAGGCTCGCGGAGTGGAAGACATGGCCAGGGCCCGGGGATATACCGTGATCCTGATAAATACCGATGAGGACCCCAAGACCGAGCTCAAGGCGGTGGATACCCTTCGTAGCAAGAGGGTGGATGGGATGCTCCTTACCTCAGTGTTTCCGGGCATAGACCACGTGGTCTTGCTGCAGAAGCAGCATATCCCCTTTGTCCTGCTCAATCGCCGGCTGACCTCCCTCGATACCGACTACGTAGTCAACGACAACATCAAAGGGGCCTATGAGGCCACAAGGCACCTTATAAGATTAGGCCATACACGGATTGCCCATATCACGGGGCCGGAGCGAATTACGAGTGTCCGCGAACGCCTTGCCGGATACACCAAGGCTATTCAGGAGGCAGGGCTTTCCATCCAGGACGACCTCGTCTTTACAGGCGAAAGTCTTAAGCCCCAGTCAGGGGAAGTACTTGCACGGCGGGCCCTATCTGTCAATCCCAGGCCTACCGCTATCTTTGCCTTTTGCGACACCCTGGCGATGGGCGCCTATGCGACGGCCAAAGAGATGGGGCTTATGGTGCCTGAGGACCTTGCTATCGTTGGTTATGACGACATCCCGTTTGCAGCCTGCTTCGAGGTTCCTTTGACCACCGTGGCCCAGCCCTCATATGAGATGGGCCGGACCGCGTGCAAAATCCTCCTCGACAGGATTGAGTCTGGTGGGAATGACCAGGAGCAGGAGGGTGTGCCCAAGGGACAGGTAGTGTTTGACGCGCGCCTGGTGATTCGAAAATCCTGTGGGGCATACTTGGGTCAGGAGAGACGGCGGCAGAATTTGGCCGTCATAAAGGGATAGTGATTCATATATGAAGGTCGGTTGTGCATACCTCGTTGCCATAAGCCGGTTCGGCTTTCCCCCGAGACCGGAGGACAACCTCAAGGCCATAAAGGATGTAGCTTCGGCTGGCTTTGACGGCATTGAGTTTGAAGCCGTGGCTGGTGCAAACCTGGAAGGCATTGAGCAGATCCGGGATGAAATCAAGGGGCTGCTCCGGGAATCGGGCCTGGAGGTAGCGAGTTTCACGGGTGTCATGCCGGAGCTTTATGCCCTGGACCCCGGCTCCTCGAGCCAGGCTCTTGCCACGTTTGAGCGGATAGCCGGCCTTGCAAGCTATCTCGGGGCAAAGGTCATTGATTTCTGTCCCTACCTGCCCCCGGAGCTCCCGGGAGTTCCCGGATCCGAGCTGTATCTCGGGGGCCCTCCCACGCGTATTTCGCCAAAGCAAGGATTTTCATGGGAGAAGTTTTGGAATAACGCAATCGACCAGACGGCACGATGCGGGGAAATAGCGGCCCGCTACGGCCTGCGCATGGCGATAGAAGGACGGGTCGGTGACTTTGTAGCTACCACTGACGGGGTCCTGGCCCTTCTCGAGAAGTGTGACCCCGAGAATACAGGCCTCCTGCTCGATATCGCGCACGTCCATGCGGCCAAGGAGTATCTGGAGCTTGTGATTCCAAAGGTTGGAAAGCGCATAATCCACGTCCATATCGCCGATAACCTCGGGGACCATGCCTACCACCGCCCCATGGGGGAAGGCAATATAGATTTCGACATGGTCGTAAGGCTCCTCCGGCAGGTAGGGTATGACGGGTACCTCTGCGTTGACCTGGGGGGAATCGAGGACGTTTGGGCAAAGTCTGTGGAGGACCTGGCCAAGGTCCGCGCTCTCATTTCCTAGAGGCCGGGCGCGGAGTATGCCGAATAGAGTTGGGAATAAGGGGGAATGGGCGGGGATCAGACACGGATAGACTGTTTTGGCATCAATGAAGGTCTGCAGGTCCCTATGATTGTCCCGGCACAGAATCTCGAGGGGAGGAAAAGACGGATGAAACGAATCATTCCTCTAGTCGTATTGATCGCGACCATGATCGCCATGGTGAGCGTGACAGCCTCGGCCAAGACAATCAATATCTGGACGGGGTTTCCCGAGCTCGAGCCTTTTTATAAGTGGGCTGGCGCTGAGTTTGCCAAGAGCCACCCCGGGGTGAATTTCCAGGTCTTGAGCACTAGCCTGAGGGAGTTCGAACAGAAACTTACCGCGGCGATTCCCACGGGCACGGGTCCGGATGTTTTTGATGTCGGCCCGTACATCGCGATAAAGCTCATAGATGCAGGGCTTCTCCCGCCAAACCCTCCGGAGGTGGACGCCCATCTCAAGGGTGGGGCCTGGAGCAAGTTTTCGGTAGACTATGTTACCATCGGCGGTAAGACCTACGGCATCCCTCTCATGAACGGGAGCCGGGCTGCCCTCTTCTACAATAAGAAAATGTTCAGGGAGGCGGGCCTTGATCCTAACAGCCCTCCTGCTACCTTCCCGGACCTGCTGCAGGCGGCGACCAAACTCACGAAGTATGACAGCGCGGGCAACGTGGTGCGGAGCGGGCACAGTATGAGGATATCCGGAGGCGGTAGCGGACTTACAGAGAAATTCCGTTTTGTCCTGCACAACGCCGGCGGCGACGTGATTGTCCCCACAGGCGGAGGCAAGTGGAGAAACGACTTGGATAACGAGGCCGGCCAGAGGGCTCTCCAGTACTATATCGACTCCATTCACAAGTACAAGGTGGACGATCCGCAGGTACGCCACGATTCCGAGGCGTTTGTCACAGAGTCTACTGCCATGTTCCTGAGGGAGAGCTGGGTGATAGGGGAGATCAAGTCTAAGAACCCCAAGCTGGAGTATGGCGTTGCCCCCATGCCCAAGTGGGAGCGGTGGGACACCCTGGCTCAACCGTGGTCGGTGTATATGTCGGCTGAAGGCGCCAAGTCCAAGGAAGTCAGGGAATTCATCAACTTCCTGACCGGCAAGGAGGCCGCGGCGAAGCTCGTGGAGCTATCCGGCTGGATTCCTGACCGGCTTGACTTCGACTGGCAGTCGCTGGTCAAGAAAACCCCACAGTACCAGGTGTTCGTGAACCCGCCAAAGGGTATGGGCTTCTTTGCAGACCCAGTGATGCCGGCTTTTGACGAGGTGCAGACGAAGGTCGCGGATAGGCTGGTGGAGGCATTCCTCGACAAGAAGCTCGTGAACAACCAGGAAGGCATCAAGCGCGTGGTTCATGAGATCGGCGGACTGATAGACTCGATATTAAAGCGCTATGGCGCTTATGGGAAGTAGGTTCCCCTGGAAGCAGGGCTTCGGCGATGGGGCTCCAGCCGCAGGCAAGGCTGGTGCCCTGTCGCGACTCACCGTGGTCCGGGGGGAGGTAAAGATGAGACCTGCGCAGAGTCGTGGTTTGGCGGCCCTGGTCCGGCTGGTTCATGCCTGAATAGGGCGGTCAGGAAGAGGTGTTTGAAATGGGACGGCGTCCGGGTTTCCTGGGCTATTCCTCGTTTGAGCGGTCCAAGATCGCCTTCTGCTACCTTGCTCTCTTGCCCATTCTGGCCTTATTTGCAATACTACGCATTATTCCGATAATCGAGACCTTCTGGCTGAGTCTATATGACTGGAAACTGGTGGGCAGTGTAAGGCCGTTCATAGGGCTCGCAAACTACCAGGGGCTTATCGGGGATGAACAATTCTGGCTCGCCATCAAGAATACATCCCTTTATGCGGGTGCAAGTGTGATCCTGGGGCTAACAATTTCCCTGCCCATTGCGGTGGCACTTGCCGGGAAGATGAAGTTATCCCCGTTTTACCAGGCGATATACTTCTTGCCTTTCATTACGCCGATGGTCCCGATGGCGGTGGCATGGAAATGGATATACGACCCCAGATATGGTATCCTCAATTACATCCTGTCTTTCTTCGGAATGCAGCCAATAGGCTGGCTCATCTACCCGGAGATAGCCATCTGGGCTCTCATAGCCATGAACGTGTGGAAGAACCTCGGGTACAACATAGTGTTGCTGTTGGTGGGGCTGAGGAATATTCCCGCTGTATACTACGAGGCAGCTAGCATAGATGGGGCGGCGGGGTGGAGCCGTTTTCGCCATATCACGTTCCCGCTCTTAAAGCCGATCCTGCTCTATGTGCTGGTAACTTCCACTATAAATGCGTTTAACGTATTCACCCAGGTCTACGTGATGACCCTTGGTTCTCAAGCGGCGCCGGGCCGGGCCGTCAGGGTCTTGCTCTACGACATATACGAGAACGGCTTCAGGTATTTTAGGATGGGCTATGCTTCTGCTGAGGCCGTAATCCTGACACTCATCGTCCTCGCCCTGACCCTGGTGCAGTTTAAGCTCGTGAAATCCGAGGCATGACCGCCGGGCTTTCGAGACCCTGGGTGCGAAGGGGGGACGTTTCAATGCGAGACACACAACATGGTATAGGGTCGGATACCGGTCTTCCGGGCCCTGGTGCGTCAAATCGTGGCAAGAAGCTGCCCGAATTGGTTTGGTCCGGCGCAGTGCAACTGGCCCTCATGGCAGGCGCCATATTCATGGTCATACCGTTTCTCTGGATGATATCAACGTCCTTCAAGCCCCCGACAGAGGTGCTGTCCTGGCCCCCGAATCTCGTGCCCAAGGAGCCGACGGCCTCAAACTATGTAGGCCTATTTGGCGAGGCGCCTTTTGTGAGGTTTTTCTTAAACAGCGTCTTTATCTCCACGGTTTCTACCGTGGCGATACTGGCTACCTCGGTTGTGGGCGGGTTCGTGTTTGGCAAATATCGCTTCCCGGGTCGCGATTTCCTGTTTCTTGTGCTCCTTGCGACAGCTATAGTGCCGTTCGAGAGCTACATAATCCCACTTTATGCCCGTATGGTCCGGTGGCACTGGATCAATACCTACCAGGGGATCATCGCTCCCTACCTCATAATGAGTTTTGGGATATTCCTGATGAGACAGCACATAAACTCCACGATTTCGGATGAGCTCTTAGACGCCGCCAGGATAGACGGGTGCTCTGAATGGCGGATTCTTACGAGCATTGTGCTGCCGCTATCCAGGTCAGCGGGCGGGGCCCTGGGCATCTTTGCGTTTACTCAGGCATGGATCGCCTTCATGTGGCCGCTTCTCATCGCCAACGTCAGGGAGCTTTTCAACATGGAACTGGGACTCACCATGTTTCAGTTCAGGTTCAGCACGGACTACGGCCTTCTCATGGCGGGGTCGGTCCTGTCTGTGCTTCCCATGATCATCGTCTTTGTGTTCCTGAGGAGGCAGATCATCGAGAGCATTGCGCTTACCGGGCTCAAGAGCTAAGGCCGGGGGTCGCAGACCGTAAGGGGAGGAGGCCAGCCAAATGGCCCGAGCCGTGCTCGGGCCAGAAGAATAGCCAAAACATCAGTATCAAAACGCGCTTCGATGATCGCTGCGTCGTGTTCGTGCGCGGTCTTTTTGAGACCTTTCAAGCTCCCTGGTTTTGAGTACCTCTTCGGAGAGTTGACCCCATATGGTCCTGAAAAGGTCGAGAAAGGCAGGCTGGCTCTTGAGGTCCGTTACCTGCCTTGGCCGTGGCAGGTCTACATCCACGATGGCCTTGACTGTGCCGGGCCTCGCTGTCATGATGATCACGCGGTCGCCGAGGATCAGCGCCTCATCGATACTATGGGTGATGAATATGGCGGTTTTCCGAGAGCCCTCCCAGATGCGCAGCAACTCCTGCTGAAGCAGAACGCGGTTTTGCTCGTCCAGCGCCCCGAAAGGCTCATCCAGCAGGAGTATCTCGGGATCATTGGCAAAGGCCCTCGCCACGCTGGTCCGCTGCTTCATGCCACCCGAGAGCTGGTGGGGATAGGCATTGGCGAATTCCGCAAGACCTATCATCTTGATATAGTGGTCAGCGATCCGGCTCCTTTCCTCTCCGGGGACCCCCCGCATCCTGAGGCCGTATTCGACATTCTGTTTCACGGTGAGCCACGGGAAGACGGATTGCTCTTGAAACACTATAGAAGTCAGGGGGCGTGAATCCCGGGAAATGGTGGATCCTTCCCGCGTCATGACCGTCCTTTCGTTATCCCCCTTGACAATGTATACCTTTCCGGCAGTCTGGCGTTCCAGGCCTGCCAATATCCTGAGAAGCGTCGTCTTGCCGCACCCACTCGGGCCTACCACGCAAACGAATTCACCTTCTCTTATCATGAACGACATGTGTTCCAGTGCAACGATTTTGCCTGCACGCGTCCGGAAGACCTTGGAGATGTCCCTCACGGCTATTTTGGTCCCGGCCGGGAGCCGCAACGCATCCGGTGACGACCTGACGCTTGAATGCCCGGCATTTTTCAAGATATTCTCCACGGCGCTATGCGTTTGCGATGAATCATACATCGGCGACCCTCCTACCCGAAAGCCTTATCTGGTTTCTAGTGTTCTTTCCACGGTATGACGATCCTTTCCAGGATATCGAGCAGAATGGACAGGAGGTAGCCAAGGATCGACATGTCTATCAGGCCGACGAACATTCTCTCGATGTCGAACATGTCATAGGCTCTCCAGATCATATACCCTATCCCTGCCCGTGCGGCAGATAGTTCCGCCGCCACGATCAGCAGCAGCGCTGTCCCCATCCCGAGCTTGAGTCCGGCAAAGATCATGGGAAGAGCCCCGGGGAGAGCCACTGTCAGGTAGAAGTCCTTCTTGCTCGCCCCGAAGCTCCTGGCTACGTCGAGATATATCCTATCGATATTGATGACCCCCGTCATGGTGTTGATGAGAACCAGGTAGAATACACCGACTGCCACAGTTACGACCTTCGAGGTCTCCCCGAGCCCGAACATCAGGAGAATAAGTGGCATTATGGCGAGTTTGGGTATGGGGAAGGTCGCTGCCACCATGGGGCCCAGGGCAGCGCGGATAGGCGGGAGGAGGCCCATGAGGAGCCCGAGCAGCACCCCGGCCAGGCTGCCCACCAGAAACCCCAGCACTATGCGCTGGACGCTTACTAGGGTGTGCATCCAGAGTTCACCCGAAACTACAACTGGAACGAGAGACTTGAGGATCAAAGACGGCGCGGAAAAGAGCCTTACATCGACCCAGCCCAGCCTGGCCATGATCTCCCATACTACCAGGATCAGGGCAGGGGAGATGAAGTACAAGACCCTCACCAGTATCCCGTTTGCCCCGAAGATACGGGATGATACAGTGGGCCTGGGTTCCTCGTCGAGGACCAGGATATGGTCAGCGGATATCATTTGCGCCTCCTCGTGAATCCTCTGGACCCTCTTGGGACCTGGTAGTTTCAGGGCTTGCTCCGTATCGTACAGCTCCCGGGCTCCCATGCCAACTCCTCCTGTTTCACTTGTACTCGCCTAGCACGCCTACGGCAAAGTCGCAGTACCGGTTATCCACGACATCCTCGGCCTTGAGATCCCCTTTCAGGAGGCCGTGCTCCTTGTACCAGTCGAGGTCCATCTGGATGCCTTTCATTCTCACGTACCCATTGGGGTTTAACCCTACAGGGTACATCTTCTCGTACACCTCGGGGTCACGCACTGTAGAGGTCTCAGCGAGGATCTTGACGATTTCGGCCTTGCCCTTGTTCTTAAAGAATGCATCGTTATAATCCCGGAGGGACTTGAGATAAGCCACCATGAAACGTTTTGCCACCTCGGGCTTTGCTGTCATGCTGGGGCCGAATACGATTATGGCCGTCTGTGCATGCGGGTCATATTCCGACGGGTCTTTCCACCGGTCGATGATGCCCTTTTCTACCCCCTGGGCTACGAACGGCTCTATGACCATGCCCGCGTCGATGCTGCCGTTGCTCAAGGCCGCCAGGATGTCCGGGAAGGACCTTATGATCTGGAGGTCGACATCCTTGGTAGTGAGGCCCCCTGAGTTGAGGCACCTGTCAAGAGCAATTTCGTCGAGAGAGGCGGTGCCCACAATCGCTACTTTCCTTCCGCGGAGGTCTCTTGCATCCTTGATTTTCCCGACGAGGTCCTTTCGAATGACCAGCCGGTAATACCCCATGCCGGGGACGTTGGTCCCTTTGTCGGCAACGATCTTTATGGGAATGCCCCTGAGAATGGCGTTGAAGAGGCCGGCCGCCGTCACCGTGCAACCCACGTCAAGTTGGCCGGATCCAAGGAGGTTTATCATGTCCTGGCCAGTGTTGAACTGGATCTCCTCCAGGCGGATCCCGAGTTCTTTGTAGTACCCTTTATAGCTTCCGATCAAGAGACCACAGTCGGATGGGGCCCTCTTCATGCCCACGGTTACTCTTACCTCGGGGCTCAAGGGGGCAAGCTTTGTGTTAGAGGCAACCGGGGCGACCGCTAACGCCAGCAACATCACACATAATAGGACAACCCTTAGCCTCCTGTGCATGCCCAATACGCTACCCTTCAGCCGACTCATTTGTTCCTTTCCTCCTTTGGTTTGAGATGGGCTGTAGTAAAGGGACACAATGCATTATATGAATCCAGATTTTTGGAGGTGATCGGGAGGAGACGGGTTGGAAGCGTCGAATTCTTCTGTTATCCGAGAAGGAGGTGGACCGCGCAGGACAGGACCCGGCTGTTTGCTGCGCCGCAAGGCTATGAGCGAAAACAAGGAGATAATCAGCGATTCTGGCGCAAGCTCGCTTTGTAAGATGTGCGAGGCGATCAGTTCCGCTCTCGAGCTCGATGAGGCCCTCGATGTTATCGTAAAGAGTGCGGTCCAGAGGCTCCACTTAAAGGCAAGCTCGATCAGGCTTCTTGACCCGAGCGGGAGCGTCCTGGAGATATCTGCTGCTTATGGCCTGAGCGACGAATACCTCACAAAGGGCCCTATAAGAGTGGAACGAAGTCCGGTCGACCAGGAGGCACTTGCGGGTAAGATAGTATATGTGCCGGATGCTACGGTCGACTCCCGGGTGCAGTATCCGGGCGAGATGAAGCGAGAAGGCATCCGGTCAGTGATCTGCGTGCCATTGTCGTTCAAGGGGCACGTCTTGGGGGTTCTTCGCGGCTATGCCGGTGAAGTCAGGGCCTTTAGCGATAATGAGAGGGATATCCTCTGTATCCTGGCGAGCCAGGGAGCGATAGCGATCCGAAATGCCAGGCTCTACCGCAGGATGAAGACCTTGTCGCTTTTGGCGCGGGAGATTGCTTCCACCCTTGAGCTTCCCCTGATACTCAACTTGATGGTTGAGGGGGCTGCGAAGGGGCTTGGTGCAAAGGCGGCATCATTGAGGCTCCTGGACCGGATGGGCGAGCGCCTGACTGTCAGCGCAGCTTACGGGCTCTCGGACGAGTACCTTGAAAAAGGGCCGGTCGACCTGCGAAAAAGTGCTCTCGACTATGAGGTTATAACGCACCGCAAGCCGGTGACCATTATGGATGCCACCACAGACGAGCGATTCCATTACAGGCATGAGGCCCAACACGAAGGGATAAGGGCCGTTCTCTGCGTTCCTCTCATAGCCAGGGAGCGGGTGTTGGGGGTGCTCCGGGCATATGACAAGGTGGCGAGGGAGTTTACCCAGGACGAGATCGATTTCCTCTCCGCCCTTGCAGATTTAGGTGCTGTGGCAATCGAGAATGCGAGGCTTTACAAGCAGGTCAGGGACAAATACGACCGGCTGGTTCAGGATGTGTCATCCTGGCATAGTTGAACCGGTATCATCATTATTCATCGTCGAGTTCCCTCCAGTCTAGCCTTGAGGTATGGGTGGGATGCCCCCATGGCGTCTGATCCTCTGGAGAGACTATATCAATTGCGCGACGATGCCCGGAGGTCCATCGAAGCGAGACGCAGTGGCAGGGCCGGACCCGAGGTCTTGGTAGGTACTGCAACCTGCGGCATGGCTGCCGGTGCAACCCAGGTCCTGGATGCGCTTAAGCACGCCATTGAGTCGCGGGGTCTTGGAAACATTGCCCTTGGTGAAGTCGGCTGCGTGGGCCGGTGCATCAAAGAGCCGCTCGTTGAGGTGGTTTTACCCGGACGCCCCCCGGTATACTATGAGAATGTGTCTCCTGATTCGGCCGGGCCGCGAGCCATCTCTTGCCATGGATGGGTTGAGGAAGGAGAAAGTCATGCTAAAACACATCGTAGCATTCATCGCTGCACTGGCTCTTGCTGCTTCTTTACTTGGGGGATGCGGTGCCAACTCTGATGTAACACAGCCTGCGCTTTCGCGGAAACCAGCCTCTGTGGAGAAGCCTGCGCCTTCGGAGAAGCCGACGCATTCAGGGGAGCCCGTCCCTTTGGCAAAACCTGTACCTCCTCAGGAGCCATCTCCCGATAAGCCGGCGGCGCCAGGGCAACCCGAACATTCGCAAGGGTCCATGCCTTCAGGAGAGCCGCTACCCCCAGGAACTTCGGAAGAGCATGTATTACAGGACGAA
>DUSO01000019.1 GCA_012842565.1 Bacillota bacterium
GTGGTGGAGGATACCTTTAACATGATAACAGTTGATGGCGATACAAGCACAAACGACAGCGTCTTCGTCCTCGCCTCAGGGCGCGCAGGAAACGTGGAAATAAGCCACGAGGGGCCGGATTTCTCAGCCTTTGTAGCCGGGCTAAACCAGGTGGCAGCCGATCTCGCCAGGATGATAGTGAGGGATGGAGAGGGCGCGACCAAGCTGGTGGAGATCCGGGTAAAAGGGGCGAGCTCGATTCAGGATGCCAGGAAAATCGCCCGGACCATAGCCTCCTCAAACCTGGTAAAGACCGCGATCTTCGGGAATGACGCCAATTGGGGCCGCGTGATGGCGGCTGCGGGGCGTGCAGGGGCTCCGCTGGATCCAGACAAAGTGGACATCTACTTGGGACAGGTCAAGGTAGCTGAGGCCGGCCGGGGGGTTCCGTTTCCGGAGGACGAGGCTAGAGGCCAGCTCGACCGCAAAGAGGTGACAATCACCGTTGACCTCCACATGGGCGATGCCATTGCTTGCGCGTGGACGTGCGACCTCACCTATGATTATGTCAGAATCAACGCCAGCTACAGGTCGTAGCCCGGGCCGTGGGTCTGGCAGGCCGGGCCGCAGGTTACGAGGCGAAAGGGGTTGTGGTGGTGCATAGCATTCATGAAAAGGCGGGTGTCTTGATCGAAGCGCTCCCATATATAAGGCTTTTCTTCGGGAAGACGGTGGTCATAAAGCTCGGGGGGAGCGCCATGACTCGTGCCGGGCAGTGTGACAGCCTGGCCCAGGATATCGTGCTCTTGAGGTATATCGGCCTCAACCCGGTGGTGGTACACGGTGGCGGTCCCGAGATCAGCGCCTTCATGGAAAGGCTCGGGCTTAAGCCGCGTTTTGTGAACGGCCGGCGGGTGACGGACGAGTCGACCATGGAAGTGGTCGAGATGGTCCTGTGCGGCAAACTCAACAAGGAGATAGTCTCCCTGCTCAATAAACACGGGGGCAAGGCAGTCGGGCTCTCTGGGAAGGATGGCAACCTGATCCTGGCCCGCAAGGACAAAAACCAGGAGTTGGGGCAGGTCGGGGAGGTGGCCGAGATCCACCCTGAAGTAATCAAGGTCATGTGCCGGGAGGGATTTATCCCGGTGATCGCGCCTGTCGCGCAGGATGAGAACGGGGTCTCCTATAACATCAATGCCGATATCGTCGCGGGCCACCTCGCTCCTGCCGTGGGGGCTGACAAGTTGATCATGCTTACGGACGTCGAGGGCATTCTCCGGGAGCAGGGCGACCCGGCGTCTCTAATATCCACGCTGACAATCGAGGAGGCACGGGAAATGCTGGAGTCGGGCAAGGCCGACCGCGGCATGATCCCCAAGCTCGAGGGCTGTATAGCCGCTTTGAGCGGAGGAGTGCCCAGAGCCCATATAATCGACGGCCGCGTTCCTCACGCCTTGCTCTTAGAGATATTCACCAACAAGGGGATCGGCACCATGGTGATCGGGGGACAGGGCCGGTAGACGATGTGACCGGCGGGCAGCTACGGCTGAGATCCGCATGCTCCATGAAGACCGTATGTTGTGGGGGAGGAACCTGGGATGGAAGGCGCAACAGGTACCATTGCAAAGACTCAAAAGTACATAATGAATACATATGCACGGCTGCCCATTGCCATAGCCCGCGGGAGCGGGGTCTATGTATGGGATGAAGAAGGCAAGAGATACCTGGACTTTGTCTCGGGCATAGCCGTCAATGCCCTCGGTCACTGCCATCCTGCCGTTGTCGAGGCCATAACCCGGCAGGCAAACCAGCTCATGCATACCTCGAACCTTTATTACACGGGGCCTCAAGCCCGGGTTGCGGAGCTTCTCATAGAAGGATCTCCCTTTGACAGGGTTTTCTTTTGCAATAGCGGGGCTGAGGCAAATGAGGCCGCCATAAAGCTCGCGCGCAAGTATGGTAAAGAGGTGCTCGGCCCGGGTCACTATGAGATCATCACGGCATGGAACTCCTTTCACGGCCGCACCCTCGCGGCCATCACCGCAACGGGCCAGCCCAAGTACCAGAAGGGTTTTGAGCCCCTCCCGGCCGGGTTCAAGTATGTGCCGCTAAATGACGTGGAGGCCCTGAGGTCCAGCGTAAATGACTCGACCTGCGCGCTCATGTTTGAACCTATCCAGGGTGAGAGCGGGGTTAAGCCGATGACCGGGGAATTCCTCAAAGAGGCCCGCCGCATCTGCGATGAGACGGGGGCCCTCCTGATCCTCGATGAGGTCCAGACGGGACTCGGCCGTACCGGCAAGATGTTTGCATTCCAGCATTACGGGGTAGAGCCGGACATCATCTCCCTGGCAAAGGCGCTTGGAGGAGGGCTGCCAATGGGGGCCATGCTGGCCAAGGAGCATGTGGCATCCCACTTCGAGCCGGGATCTCACGCATCCACATTCGGCGGCAATCCGGTTGCGGCCGCCGCAGCCTGCGCCGTAATCAAGACCATTGTGGACGACGGCCTGATCGATAATGCCAGGGACGTGGGAGGCTATTTTATGTCGGGGCTTTCCCGGCTCGGGGACAAATACGCGACCATAACCGAGGTGCGTGGCATGGGCCTTATGGTGGGCCTGGGCCTGTCATGGGGTGCAAAGGAGATCGCCGGGAAGTGCCTCGAGCTTGGCCTCCTCGTGAATCCCATAGGGGATACGACAATCCGTTTCTTGCCTCCCCTGATCGTGACCAGGAGGGAAGTGGACGAAGCCCTTGCGATCCTTGACAAGGCCATGGATTCCTGTGGCATGGCGGCGAAGGGGTGTGCATGATCATGGCTCAGGATGCCTTCCTTGTATTGGAAGATGGTACGGTCTTCAAAGGGGAGGCTTTTGGCGCCAGGACCCGGTCAGCGGGGGAGGTGGTATTCAACACCTCCATGACAGGTTATCAAGAGGTTCTGACTGATCCTTCATACCTGGGCCAGATAGTCGTGATGACATATCCCCTCATCGGCAATTACGGGATCAATGACGAGGACAGTGAGTCATTGCGGCCCATGGTGGCCGGGTTTGTCGTATACGAGGCATGTTCTTCTCCAAGTAGCTGGAGGTCCAGGTACACCCTGGAGGGATACCTGGAGGCCAATGGGGTGCCCGGCATTCAAGGCATTGACACGCGAGCCTTGGTAAGACACATCAGGAGCAAGGGAACGATGATGGGGGCCGTCTCAACTGACGGAACCCAAGTCGAAGCACTTAAAGAACTCATTATATCGGGGAAGAGCGCAGTCTCTCTTCCACATTTTAGAGGTATAAGTATACCGAGGCGAGAGGTCGCCCGGGCGGCGATGACTCCCCGACCATGTCGTATTGAGGGCCCTGGCTGGAGGATCGTAGTCCTGGACTTCGGGATCAAGGAGAACATCATCCGCTCACTCAAGCGGGCGGGGTGCGATATAGTTGTGTTGCCGGGGACGGCGGGCATAGAGGAGGTCATGTCCTGGTCGCCCCACGGGGTCGTCCTGTCCAATGGACCCGGGGATCCCAGGGACGCTGCCTATGCTGCAGAGACCATCAGGTATGTTGCATCGGTGGAACGGGTGCCAACCATGGGCATATGCCTGGGCCACCAGCTCGTAGCCATCGCATTTGGGGGAGAGACGTTCAAACTCAAGTTTGGGCACCGGGGGGCGAACCATCCTGTTTACGACTATGAACGCCGCCGGGTCCTCATTACCTCCCAGAACCATGGTTACGCAGTAGATGAGGAGAGGCTCCCCTGCGATCTCATCGTGACACATCGGAATATTAATGATGGCACTATTGAGGGCCTAAGGCACATATCTCTCCCGGTGTTTTCAGTACAATTCCATCCTGAAGCTGCTCCCGGCCCATTAGATGCTCACGGCCTCTTCGCAGGTTACCTGGAGATGGTGGGGAGGCGCTGGTCCAACAGCCTGACACGGCCAGCATAGGGTTTGGGGCCGGCGTAACACCCGGGTGATACCTGGTACCTTTGTTTAGGGCCGGAGATATCTGACCATCTCAGGCGGGGGGTGATTGTTTCGAATGCCCAGGATGTTAGGGCTCCGTAAAGTCATGGTAATCGGGTCCGGCCCGATTACCATCGGCCAGGCCGCTGAATTCGACTACGCAGGCACCCAGGCGTGCAGGGCGCTCAAGGAAGAGGGAATAAAGGTCGTCCTTGTGAACAGTAATCCTGCCACCATAATGACGGATGTCGAGCTCTCTCATGCTGTGTACATAGAGCCCCTGGTTGCTGACGTTGTTGCAGAGATCATACGCAAGGAGCGACCGGACGGCCTGCTCGCGACCCTGGGAGGGCAAACAGGGCTCAACCTGGCCTGTGAGCTCTCCGATGCAGGCGTGCTCTCCAGGTATGGCGTAGAGCTCCTGGGGACGCCTCCGGAGGCAATAAGGAGCGCGGAGGATCGCAGGCTGTTCAAGGAGACCATGATTAGGCTCGGTCAGCCGGTACCTGGCAGCGGGATAGCCACCTCCGTCGGAGAGGCGCTCGACCTCGCGGGAGAAATAGGATTTCCAGTGGTGGTGCGGCCCGCCTTTACGCTGGGCGGGACTGGCGGCGGCATTGCCTATAACGAAGATGACCTCAAAGCCATCGTATCGACGGGACTCAGGCAGAGCCGCATCGGCCAGGTGCTAATCGAGAAGTGCCTCGCGGGGTGGAAGGAAATCGAATATGAGGTCATGCGCGATGCCCGGGATACCTGCATAACCGTGTGTAACATGGAGAATGTCGATCCCGTGGGCATCCATACCGGGGATAGCATCGTGGTCGCGCCGAGCCAGACGCTATCAGACAAGGAATACCACCTCCTCAGGAATGCCGCCCTTTCGATAATACGCGGCCTTGGGATAGAAGGCGGGTGCAATATCCAGTTCGCGCTCGACCCATATTCCATGAACTATTATGTCATCGAGGTGAACCCCCGGGTCAGCAGGTCCAGCGCCCTGGCCTCAAAGGCGACAGGTTACCCTATAGCCAAGGTTGCCGCCAAGATCGCAATAGGGCTATCCCTTGATGAGATCGCAAATTCTGTCACAGGCAAGACGACGGCTAGCTTTGAGCCTGCCCTCGACTATGTTACCGTGAAGATTCCTCGGTGGCCGTTTGACAAGTTTGGGAAGGCTGACCGGGCGCTCGGCACCCAGATGAAGGCCACGGGCGAGGTGATGGCTATCGGGAGGACCTTCGAGGAGGCGTTCATGAAGGCCTTGAGGTCTCTGGACATGGGTGCCGGATCATCGTATTTTAGTGTCTCCCGCAGGTGGAGCCTAGAGGAGGTCATGAACAAGCTGGAGAGGCCCAATGATCTCAGGATCTTTGCCGTGGGAGAGGCCTTGAGGAGAGGGGTGCCACAGCATGAGGTCGCGAGGAAATCAGGGTTCGCGCCGTTCTTTGTAGAAAAGATAGCCAAGATCATCTCTCTCGAACGCGAGATTGCCCGGAGCACGCAGATAGAGCCCGATCTCATGTTAAGGGCCAAAAAAGCAGGATTCTCCGATGATTCCATTGGCGAATTAGCTGGCAAGGACCCTCGAGAAGTGCGGGCCGTCCGCAAGGCCTCCGGCATAGTGCCGGGTTACAAGACAGTCGATACGTGCGCCGCAGAGTTTGAGGCCTCCACCCCATACTACTATTCGACTTACGGCGGGGTGGACGAGGTCGATGCGAGCCAGCGTGACAAGGTGGTGGTGCTTGGTTCCGGCCCGATACGGATCGGCCAGGGGATAGAGTTTGACTATTGCAGCGTTCATTGTGTCTGGGGCTTGAAGGAGGCCGGGATCGAGTCCATCATCATAAACAACAATCCGGAGACGGTGAGCACGGATTTTGACGTGGCGGACAGACTCTACTTCGAACCCCTCACAACCGAGGACATCCTCAATGTGGTAGACAAAGAGAGGCCGCTTGGGGTCATGGTCCAATTCGGGGGCCAGACCGCTATAAACCAGGCTGGCCCGCTATCCTCCCACGGGGTGAAGATCCTCGGCACACCTGTAGAGGCCATCGATATGGCGGAGGACCGCGAGAAATTCGCCGCGCTCCTCGACAGTCTCGCAATTCCAGCGGCCAGGTGGAAGGCAGTGGAAAGCGAGCACGATGCCTTTGCTGCAGCTTATGAGATTGGCTACCCGGTTGTCGTGAGGCCGTCATATGTGCTTGGCGGAAGGGCCATGGAGATAGTAAGGGGACCCCATGAACTGGAAAGGTACATGTCGGAGGCGGTACGGGTTGCCCCGGGCCATCCTGTCTTGATCGACCGCTATCTCGAGGGCAAGGAAGTCGAAGTGGACGCTGTATCGGACGGGCGAGAGGTGCTGATCCCCGGCGTCATGGAGCATGTGGAGCGAGCCGGTATCCATTCAGGGGACAGCATAGCAGCCTTCCCGTCCCAGACCCTGACCCCTGAACAGGTCCAGACCATTGTGGAATATACTACCAGAATCGCTCTGGCCCTGAATATCGTCGGACTCATCAACATACAGTTCGTCGCATGCGGGGATGAGATCTACGTCCTGGAGGCCAACCCCAGGGCAAGCCGTACCGTGCCCATCATCTCCAAGGCTACAGGGATACCTATGGTAAAGGTAGCCACCAGGGCGTCGCTGGGGGTGACCTTGAGAGACCAGGGATATCGGGGTGGACTCATGGAACCGCCCCCATTTGTCGTGGTCAAGGCGCCTGTCTTTTCATTCGAGAAGTTATCCATGGTGGATACATGCCTTGGACCGGAGATGAAATCCACAGGGGAGGTCCTTGGGGTAGACCGGACATTTGGCCGGGCCCTGGCCAAGGCCTTCATGGCAGCCGGGTGTAGCGTGCCGCCCTCGGGCCCGGTGTTGCTATCCCTGGCCGACCGCGATAAGGCCCAGGCCTGCGCCCTGGTGTCGGGGCTCATGGAAACGGGCTTTGAAATCATGGCTACGGAACATACAGCGGAATTCCTGCGCGGCTCGGGCTTGCCGCCGGGTAGCCTGAAGGCCGTGCGCTTCGAGGATGTGGATGAACTATTGAAGGGAGGTGAGGTTGGGCTTGTCATCAACACCCCTACGCGGGGAGGGGTGCACACTACCAGGGGATTTCACCTGCGCAGGAAGGCGGCCGAATACAAGGTGCCGTGTTTTACGTCCCTTGATACGGCCTTTGCCTTCGTAGTCGGGGTCAAGTCCCTCCTGGAGGCAGGGGGAGTATCTCCTTGCCCTCTGAATGACTATAACTGCCAGGTCGCCCCGGCCGGGAAGGACGGCATAACGGCGAATGGCGCGGCGACCGGTAAAGGACGGTGTAGTTAGTGGCAAAGAGGGTTGGCATTATCTCAGTAGAAGACCTTGACTTCATGAACGACGAAGTGGCCCTGCGTCTTAAGGGCCGGGATTTCATCTCGCTTCACGATTTCACGGGGGAAGAGATATTCAAGATCTTCCAGGTGGCGAGAGAGCTGAAGGAGCTCTTGCGTGAGGGCAAGCAATGTCCACTCCTCGCTGGCAAGACGCTGGGCATGATCTTCCAAAAGCCCTCGACGAGGACAAGGGTCTCTTTCGAGGTGGGAATCTTTCAACTGGGCGGTTACGGCCTCTTCCTCAACGCCTCGGACCTCCAGTTGAGAAGGGGGGAGACCATAGGAGATACCGCCCGCGTCCTATCGCGGTACGTAGACGGCATAATGATCAGGACCTTTGACCACAAGGACGTGGAGGACCTGGCGAAATACGCCACGGTTCCCGTAATAAACGGGCTTACAGACAGGCTACACCCGTGCCAGGCGCTGGCGGACTACTTCACCATACTGGAGAAACGGGGGAGACTGGAGGGGCTTAAGCTTGCATATGTAGGAGACGGCAACAACGTTGCCCATTCCCTTCTCTTTGGGGCGGCGAAGGTCGGGATGAACATCGCCATTGCTACGCCCGAAGGCTACGAGCCTGATAGCGCCATCGTGGACGCAGCCAGGAAAGATGCAAAGGCTACCGGCTCTAGGATCGACATCCTCCATGACCCCGTCGAGGCGGTAAAGGACGCGGATGTGATATACACCGACGTCTGGGCCAGCATGGGCCAGGAGCAGGAACACGACAGGCGCGTGAAGGCCCTTACACCCTACCAGGTCAACCAGGAGCTCGTCGATAAGGCAAAGCCCGACGTTATGGTCATGCATTGTCTCCCGGCCCACAGGGGCGAGGAGATCACGGATGACGTCATCGACGGGCCTCATTCCATCGTCTTCGACCAGGCTGAAAACAGGATGCACGCCCAGAAGGGCCTAATGGCTTTATTAATGCGAGACTGAGCCGGGAGGTAATTGAATTGAAGAAGATTGTATTGGCCTATTCCGGAGGACTTGATACATCTGTTGCCATAAAGTGGCTGGCAGAGAAGTATTCCGCCGAGGTAATAGCGGTAGCCCTCGACGTGGGTGGATCGAAGGACCTTGACTTCGTGAAAGAAAAGGCCCTGAAGGTCGGGGCGTCGAAATGCTACATGATAGATGGCAAGGAGGAATTCCTGACCGATTACGCCTTCCCGAGCCTTGCGGCGAATGCCCTCTATGAGGGCAAGTATCCACTCAACTCGGCGCTCTCCAGGCCGCTTATCTCCAAGTGGCTGGTCAAGGTCGCACAGGATGAGGGCGCCTTTGCCGTGGCGCACGGATGCACCGGCAAGGGCAATGACCAGGTGAGGTTCGAGGTCTCATGTGCAGCGCTTGCACCCGATCTCGAGGTAATCGCTCCTGTGAGGGACTGGCACATGTCCAGGGAAGAGGAGATCGAGTACGCCAAGCAGCACGATATCCCCGTGCCGGTCACAAAAGAGAGCCCATACAGCATTGATGAAAACCTCTGGGGCAGGAGCATAGAATGCGGAGCCCTGGAAGACCCTTGGGCCGAGCCGCCCGCCGATGCTTTCCTCTGGACTAGCTCTCCCGAGCATGCGCCCGACACGCCTACCTACATCGAGGTGATGTTCGAGGCAGGCCGGCCCGTCGGCCTGAATGGCAAGGAACTCGGTCCTGTCGAGCTCGTGACCCGGCTCAACATGATTGCAGGGACCAACGGCGTGGGTCGGATCGACCAGATCGAGAATCGCCTGGTTGGAATAAAATCCAGGGAGGTCTACGAGGCCCCAGCGGCAGTTGTACTGCATGCGGCCCACAAGGACCTGGAGAGTCTCACCCTGCCGAGGGAGACCTACCACTTCAAGCAGATCATCGACCAAAAGTACGCCGAGCTTGCCTATTTCGGGCTCTGGTATTCTCCACTCCGCGAGGCCCTTGACGCATTTGTGGCAAAGACTCAGGAAAGGGTAACCGGCACCGTCAGGATCAAACTCTTCAAGGGCAGCCTGACAGTAGTGGGCCGCAAGTCACCCTATTCCCTCTATGATCACTCGCTTGCGACTTATGATAAGGGCGACACCTTCGACCATGCCGCAGCTCGAGGGTTCATCGAGATATGGGGCCTTCCTACGAAGGTGGCGGCTGAGGTCGCCCGTGCCACCGGTGCCGGCAAGGTATCGTCCGGCAGCCTGTCATGATGGCCCGGGGCAGCCTGTCAAGGCGGGACAAAGGTCGAAGCGGAAAGGCCCGGTGAAGGCATTGAAATACTGGTCTGGCAGGTTTACGAAGGAGACCGAAGGGATCGTGGACCGGTTCGGGGCCTCGATCCCCTTTGATTGCCGGCTTGCAGAGTATGACATCCAGGGGAGCATAGCTTATGCTCATGCCCTGGAAGAGGCCGGCGTTCTATCAGGAGAGGAGAGGGCCCGGATCGAGGCGGGCCTCTCCTCGATCCTCGACGATGTAAAGGGTGGCAAGATCGCGTTTAAGCTTGAGCTTGAAGACATTCACACCAATATCGAGAAGCTGCTCGAGGAGCGGGTCGGGGATATCGCGAGAAAGCTCCACACCGGGAGGAGCCGGAATGATCAGGTCGCCCTTGATATGCGCCTCTATGTGAGGGAGCAGGCAAGGAAGATAGTCGAGTCGGCCCGCGAGCTCCAACGGGCGCTGGTAAAGAGGGCGGAGGAAGAAATAGATGTAGTGATGCCTGCTTACACACACCTCCAGCGCGCCCAGCCCGTTTTGTTCAGCCACCACCTCATGGCGTACTTCGAGATGCTCGAGAGGGATGTGGGCCGCTTTCGCGATTGTCTGCGCAGGATGGACGAGATGCCACTGGGCTCCGGGGCTGCATGCGGCACGGCCTACCCGATCTCACGGGAGGCGCTGGCCAAGAGGCTGGGGTTCGCCCGCATTACCGCCAACAGCCTGGATGCAGTGTCAGACAGGGATTTCGTCATAGAATTCCTGGCGGCATGCGCCCTTCTCATGATGCACTTGAGCCGGTTATGTGAGGAGATTGTCCTGTGGTCCAGCCAGGAATTCGGGTTTATAGAGCTGGATGATGCCCATGCCACCGGGAGCAGCATGATGCCGCAGAAGAAGAATCCCGACGTGGCCGAGCTCATTCGCGGCAAGTCAGGCCGGGTTTACGGGGACCTGGTGTCGCTCCTGGTTACCATGAAGGGGCTTCCCCTGGCGTACAACAAAGATATGCAGGAGGACAAAGAGGCCTTGTTCGACGCGGCCGACACCGTGCTTGCGTGTCTTGAAGTATTGACCCCGGTGATCCTGGCGCTCACCGTAAGAAAAGGCCGGATGGAGAGTGCAGTGAAGGAAGGCTTCCTGGTAGCCACAGACATCGCGGACTACCTGGTGCGGAAGGGTATGGCGTTTAGAGACGCGCACAGGGTGGCCGGCAGGGTGGTCCTCCACTGTATCGAAAACGGCCGTTCGCTCTGCGACTTGAGCGTTTCCGAGTGGAAGGGCTTCAGCGATCTCTTCCAGGATGACATATTGCAGGCTATAACCGTTGAGAGTTCCCTCAATGCTCGTTCGGTGCCCGGGGGGACATCCCGCGCGCAGGTCCTTTCGGCTATTGCAAACGCAAAGAAAGTCTTGTATATAAAAGAAGACGGGATCTTGTGACCGGGGCCGTGAGCGTCCCGGGAAAGCCATAAGGAGATATGAGGGAGGGTAAACGGCACTCAATTCGCCCGCCCATCTTGGGCCGGGTTGCCCGCTCACGTCGGGCCGTCGATTTCGGGCGGGGCATCCGCCTGTCCCGGGCCGGGGAATTCCAGTGCCGGCATATGGTGAGCATCACGGAGGAAGTAAGCAGGGACGAGGGGAATCGCAGGATCATTGTTCAGAAGTTCGGGGGGACTTCGGTGGCCACTGCCGAAGGACGCAATCGCGTAGCTTCCAAGGTTGCCCAGGCAAAGAAGGAGGGGTTTTGGCCGGTAGTTGTTGTCTCGGCCATGGGGAGGAGGCCCGACCCGTACGCCACTGATACTCTGCTGGACATGGTGCGGAGTGCCGGAGTAGAGGTGAGCGCCCGGGAACAGGACCTCCTCATATCGTGCGGCGAGGTCATATCTACGGTCATGGTCGTCCAGGCCCTGAAGGCGGCTGGCCATGACGCCATAGCCTTGACCGGCCCCCAGGCTGGCATCGTTACCGATGACCATTTCGGCGAGGCCCGGATAATAGGGATAGGCCCGGAGCGCATCCTTACCGCTCTGAGGCAGGGCCAGGTGCCTGTAGTGGCGGGCTTCCAGGGATGCACCATATCAGGTGACGTGACCACCCTGGGGAGGGGAGGGAGCGATACAACTGCCTCCGCCCTTGCTGTCGCGCTCAAGGCTGAGCTGGTGGAGATATACACGGACGTCGACGGTGTCATGAGCGCCGACCCGCGGGTATCTGGCGGGGCCAAGATCCTCGAGAGTATGACCTACGAGGAGATCTGCGAGCTTGCCAACAACGGTGCCAAGGTCGTCCACCCCAGGGCCGTGGAGATAGTGCGGCAGGCGGGAATTCCCATGCGGGTGAAAAACACCTTTTCCGACCACCCGGGCACCCTGATCGCCTCCGGCAAACCCAGCAGGGTGATAACGGGGGTTACTCATATGGCTGGCCTTGCCAGGGTCGAGGTCGACATATCCCGGGCTAAGGACCAGGGGGAGGCCAGGGTACAGGTTTTCAAGGTCATAAGCGAGGAAGGAATCAACATCGACTTCATAAACATGACCCCCACCACCACGTTGTTCACGGTTAGGGCCGACCTTGCAGACAAGGCCGAGCTCGCCCTCGAGAGGGCGGGCTTCTCCGCCAGGGTCGCCCGTGGGTGCGCCAAGGTATCAGTGATAGGGGCGGGAATGCAATACGTGCCCGGCATCGTGGCCAGAGTCGTAGATGCTCTTTACCGGCGGGGTATCGATATCATGCAGACTGTGGACTCCGAGATCACCATATCGTGCCTGGTTCGCGAGGAGGATGCGCAGGAGGCCGTCAGGGCTCTCTTCGATGAATTCGGCCTGTCCAATGCAGGCTGAGAACCGTTCAGGCTGAGGCCTATGTAGGCTTATGACCGTGCCCCGGGCAACCGGGGCTATTCTTTTGCCATTCCTGGCAGAATTGTGCCGGTGTTCCACCAGTTTCATGGGCGAAAAAGCTAGCAAGATGAAGGAATAACGTGATATGCGGAGAATACATGGAGTAGAAACGAATAGAGCGCTCCTTGACAGGTAAATAGATTGGAATTGATGTGGAAGATCTGACTACGCAACTGTTGCACCAGAAGCAATCTCAAGAGTCATTCAGCGATCGAGCAACAAGACGACACCAGGTAATTCACAAGAATATCATCTCCCTGCACAGGCGGGGGAAAGGAGGTGAGCCCCTTGTACCGCGGATGCAGGGGGTTGATAGATACGCAGCAGACTTCGAAGCCGGGGGAAATGATGAGGTAACGAGGAGACTCATTGTGGACCCCAACGTAGCACACCTTGCAGCAAGGCATATTGCAATTAAACGAACCAAGGGGGTTCAACACTATGCGGAAACTGACTGTAGCACTGATTGCCCTACTGGTTTGTGCAATGGCGCTTCCAGTAGTTGCAGCTCCCAAGGTTGAGGTAACTGGATCGCTCAAGACCGAGATCAAGCTGAGTCCAAAGGATCCAAAGGTTGAGGGCGAGAGCGACCTCAGGCTCAACCTGGGAATGGGGATAGGAGCGGGCGACGCCATAAAGGCAGTAGTCGAGTTTGCTCCGATAAAGTGGGCACCGTTCGATAGGACTGGGGTGCTCCCCGATCCCATGCCGGAAGATGACAAGGTAGAACCGGGTAAGCTTGGCAGCCTCACGCCTGTCACCATCACGGGACCCAATGGTCTCACGATTGACAAGGCATACCTGGAGAGCACCGGAGCCTACTGGCCTGGAGGCCCTCAGGTTGTGACCAGGCTCGGCGACCTTGCCATCGACTACTCCCCGTATATCGCGTTCAAGGACGAGACCGACGGCAAGATCGAGGGCGCTTCCATGAGCGGCCTTCCAGTCGGGCCCATGACGCTGAGCGCGTTCTACGGCTGGGACGGCCAGACATGGAAAGACCAGCAGGAGACGAGAATCGTGCGGGGTGCATCGGCATCTGCCCTGATCCAGGGCATCGATTTGGCGGGTAGCGTAGTAAAGGCCGGAGACGACCTCTACTATGTAGGCCAGGCAGGCTTTTCGCCGATGCCAAACCTCAGCGTGTCAGGGCTCTATGCAGCTGACGAGCCCAATTCAGCGGCGGCTCGCAAGGTCGAGGCCACCATCACCAACATCCCGATTTTGAGCGGCATGACCGTCAAGGCGGGATACAGGGACTTTGACTGGGCCTTTGATCCCGTCTACCGTGACAGGTCGAAGGACGACGATGATGAGCCCGACAACGTAGTGGACAACAACAAGGGCGAGCGCGGCTTTGACGCCGAGGTGTCGACTACAGTGCAGGGCATCAACCTCAGGGGGTTCATCGACCAGCACGAGCAGCGCAAGGACGGCAACGCTGTTGTCGGCACCAGACGCATAATCGGCGTCGGCGCTGATACTGAGGTGGAGGGTTTCAAGCTCAGC
This sequence comes from Bacillota bacterium, assembly GCA_012842565.1. Taxonomy (GTDB): domain Bacteria; phylum Bacillota; class SHA-98; order Ch115; family Ch115; genus DUSO01. Next base: position 13,978 of record DUSO01000019.1, read on the forward strand.
GGCGAGTACAAACTGACCACCTCGACGGTGCCGCAGGAGGATCCTGAGGTGACAACCGTAAATGCCAGCGCGGAGCGCACATTCCCGGTCGGCGCGCTTGCGGTCAATGCCAAGTATGGGCTCAAGTTCGAGACCAACAAACCCACTACTCACGACGTGCAGGCCTCCACAGTCCTGCCGGTCCCGGTGTTGAACGCGGTTGAGCTCAACGGGAAAGCAAGGCTCGAAGGCGATGACCTAACCTACGTCGCCGGCGCAGGCTACACCGCGCCGAACGGGATCAAGTTCGCCGTCAACTATAGCAATGGGTACGAGGACAGAGACGCGGAAATCACCTATCCGGACGGCCTGTCCGCGAGCGCTGGACTGACGGTGGAATTCTGAGAAGGGGCGCATGGTGAGGGCCAAAGGCTTAGGCCAAGACGCCCTTACCCTGGCGAAAGGCATGGCCGGGGCGAGCTATGGCACGATAGGCAGCAGGTTCTGAGTAATTCCCGGACAATACACCGCAGCATTCAGACGAAGCACCGGATACCGCATACTTCATTGCTGCCCTCGGCCATGCCTGTCCGTATGACGTAACACCGGGCGGAGCATTAGACTCAATAACATCTAGTATCTGGATTCAAAGCAAGATTCACATCAAAAGAGCAACGAAACCTCCTTCCTTCATGCAAGGAGCAACTCCTTGCGGAGCCCCGGGTTCATCCCGGGGCTTTCTTGTATGGGAGAGGATTTCGCACGCCAAAGGAGGATATAGGCCGGATTTGTTGAATAGGTTACAATGAGAGAGCCGAGCGGGGGACAAGGCTTTCTCATGGGCGTAATTACCGAGCCGATGCGGCGTA
>DUSO01000020.1 GCA_012842565.1 Bacillota bacterium
ACGAAAGGTGTGACAGGATGCGCAGGTTTTGGAGATCGCTCCTCACCGGGGTCATCCTCGGGGCATCGATAGGAACATACATGTATCTTCGCTCGAGAAACCGGGCCAACCTTGAATCTGCCGCGGAAGAATCCGGGTTGAAGACTGCGACCGGGAGGGCGGCGACCAGGCTAGTGAGGTCAGCGGGCAGGCTGCGCGACAAGATGATGGCGGGGCCGGCGCGTTTAGGCCTCAGGACTCTGGGACTGGGTCGACGGATGGGCCTGGGAAGGGTTGAGTGAAGGCTCCCGTCAAATATCTCTTCTCTCTCATGGCAGGGGCCGCTCTTGCGGCCTTTTTATACCGCATCCGGGCCGTGCTCGTGCCGTTTGTAGCGGCCGGCGCCATCGCATACCTGATCGACCCTCTCGTATCAGCACTCGAGAGGCGTGGGGCGCCACGGTCGGCCGGCACCGTCATAGTATACCTGGGCACCGGGGTTGTAATGCTTCTCCTGTGTCTTTACCTTTTCCCATCCTTCTTGCGCCAGCTTCAGGAGCTTGCTGATATCCTGCCGGGTCACGCCATGAGGCTACAGGCAAGGCTGTCACTGATTTATGAGAGGTTTGACAGGCTTCGTGTGCCCGAACCTGTGAGGGTATTCATCGATGACGCCATAACCCGGGGGGAGCAGCATCTGAGGGAAGCCGCAAGGCGGGCCGTAGAGGGCTTGATGGGGATATTGTCTCATTCCCTCGGGCTCATCATTACACCTGTGCTTGCCTTTTATATCACCAGAGACATGGACCGTATTCGCGGCCGTGTAGCCGGGATGCTCCTGGCCCGCGGGAGGGGCGACATCATCCGCCTGGTCGGGCAGATAGATGGCGTGCTCAGCGAATTCGTCCGGGGGCAGCTCCTCGTGGGGGCAGTCGTCGGGGGACTCACCGCTATCGGGCTTACGCTGATGCATGTCGAATTCGCGCTGGTCATAGGTATTCTGGCCGGGATCCTGGACATGATCCCCTACTTTGGCCCCCTCCTTGGGGCAATCCCCGCTGTGGCTGCGGCCCTCTTGGTCTCTCCCTGGACAGCCCTGTGGGTCGCCCTGATGCTGCTCGCCATCCAGGAACTCGAGGGTGCGGTAATCGCTCCCAAGATATTGGGTGATCGTGTAGGATTGCACCCCCTGGTGGTTATATTCGCCGTCCTTGCGGGAGCCGAGGTCTTTGGTTTTGCCGGGCTCCTGATAGGGGTGCCCCTTGCAGCTATCTTGAAGATCGTGGTAGGCTTTATTGCAGAAAAGCTACAGCAATAAACGGGTATCCTGCATGTCCTGTGATTCAGATTGACAACAAATAGCTCCTTTGGTTATGATAGTCGTAGTCATTCCGGCCTTGTTTCGAGCATATGAAGGGAGGCAAGCTGCGGCTTTTGGGATGGTTTTCGGGGATTGGCCGCGGCAGCTACATGGATGCGGTTCCAGGACGTCTTCAACCTCTTTCAGGGTCAGAATTGCGGCGTAAGTTCCTGGGGTTCTTTCGTGACAGAGGACACCTGATTCTCCCCAGTGCTTCTCTTATCCCGCATGGCGACCCGACTCTCCTCCTCACCGGTGCGGGGATGGTGCCCTTTAAGCCGTACTTCCTGGGCACGGAGACACCCCCCTCCACCAGGATCAGCACGTGCCAGCGGTGCCTCAGGACAGCCGACATCGACAATGTGGGCAAGACCGCAAGGCATTGCACTTTTTTTGAGATGCTCGGCAATTTCTCGTTCGGGGATTATTTCAAAAAGGAAGCCATACCCTGGGCCTGGGAATTCGTCACCAGCCACCTAGGTTTTGACCCTGAGGATCTCTGGGTTACCATATACCTCGACGATGATGAGGCATTTGAGATCTGGAACAAGGCCGTTGGTGTACCGGCCGGCAGGATCGTCCGGCTTGGCAAGGAGACCAATTTTTGGGAGATCGGGGTCGGGCCCTGCGGGCCATGCTCTGAGATATATGTAGACCGTGGTCCGGAGTACGGCTGCGGGAGGCCCGGGTGCGGGGTCGAGTGCGATTGCGACCGCTTCATGGAAGTCTGGAACCTAGTATTCATCCAGTTTAGAAAGGATGAGGCCGGAGAATACCATCTCCTTGACAAGAAGAGCATAGACACCGGCATGGGCCTCGAGCGTGCTTCGGCGATCCTCCAGGGGGTAAGAAGCGTCTTTGAAACCGACCTCTTGCAGCCAGTCGTCGCTGCGATCTCCCGGGCCAGCGGTAAGGCCTATGGGGAGAGGGAGGAATGGGACAGGTCCATACGCGTGATCACAGACCACATGCGCGGCGTCACTTTCCTGGTCAGTGACGGTGTATCCCCCTCCAATGAGGGAAGAGGATATGTGCTGAGGCGCCTGCTCAGGCGTTCTGTGCGACACGGGCGGCTCTTGGGGATCGAGAGGCCTTTTTTGAGTGAGATTTCCTGGGCTGTAATAGATGTCATGAAAGATGCCTATCCTGAGTTGACCGAACGCAGCGATTACATCCTCAAGACCATAAATGCCGAGGAATCTCGCTTTGTAGAGACCCTGGAGCAGGGTACCGGGATGCTCGATTCCATTCTCGGCAAGCTCAGGCAGCAAGGCGTAAAGGTCCTGTCCGGCGCCGATGCCTTCAGGCTATACGATACCTATGGTTTCCCCTACGAGCTCACTGAGGAGATATGCCAGGAGGCCGGGGTAAGCATAGACCATGAAGAGTTTTTGCGGCTCATGAATGATCAGAGGGAAAGGGCGCGGGCCGCAAGGCAGGTTGCCGGCTACCTCGGGGACGCGACAGTCGACGCCGAGAAGCTTGCTGGCATGGCGAGCCATTTCATAGGGTATGGCTATTTGAGGGCGGAGGCCGGGGTTACCGCGGCATTTACCGGGGCTGGCCCGGTCGGTGAGCTCCGGGAGGGGGAGACCGGGCAGCTGGTGCTGGACAGGACGCCATTCTACCCGGAGGCAGGAGGCCAGGTAGGAGACACCGGCATAATCGAGGGCCCGTCCGGCAAGGCAAGGGTCTCGGATACCAGGCGGCTTGGAGAAGCCATTCTCCACGAGGTGAAGGTGGAGGAGGGCAGCATCGCCGTCGGCGATACCGTCACGGCCAGCGTCGACGAGAAGAGACGTCTTGCCATAGCGAGAAATCATACTGCGACGCATTTGCTGCATGCGGCTTTGAGGCGTGTGCTCGGGCATCATGTATTCCAGTCCGGGTCCCTCGTCGCTCCAGATCGCCTCCGGTTTGACTTCTCAAATCCCGAGACCCCGGGCAGGGAGGAGCTGGCAAGGGTTGAGGACCTGGTAAATGATATGGTAATGGCTGACCTGCCCGTGGAGGTGTTTGAGACCTCCCTGGAGGAGGCCAGGAAAATGGGCGCGATCGCGCTTTTCGGCGAAAAGTACGGCGAGAGGGTGAGGGTGGTCCGCATACAGGACAAGAGCCTCGAGCTTTGCGGAGGCACTCATCTCGCCAGGACGGGGCAGGTAGGGCTGTTCAAGATCGTAGGAGCGGGCAGCGTTGCCGCCGGTATAAAGCGGGTAGAGGCCCTCACCGGCAACCAAGCGATCACCTATGTGAGAGATCTGGAGACAAGCCTTATGGATGCAGCAGCCAGGCTCAAGACTACTCGGGAGCAGTTGGCGGATCGCATAGACCTCCTGTTATCGCGGGAACGGGATCTTGAACGGGAGCTGTCTTCCATGAAGGACCAGGCCCTCGCTCGGAGGGTAGATGATGTCCTCAGGAGGGTAGAAGAATATCAGGGGGTCAAGATACTGGTTTCGGAGGTCGAGGGGCTTTCTCCCGAGGAACTTCGCGGCTTTAGCGACCTCATCAAGGCAAAGATCGGTTCGGGAGTGCTCGTCCTTGGGTCGAGGGTAAACGGCCGGGCGAGTTTCCTCGCGGCAGTCACCAGGGACCTCACAACACGCGGGCTGAACGCAGGAGAGATAGTCAGGGAGACTGCTCGAGTGGCAGGCGGGGGTGGGGGAGGCAGGCCCGAGATCGCGGAGGCGGGTGCAAGGGATGCCGGCCGTCTCGGTGCCGCCCTGGATGCCGCGCGAGAGATAATCCGCGCTCGCGTCGGTCGCCTGCTGCAGTAGGAGCGATCGCCGGGGGGTGATGACCGGGTGAAGGATACTCACGAGGAAACTCAGACGTTTAAGGTTGTCTCCGAGGAAAATATATCTATCTCAGAGGTGCTTCATCAAGTCTACATCGCGTTACGCGAAAAGGGCTATAATCCCGTAAACCAGCTGGTTGGTTACCTCCTCTCAGGTGACCCGACCTACATAACAAGCCACAGGAATGCGCGTAACCTCATCCGCAAGGTGGAGCGCGACGAGATACTCGAAGAATTGGTGAGGCACTATCTTCATTCCGACCCTGAACAAGCGCAGTAGCTTTTTGCTCAGGTGCGGCGGACCGGCTACCGCCTTTTGTGGCAGGGGCATTGGACCTGAAGGAGAGGGAGATGGATTCTTGGAGAAAAGGGTATTGGGCCGCACCGGGCTTGTGGTCTCGCGACTCTGCTTCGGGACGCTGACTGTGGGGCCGCTCCAGAGTAACCTTTCCCCCGATGCCGCGGCCGCTTTGTTCCTGGACGCCATTGATCAAGGCATCAATTTCTTTGATACCGCCGAGCTTTACCGTACGTACCCCCACTTGCATAAAATGCTTAAGGCAGTAGACCGCGACGAGGTGGTAATCTCGTCGCGCTCATACGCCTACACTTACCAAGGGATGAAAGAGAGTATAGAGAGGGCTCTCGAGGAATTGGGCACTGACTACCTGGACATATTCATGTTACATGAACAGGAGTCAGGGTTGACCTTGAAGGGTCACGGGGATGCTCTCCGATGCCTTATCGATGCCAGGGAGGCAGGCATCGTAAAGGCCGTCGGGGTATCCACCCATGCTATAGAAGTGGTGAGATGCGCCACCCTTATGCCGGAGATAGATGTGATCCATCCCCTTCTCAATGTGAGGGGGATCGGTATAAAGGGGGGTACCAGGGCCGAGATGGAGGCGGCCATACGGGAGGCCCGTGCGGCAGGCAAGGGGATTTACGCAATGAAGTGCCTGGGTGGAGGCAACTTGATCCGTGACTATGCGGAGGCAGTCGGCTATATTGCCGGCCTGTCCTTTGTCGATGCAGTGGCTGTGGGCATGCAGAGCCGCGATGAGATAAGGATCAATGTCCGGGCCTTTGGATCCGCGCCCGGCAACATAAGAAATGACCTCCTCCCGGGGCTTATGGGTCATAAGACGGTGCACGTGGAGGAAGGGTGTACAGGGTGCGGGAGCTGTGTCGGCGCGTGTTCGTATCAAGCATTGAGTCTGGTGGATGGGAGGCCTCGCGTCGACCAGTCGAGGTGCATCCTGTGCGGGTACTGCGCGGCGGCGTGTCCCGGCTTTCATATACGCGTATATTGAGGTGATGCCATGAGGCTGGTCGGCCTTGATGTGGGCCATAAGGTCATAGGCGTGGCGGTCAGTGATCCTACAGGTATGGTGGCGCAGGGCCTTGGAAGGATCCTTCGCTCGTCAAGGCACAAGGCGATCGAGGAGCTCGGAAGGATCATAAGAGAGTGCGGTGCGGAAGGTGTTGTTGTGGGCTTGCCGAGGAACATGGACGGGACAATCGGGACAGCGGCGAGGGATGTGTTGAGGTTTTGCGATGAGATACGAAAGAGCCTTTCTGTGCCTGTCGTGACATGGGATGAGCGTCTTTCGACGGTTGCAGCGGAACGGGCAATGCTGGAAGCTGACGTGAGCAGGGGAAAACGCAAGAGGAAACTAGACCAGATGGCAGCCACACTGATTTTGCAGAGCTACCTGGACTACCAGCATAACCTGGACACCTAACTATTCCGGGCCGGATGGCCCGGGCGACCCCGAGCGTAAGGATAATGGTGAGGGAGAGTTTGTATGAAACTCGAGTTGCGCGGGTAACATACCTATCGTCTATCGAGCCCGTAGCAGGAGGAGATTAGGAGGTAGCGAGATGGCTGGAGAAAGCCTGAAAGACGACGTAATCACCGTTGTCTACGACGACGGAGAGGAGGAGGACTTTTCGGTCCTGGACGTTGTGGAACTTGACGGTAAGACCTACGCTGTCCTGGTTTCAGATAGTGCTATTGACGAGGAGGATCTTGGCGGCGAGGATGACGAAATCCTCCTCGAGGAGCGTATCTTCAGGGTCGAAAAAGACCCGGATGGTGAGGAGGTCCTGGTCGATCTCGACGATGATGAGTACGACCGCGTTGTAAAAGCGCTTGATGAAATGTGGGCTAGAGAATGCGAGGCCATCGAGGACCAGGAATGAAGGAGCGCCCGGCGGAGGCGTGCCAGCGGGAGCGGGCACGCCTCGGGGGCCGTGTTTTTGCTTTCCCGCATATCCTGATTTTCCTGAGCATCACCCTGCTGGCCGGTGCTTTGGCCGGCGCAGAGGCCCCTTATGCGGTTACCGGGACCTTTCAGGATGGCCCCGGGGAATTCCGTGGCGTATGGGTAAACGCAAAGAGCATCCCCACGGACGCCGCCGGCATTCGAGAGATGGTAGAACGCCTTTCTTATGCCCATTTCAATGCTATATTCCTCGAGGTGTTCTACCAGGGATATACCGTCTATCCTTCTCGAGTCATGGTATCCCGGGGGATGCCGCCCCAGATGCCTCTTTTTGATGGGCTCGACCCGCTGGATATGGTTATAAAGGAAGCGCATGCCAGGTCAATCGAGGTCCACGCGTGGCTGAGCATGTTTTATGTTGGCCTCAATTCGCCGGGACCCATTTTGACCAGATATCCGGAATGGGCTGCGATCAACAGGAACGGGGAAATCGGGTACCGGCAGGGCCCCAATCGCTTCTTCTGGGTCTGCCCCATGCATGCCGGGGTCTCTGAATTCTATACCGATCTTGCCTGCGAGATCGTTGGTAGATATGACGTGGACGGGATTCATCTCGATTATGTCCGTTTCCCTGACCCTGCTGTTGCCGACACTTGCTATAGCCGGGAACACCGGGCGGAGTTTCAGCGGCTTTACGGGATTGACCTGCTTGATCTCGATCCATATGAGAACCCGGCCGAATTCAAGGCCTGGAACAAGATGCGTGCGGACTCCGTAACCCGGCTCGTCGGGCTCATCTCGCAGCGAGTGCACGACCTTGAACCCCGGGTGCGGGTTACCGCGGCCGTTATGCCGAGGGGGATGCCGATTGAGCTAAACCCCGGGTTCCTGCAGGACTGGCCCCTGTGGCTGCGTTCGGGCTACCTGGATGCGGTGGTCCCGATGACATACAGTTCGCGGGCAAACGAGATGAAGGGGCTATTAGTCTGGTCGAGATACTTCGCAGAGGGGGCTCCCGTGCCTGTCTACGCAGGGTTGCAGGGCTTTAACCTGCCCGGCCCGCAGCAACTGGTGGACCAGATAGACGCCGCCAGGCAATCCGGGGCCCCCGGGGTGGCTATTTTCGCATACCCGTATCTTACCGATGAATATCTCGCCGCACTCCGTTCGGGTCCATTTGCAACGGGGGTCCTGGCTCACGATGGGAGAGAAAGGTCTGCCGGACAAGAGAGGAAAGAGCCGGCCGGGGCCGCCCTCTTAGCCCCTACGTACTATGTTCAGGAGAGCCCGCGCAGGATTGTGGCTGTCTATGTCGAAGAGGCTCCCCTTGTCGACGGCCTGCTCGATGATGATGCATGGAACAGGGCTGACTGGCAGACGGATTTTGAGCTCATAACGGGGGAGGGGAGGGCAAAGGAGCAAACCTACGTGGCAGCATGTCATGATGGGCAGAACCTCTATATTGCATTCCGGATGGATGATTCAAACCCGGGGGAGATCATATCCTCTGTTACCAAGAGGGACGGCCCGGTCTTTTATGATGACTCGATCGAAATATTTCTGGATCCGCGGCATGATCACAGTTTTTATTACCACTTTGCCGCGAATTCCCTCGGCACACGGTATGACAGCTGCTCCAGGCGCGGACCGGGATGGAATGCCGACTGGAGGGTGGCTGTTACGACCGGCAGGGCGGGCTGGACCCTGGAGGTCATGATTCCCGTATCACAGGTCACCGGGGAGCCGCCGCGCCCGGGGGACGTCTTTGGCATAAACTTCAACAGGACAATGCCCCGCCTCGGGGAATTCAGCGGGTGGTCCTTTACCCCGGGTACGTTTCATGCGCCATCATTTTTTGGTGACCTGGTATTCGGGGAGTAACCTGCTTGACATGAGGACGCGGCGAGCGGCAGCAGGTGGCATGTGTCGTTTAGCAGCTCAAGCCTCGGCGGCAGGCCGTCAACGAAGGTCACCAGGCTCACGCTGGCATTTGCCAGGCTGAAACGATACCTCTCGTTCAGGTCGAGCCCCAGGAGGGTGCATATTATGACCTTCAGAGGGCCCGAGTGGCTTACCACGACCGCCCCTTCTTCCCGCGCGCGATGGCGCCGGACGATCTCATCGATTACAGGCATGGCCCGTACCTTTACGTCGAGATATGATTCCCCCTGCGGGAACCGGACATTGGCGCTATCCTTCTTCCACCTCTCAAAATCCTCCGGGAAGCGTTCTCTTATCTCTTCGATGCTAAGGCCTTCCCATGCGCCCACGTCCACCTCTCTAAGTGCCCTGCGTGTTTCCACCTCTAGCGCATGGGTTGCGGCTATTTCCTCTGCCGTGGAGCGGGCCCTCGTGAGGTCGCTCGAATAGACGGCGGAGATATCTTCCAGCGCGAGCCGGGCCGCAACCATCCTTGCCTGTTCATGGCCCCGCCGGGAGAGTTGTATGTCCATGTGTCCCTGATATCTCTTGAGCTCATTCCACTCGGTCTCTGCATGTCGTACGAGGAATAAACGCATTATTCACCCATCCCATGGATAAAAGTTCCACGGAGCCATTTTATAGTGTCGCAGGCAAAGAGTCAATTGTGCAATTGGCGTGGGTTACCTGGCTGCCTGCGCTTCCCTCTGCCGGCAAGGGGCAAATGGGATATAATCTTATTGAAGGGGCCTGCGAAGTTCGGGTTCCATGGGATCTACCAGTGCAGAGGAGTGCATCCAGGATGCCGGGTGATGGTCACAGGCCAGGGGAAATACCAGAGACGGGTCTGCCAAACCTGAAAGAGCTTTTCCCGCAGGAAGTGGAGGACCTCTTTTCGGAGATGGGGCTCCCGCGTTACCGCGGCAGGCAGGTCTTCCGGTGGATACATAAAAAGCAAGAATGCTCGTTTCACAATATGACGGACCTGCCGCGTGACCTGAGGGAACGGCTTGCGGTGGTCTTTGACATACATGAGGCCGGTGTCATAACTAGACAGGAATCCCGCGACGGGACGGTTAAATATCTCCTGGGGCTTCGCGACGGTAATGCTGTGGAAGCCGCATGCATGAGGTACCGCTATGGAGTAACGGCGTGCGTGTCCAGCCAGGTCGGGTGCCGGATGGCATGTAAGATGTGTGCCACCGGGCTCTCGGGCTTTAAGAGGAGTCTCATGGTGTCCGAGATGCTGGACCAGGTCTTTATCATGAACCGGGATGTAAGCCGTAAGGGTGACCGCGTCCGTAACGTGGTGATGATGGGTTCAGGGGAACCCCTTGACAACTACGATAATGTGATCAGATTTCTCAGGTTGTTGAATGAGCCGGCCGGGCTTGACATCGGATTCAGGCGCATGACCATTTCCACGTGTGGCATCATACCCGGCATATACCGGCTTGCCGGCGAGGGGTTGCCTGTGACGCTCTCGGTCTCGCTGCATGCACCCAACGACGAGCTGAGGGACCGGATCGTGCCGGTGAACAGGCGCTACCCTATATCCCCGCTCCTTGACGCGTGCAGGGCATATATCAGGGCTAGCGGGAGGCGGGTGACCTTTGAGTATTCGCTTATCAGGGGCGTAAACGACAGCCTCTCCTGCGCCCGCGAGCTGGGAGGCATCCTCAAGGGAATGCTCTGCCACGTAAACCTGATATCCTTTAACCCGATAGAAGAACGCAGCTATGAGAGGCCGGATCCCGTGGTCATAAAGGAGTTTGCGGCAGTGCTCAAGGGATATGGCATAAGCGTCACTATCAGGCGCACGCTCGGCAGCGATATCGACGCAGCCTGCGGCCAGCTGCGGAGGAGGTATTGCGCCAGCCATATCTAGGGGGTATACTGGCCTTGAATGAAATTGGGAAGCGCGCCCTTTTGGGAAATGGAGAGAGGTATGGGTGTCATGAGCTTTCTCACCAGGCTGGAACGGGCGATTGAGGAAGCCATAAACGCTCTTTTTTGCCGCGGGAGGTCGTGCGGCACCCACCCTGTTGAAATCGGGAGGCGGCTCTTGCGTGCCATGGAGGACGAGAAGCGCGTAAGCGTCTCTCGTATCTATGTGCCCAATCATTACAGTGTTTTCATGCACCCGCACGAGGTCCAGCGCATCCGGCCCCTTGAACGTACCCTGTCCCTGGAGCTTTCGAGTTATCTAGAACATCATGCCAGGCGGCATGGCTATTCATTTGTGGGGGCGCGGGAGATCTCCTTTGTTGAGGAGCCCTCGCTGAAGACGGGAGAGATAAGGGTGGTGCCCAGCTTTGCTGAAAGCGAGGTAGTACAAGGGAAGGATGAGGGCGACCAGGTCGATATCACCACCGTAGACCAGGCGGAATCGACCCGGCTCTTTGACCAGGACGCAGTGAAAGGTGGCGAACCCTCGCTAGAGTCCGGGACAGGTCCTGCCGGATACCGGCCGCGACTGGTCGTTGTCTCCGGAGACAACGCCGGGAAGGAGTATGCCCTGCAAGGCCGCGAGATAAGGTTGGGAAGGTCGCGGGCCAATGACATAGTCCTTTCAGACCCGGGTGTCTCACGCGAGCATGCTGCCATCAGCATGCGCCAGGGTTCGTTTATCCTCCGGGATCTCGGCAGTGTAAATGGCACCTATGTCAACGACCATCGCATCGGGGAGCATATACTGAGGGATGGTGACGTGATCAAAATAGGAAGTGCCTTGCTCAGGTTTCAGATATGAGACTTTGCTCTGAGGGGTGAGGGGAGTGTTGGACCTCCTGGCGACGGCCTGGCGACTGCTCCTCATCGTTGTTATATACGCTTTTCTCTGGCGCCTGTCGCTCGAGGTCATAAGGGGATCGGTTCCAGACGGGGCACAACAGGTCGCCTCCCTTGTCGTCATAAGCACCCCTGGCGACCCCCCGGCCGGCACGCGGTTTCGCCTCGAGGACATGGTGACAATAGGGCGGGGGCCTGAGAACGACATCGTCGTCAAGGATTCCTTTGCTTCCTGGCATCATGCCGAGGTTTATCGTCGCGGGACACGGATATTCGTCGAGGACCTGAACAGCAAGAA
>DUSO01000021.1 GCA_012842565.1 Bacillota bacterium
CTATGACGATGGTCGGGTCAAGACCCGCCACGGTGAGCACGGCCGAGATCATGGAGGTGGTCGTGGTCTTGCCATGGCTCCCGGTGACAGCGATAGAGTACCTCTCACCCATGAGGCGCCCGAGAAGCTCGGCCCGCGAGATAACCGGGATACCGAGTCTCTTTGCCTCGATCACCTCCACGTTATCCCCGGGAACCGCGACGCTCACCACCACCAGGTCAGGCCTGTCCAGGTTCGCGGCATCGTGGCCTATTGCCACGCGGGCACCCAATCCCTGCAATTCCCTGAGCCGCCGGGAATCCTTCAGGTCGGAACCAGACACGTCCCATCCCATCTCGAGGAATATCTTTGCCAGTGAGCTCATCCCGTAGCCACCGATTCCCACAAAATGAATCCGCGAACGATCTTGCATGGCTGTTGCCGCAAAAAAATCACTCCGCCACCACGGAGCGGCAGTGCGGCGATCCCCCCTTATCATCCTATGCCGGGACCCTGTTGCGAGTACCTCGGCCGACCCTGGTGCCCCGGCCGGCGTGCTATCGTCCTCTCCCCGCCACAATAGCCTCGATCTCCCGGACAATCTCGAGGGCAGCGTCCGGCTTGCCGAGGGCTCTACTCCTCCCGGCCATCTCCGCAAGCCTTGCCGGACTGCTCAAGAGTGACTTCACCGCATGAAACAGGACTTCCCCATTGAGTCCTTCCTGGCATATCACCAGCGCAGCCCCTGCCTTTCTCAAGACCTCGGCGTTCTTCGCCTGGTGGGCGCCGGGAGCCCCGGACAGGGGCACCAGTATCGCGGGAAGCCCCCTTGCAGTTATCTCCGCTACTCCACCCCCTGCGCGCATGACTACCAGGTCCGCTGAGGCAAGAGCAGAAGCCATATCATAGAGATATGGTGTCAGTACAATATCTCCACCATATTTGGGAATTATCCCTCTCTGCACCAGTTTGCTCCTCGTGGCATCGTATCCCGCGGGCCCCGTTTGATGGACCACCTGCAGTCCCGGGATCTTCATGAGAGACGGATAAGCCTCACACATTGCCTCATTTATGACACCGGCACCCAGGCTGCCCCCAAAGACAAGGAGCGTCGGGCGTCCGGGGTCCAGCCCCAGCGCCTCTGCCCCCTCCGTGCGTCCCTTCTCTACGATCTCGCGCCTGACCGGGTTGCCCGTCACGAGGACCCGGGAGCTCCGCGGGAAGTAAGGACGGGATTCCTCGAAACTCACGAACACTGCCCGGGCCAACCTGGAGAGCACCCTGTTGGCAAAGCCGGGCACGACATTCTGCTCCTGGATGGCCACAGGAACGCCCATGAGCCTTGCGGCCAGCAACACAGGGCCGGAGATATACCCCCCGGTGCCGATGGCGACATCGGGGCGGAATTCGGTGAGAATGGCGAATGCCTTTGTGAGGCCGGAGGCTGCCTTGAAGGCCGCCAGCACGGACCGCAAGGAGACGCGGCGCGGTATCCCCGTCATGTCAATCGTCTTGATCTCGAATCCCTCACGGGTGACGATGTCGCTATCCGGCCCCCGGCGGGAGCCTACAAAGAGTATCTCTGAGTCCGGGTGACGCTCGCGGAGGACCCGGGCTATGGTTATTGCCGGGTAGATATGACCTCCGGTGCCGCCGCCCGCAAAGACCACGCGCAATCTATAATCGCCCCCTCACATGCTTCGAGATGTTGAGCAGCAGTCCTATGGATGCCAGGGTGACAACGAGAGACGACCCGCCGAAGCTGACGAGGGGCAGTGGAATGCCAGTGATCGGGAGTATACCGGAGACCACCCCTATGTTGATCACCGCCTGGAATATGACCATCGATGTTATGCCACTGGCGAGGAGGCTGGCAAATGGATCCTGGGTGGACAGCGCAATCCTGAATCCCCGCAGGGCAAAGAGAAAAAAGAGGAAGACCACAGTCGCGGCACCGACAAAGCCCAGCTCTTCCCCGAGGACTGCGAAGATGAAGTCCGTATGCTGCTCGGGGAGGTAGAGGAATTTCTGCCGGCTCCGGCCGAGGCCGAATCCGAAGAGCCCGCCCGACCCGAGGGCGAGGAGTGACTGGATGATGTGAAACCCTGATCCCAGGGGATCTGCCCACGGGTTGAGAAATGCCAGGAACCTCCTCTTGCGATATTCCTCTGCAAAGACGGCCGCAATGAAGAGGGGCATGCCCAGGATCACGAGCCCGATAAGGTGATACATGCTGGCGCCGGCCGCGAAGAGCATTATGAATGTGACTCCGACTATGGAAACAGCAGTGCCCAGGTCCGGTTCGAGCATGATCAATCCAAACACAAGGCCGAGCAACGCAAGGACCGGCACTATGCCCCTGAGTAGGCTCCTCACCTCGCCCGGATTCCTGGAGAGATGGGCCGAGAGGAATATGATCATTGCAAGCTTGGCTACCTCAGACGGCTGGAAGGTAAAGACGTTGCGTACCCCGAGCCATCGCCGCGACCCGCTTATCAAGATCCCGACACCCGGTATCAGCACGATTACAAGGAGCGCGATACTTACCACCAGTATCGGGGTTGCGAGCTCCTTGAGACGGCGATAATCTATGCGCATGGCGATCATCATGGCAATTACGCCGACAACCGACCAGAGGAGCTGCCTCTTGAGAAAATAGTAGGAATCGCGGTAGTACTCATAGGCACGCACGGAACTCGCCGAAAAGACCATGACCACGCCTATGCTCAGGAGTGCCAGCGTTACCACAAAGAGGGTTAGATCCGGCGACCCACTGGTTGCCATGCCCCGGCCGGTCGTCCTTCTCCGAGTGCGATAACCCGGCACGCACCTCACCTCCCGGAGCAGATTACAGAAATGATTCCCAGCATCGCGAAGATACACCCGACTATCCAGAATCGGACCACGACTTTGGGCTCGAGCCAGCCGGACAACTCGAAATGGTGGTGGATCGGGCTCATCTTCAGTATCCTCCGGCCTCCGGTCCACTTGAAATAGATCACCTGGAGCATCACCGAGAGTGCCTCGATGACGAATACCCCGCCGATGATGGCCAGGAGGAGCTCGGTCTTGGAGAGGAGCGCAAGCGCCCCAAAGGCCCCGCCGAGAGCGAGGGAGCCTGTGTCTCCCATAAAGACCTGGGCGGGGTGAGCGTTAAACCACATGAACCCCATGCATGCGCCTGCAATAGCTGCGGGAAACACGGCAAGGCTGTCCTTTCCGATGGCATAGCACACAACCACATAGGCGGTTGCGGCGATCGCCGAGGTCCCGGCGGCAAGGCCATCGAGGCCGTCTGTGAGGTTGACTGCATTAGACGAGCCGACCACCACTAGTACGGCAAAGGGGATATAGAGAAGCCCCGGGTCGACCTTTGTCCCGACGAAAGGCAGCGTGATGGCTGTGCCCAGGTCAGGCCTCGACAGGCAGTAGACTGCCAGGATCAGGGATATCAACACCTGGCCGGCTAGCTTGGCTCGCGCCCTGAGTCCCAGGGAACGGCGGAGGATGATCATGATGAAATCATCGGCGAGACCGATGAGGCCGAAGCCCAGCGTGACAAAGAGCGCCCAGAGGACGTCGAGATCCCTCCTTGCCACCACGAGAAGGGAAAGCGTGAGGCCGGCCAGTATGATGACCCCGCCCATAGTCGGTATGCCGGACTTCTTGAGGTGCTCCGGCGGGCCATCTGCCCTCACCCGCTGCCCAAACTTGAGCATCTTGAGCCTCAATATCAAGGGCGAGCCCAGGGCCACGCTGGTGCCGAA
>DUSO01000022.1 GCA_012842565.1 Bacillota bacterium
GGGATGTGCAGCAAGGATATCATCGACGAGCTGGAGAAGCGGCAGATGGAGTATATCCTGGGGGTTCGCATGCGTGCCGTCAGAGAGGTGTGGGAGGATGTCCTGTCGCGGGCTGGTCGCTATCGCGACGTCGAGGACAACCTCAAGGTGAAGGAAGTCCGGGTTGGTGACAGACGTTACGTGCTGTGCTACAACCCCGAGGAGGCAGTCAAGGACAGGGCCGGTAGAGAGGCCATCCTTGAAGCCTTGGAGGAGGAGCTGCAGAGGAACCCCAAGGCACTGGTGAAGAACCGTGGGTACCGCCGGTTTCTCAAGATAGACGGTAAGGCCATCAGCATAGACAGGGATAAGGTGGCTGAGGAGGAGCGCTTTGACGGCAAGTTCGTGTTGAGGACCAACACCACGTTATCAGCCGATGAGGTTGCATTGAGGTACAAGGACCTTTGGATGGTAGAGGCGTTTTTCCGGGCCGCCAAGAGCCTGCTGGAGACAAGGCCGGTGCTCCACAAGTATGACGACACCATCAGGGGTCACATCTTCTCGAGCTTTCTTGCGCTGCTGTTAAGACACGAGCTCATGAGTTCTCTTGCACTTCGTGGAGAGAAGCCTGAATGGGCCGACATCGTGCGGGATCTTGCGGCCCTTCAGGAAGTCGAGGTGGAGCAGGACGGTCGTCGCTATCGCCTGCGCTTGCCCCTTCAGGGGGTTTGTGGCAAGGTGTTCCAGACTGTGGGAGTCGCAGTGCCACCACCTGTCCGGGCGGTGTAGCGTGGTGCCAAGGCTCTTCCATGTACACGCAAATGCCCGCCATATGGGTGCTGCGCGAAATCAACTGTAGAAGATGAGTCAGACATCCCCCTTTCTCATGAGCGTGAACATACCTCGTACTCTTTGGGTCAGTCCGGCATGCGCTCGCCAAGGTAGGTGAGAACACCGTAGACAATGAAGAAAAGAGGGAGCATGTCCCCAGAATATACAGTAAGGTCGAACTGCAGGTGCGCTAGGAGCGTAGCAAACGCAGCCAATACGACGCCGGGCACGCCGTGAGCCTGTCCTGCGGCTCCTTCGTCGGCCAGTCGTATACATTTTCCAGGAGCCTGCCTGAGAGCTCGTCGAGTTGGCGAAGACCTACACGCCTTCACACCGTTCGCGATACCAAAGGCAATGACAACAAGAAGCAACACGAGCCCGGGTATCCCAGTTGATGCACCAAACTCCATGAAGATATTGTGGGCCGTTGACATCACCTCATGACTGCGCTCTTCCGGGTGAGGATACCTCAGGTATATCTCATGGAAGTTGTTTACTCCCACTCCAAAGATGGGATGGTCTTTCATCATATGTATGGCTGTGCGCCAGATCTCTAGGCGATCGCTGTTTGCGGACAGGTTCCCTATGCTTGCATATCGCGCTGAGAGGGGAGGATATACATGGACGCACGTGACGAAGACAACAATAAGGCCCACGAGGGCAAGAATAAACGCCTTACCTGAGTGGGGGCGTAAAGTAGTCACGAAAAGGACCGCTAGGCCCACGCCAAGTGCTACCAACGCCCCTCGTGATTGTGTCGCCCCTAATGCCGCGCCCATTACAGGGATCATGATGATCAGGGCAATCTTTTCCCAGCGTCTCGCAAAGCCAACGCACCCAAGTGCCACAACCATTGCGACGGCAAATACGGTCCCCGCCGTATTGCAGCCAACGAACGGTAGCTCTGCGCGGGGCAATCCGCCGCACCCCGCTAGATACCGGCCGAATACCGTCAGACCATATATAGCACCTAGGGTGCTGGATAGAAGAAAGGCCCGGATCAGGCATCCCCCCAGCGCCGTGCGGTCCGCCATCACCCTATTGACCGCCCCCAGCGTCACCCAGACACTTATGGCCATTCCTATTGTGCCGCCCCATGCATCGAAACGGCTGACGGCCGATATTCCCGACATCATCATCCACGCACCCAATGTGAGGAGGGCAATAGTGGAGCGTGTAGCGCGAGCGGTTCGCGCTCCAGGATCGACGGCAAGTCGGTATAATTGGTA
>DUSO01000023.1 GCA_012842565.1 Bacillota bacterium
GGCTCGTTGATTCGGACAGCTACTTGGACCCGCAAGCATATATACTCAGGCCCGATGTGGTCCTAACCATAAGCAAGGAAATCCTGGAGGAACCGACTCACTATGGCAGGGCAAAGACGGCGGCTCGCGCAGCCATCGAAACCCTTAAAAGTGCAGGGAAAGAAGGGCGCGTCAAGATACTCGAACGTGAATGGCCCTGGCTCGACAGGATGCAAAAAGAAGTAGAGACAATGCCTGACACGGAGGATGAGGCATGGCACGCCATAAAGGAACGAATTGACATTACCAAGATCATACCCGAAGATTACGGACTGACCTAGATAGGCCTGAAGGAGCCGGAGAATATTAATGGTGTTAACGTCCTGAAGGGACCGGATTGATTTAATAGAGCAGGTCTTCTTATCCAGAGAAGGGGAGGGACAGGCCCGATGAACCTTCGGCAACCCTCGGATCCATGATCCGAAAGGTGCCAATTCCTGCCGGCAAGAACGCCGGAGAGATAAGAAGAGGTGAATCGCTTAAAACCCTCTTCTTATGTGAAGAGGGTTTTTTATAAGGCCAATTCCACCGGGCCTTACATGCGTGCAGGTGGAAAACTGGAAGGAGGCCAAAAGAAAGATGAACGAAAACTCGAGGAAAACCTTTGAGACCATAGCAATTCACGGGGGTCAGGTACCCGATCCCGCTACAAATGCCAGGGCTGTACCCATATACCAGACAACTTCATATGTCTTTAATTCTGTAGAACACGCCGCTAACCTATTTAGTTTGAAGGAGTTTGGCAACATCTACTCGCGAATCATGAATCCTACGACGGACGTATTGGAGAAGCGGCTCGCCGCGCTTGAGGGCGGTACCGCCGCCCTTGCAGTCGCTTCCGGCCAGGCTGCCATCACACTTGCCATCCTGAATATCACGAGGGCAGGCCAGAACATCGTTTCCACAAGCTATCTCTACGGAGGTACGTATAACCTATTCCACTACACCTTCGCCAGGCTCGGGATTGAGGTCCGATTTGTGGATTCATCGAACCCGGAGAACTTTGAGAGAGCCATCGACGAAAACACGCGTCTCCTTTACACCGAATCCGTTGGCAATCCCAAGAATAACGTCGACGATTTTGAGGAGATAGCTCGTATAGCCCATGACCATGGCATACCCTTTTTTGTAGACAATACTGTAACTACACCTTACCTCTTTCGCCCGTTTGAACACGGAGCAGACGTTGTGGTGCACTCCCTCACTAAGTTTATAGGGGGTCACGGTACATCAATAGGCGGGGCCATAGTTGATTCAGGCAAATTCAACTGGAACAACGGGAAGTTCCCGGAGATAACTGAGCCGGACCCGTCATATCACGGGCTGAGCTATTGGGATGCCTTTGGGCTGCATGATAAGGCGGCCGTACCCGGGATAGCCTATATCCTCAAGGCCAGAGTCCAACTTCTCAGGGATCTCGGCCCTTCTCTTTCACCGTTTAATTCCTTCCTGTTCCTTCAGGGTCTCGAAACACTGCCCCTTCGCATGAGACAGCATTGCGAAAACGCTCTCAAAGTAGCCCAGTGGCTCGAGTCTCACCCTGCTGTCTCCTGGGTAAATTATCCTGGACTTCCAAGCCATCCAGATTATGAGCGTGCGAAGCGGTACCTCCCGAGAGGTCAGGGCGCCATAATCGGGTTCGGTATCAAGGGCGGCCGCGAGGCAGGGATCAGGCTGATAAATTCAGTCAAACTCTTTTCCCATCTGGCAAATATCGGAGACGCCAAGAGCCTCATCATTCATCCCGCATCCACGACACACCAGCAACTTACCCCCGACGAACAGCTCTCTACCGGGGTAACGGATGATTTCGTACGGCTTTCCATAGGCCTTGAAAACGTGGATGACGTTATCGAAGACCTGGATCAGGCCTTGGCGGCGAGTCAGAGATAGAAGAGGGGGGAGGTGATGCCAGGTGAGCGATCCCTTAAACGCCCTTGTCGGCAGGAAACCTAAACAATATGATGGCCCCGATTCCCCGAGGTCGGTGGGCTGGACCGAGCCCTGCCGGGTTCGATTGGCCGATGAAATCAATCCACTCCCCCTGGACTGTGGGGAGACGATCGCCCCGGTTGATGTTGAATACGAAGTCTATGGGGAGATGAACGAGAATCGCGACAACGTGATACTCATCCTACATGCACTTTCGGGAGACGCTCATGTGGCAGGCTGGGATGCCAAGGCCGAGGAATACGGCCGTCTGTGGCGCAAGACCCGCCCAGGGTGGTGGGACTCGATGGTCGGCCCCGGCAAGGCCTTTGATACCCGGAAATATTGCGTGATATGCTCCAATGTCCTCGGGAGTTGCTATGGAACGACCGGTCCTTCCTCAACAGACCCGACGACCGGTCGTCAATATGGGCTTAGATTTCCAATCGTCACCGTGGGAGACTGGGTCAGACTCCAAGAGCGGCTGGTTACCTATCTGGGTATAGAACGCCTGTTTGCCGTGGCCGGAGGCTCCCTCGGGGGGCAGCAGGCTCTGGAATGGACTCTAGCATACCCCGGAAGAACGAAACTAGCTATAATCCTCGCATCCTCTGCACGGTTAAGTGACCAGGGCCTTGCTTTCAATGCGGTGGGAAGGCATGCCATTATCAGTGATCCCAATTTCAAAGGCGGTGACTACTACGGAGGCCCAACCCCGGATCGGGGGCTTGCCATAGCCCGTATGCTGGGCCATATAACATATCTCTCGGAGGTATCTATGCGCCAGAAGTTCGGGCGTCGATACCGTAACGGCAACAACACACCAGGGTTCCACCTGGGGATTGACTTTGAGGTAGAAAGTTATCTCCAACACCAGGGGCAGGCCTTTGTCGAGAGATTTGACGCTAATAGCTATCTATACATAAGCCGGGCCATGGATTACTATGACGCCGCTTCATGGGGGGAGGGAGATCTCGACAAGGCATGCAGCAGGGTAGATTCAAAATTCCTCTTGGTTTCATTTTCCTCAGATTGGCTCTACACACCCGAGCAGATGAAAGAATTGGCCCTTGCCCTATGTCGTAACAGGAAACCGGTAACCTATGTCAACATCCCCTCATCATATGGGCATGATGCCTTCCTTCTTGAGGTCGAGAGACTCGAACCCTTAATACGGTGTTTTCTTGAAGGGGGATTGGTGAGATGAACGTCCGGTGGGATCACCAAGCGATTTACGAGATAATTCCCGCAGGCTCGTCGGTCCTCGATTTAGGGTGTGGAGACGGGGAACTTCTTTCCAGGCTCATCAGGGACAAGGGCGTGCACGGTCAAGGCGTTGAAAAGGATGTTGAGCGCGTCATAGAATGTGTAGCCAGGGGAGTGCCTGTCTACCATGCTGACCTCGATGAGGGTCTTGCGGGGTTTCCGGACAGATTCTTTGATTATGTAGTCCTCGAGAAGACCCTCCAGGTGGTCCATAAGCCGCTCCTTGTTCTCGAGGAGATGCTTCGGGTCGGGAGAGCTGGTATAGTCAGCTTCCCCAATTTCGGTCACCGTGACATCATAGCGTCCTTTGTGCGTACCGGTCGAATGCCTATAACGCCGGTCCTCCCGTACCAATGGTATGATACCCCGAATATACATCTTTTTACCGTCAATGATTTCCTTGACTGGGCAAGGACAAAGTGTGTTACGGTGGAGCGTGGCCTTTCGTGGGTGGACGGAAGAGTCCGGTCCTTTGAGGAAGGGGACGTCCTGTGGGCTGAGGAGGTATTATTTGTGGTCTCACACCTGCGGCCAGACAAGTATTGAAACAGAAAGGCCGCAGCGATGCGGCCTTTCACCAATCTAATAAGGGGCTTTATAATTCTTCCCTAGTGGCACCTCTCTTTCGATTCGTCATCGGCGCTCTCATGATTCTCACCACGGTTTTCGTGAGGCTGTGGTTTATGCTGGTGACCTTGAATATGACCGCCACAGCAGCCCCCTCGTCGGAACATCAGGTAAATGAACGCACCGATGGCCAATAATCCAATGATCCTAGAAGCATCGAGGTTCATCTATTTTACCTCCCTTGCCAGACCTACCGGATATTACTTTACAAATTTCATGAGAATGTCCACGAGCTCTTCTATAGCCTCATCCCCTCGCTCTTCTTTGATCGCATCGGCTACACATCCTCTCGTATGGCTCTCGAGCAGGACCATTCCGACCTTCCCGAGGGCGGCCCGGGCTGCCGCTATCTGGTGCAGGATGTCAATGCAATACTCATCTTCTTCTATCATCCGGTGGATGCCACGGACCTGCCCCTCGATGCGTCGAAGTCGCTTCAAGAGGTCTTCCTTATTTCGCTTCATA
>DUSO01000024.1 GCA_012842565.1 Bacillota bacterium
CGCGGGGCGTCGCGGCGCTAACCAAACGAATGATTGGCCGGAAACCCGTCCAGGTCTTCGGCCATCCCCGATGGATTGCCGCCCGTATTTTAGCCCGCTCTTTCGGGTTTACGCGCCCGGATAAAGGCGCTGGCCAGGGAACCGATGTAAGATGCTAGTTCTTTTTTCATTTCGCCGCTTAGAAATCCCTCCAGCAGGTCAGTGCGGTCAAATACACGAGTTACCTCCAGTTCTACATCGACAAAACCTGCTTCTTCCAACAGCCGATGGTATTCCGTGTCTGTCAGAGCACCGGCAACGCAGCCGGCCCAAAGCTCAATATTCTGCCGCAGCCGGGTTGGCATCTCTCGTCGCCATACCATATCAGAAACGGCCAGGCGGCCGCCGGGTTTGAGCACCCGGAAAGCCTCCTTGAACACCCTGGCTTTGTCCGCGGCCAAATTGATGACACAGTTGGAGATGATTATGTCCACATTGTTGTCTGGCAGCGGGATGTTTTCCATATCGCCCTTCAAGAACTCCACATTGGTAAGCCCGCTCCGGCGTCGGTATTCTTCGGCTAGCGCCAGCATTTCATCAGTCATGTCTAACCCGTATGCCTTCCCCTTTGGCCCCACCCGCCGCGCGCTCAGTAAAACGTCCAGCCCGGCGCCGCTGCCTAGGTCCAGGACCACCTCCCCCTCCTTCAAGTCTGCCAGGGCGGTGGGGTTTCCACAGCCAAGAGAAGCCCGAAGCAATTCGCGGGGCAGGCCCGCCGTTTCCTCCGGTGTATAGTTACAGGCACCAAAGCATCCTTCCGAGGTGCAGCAACTTCCCGCCTTGCCCGCTTGGACCATCCGGGCCGCCTCGGCATATTTTCCCTTTACGGTTTCTTTCAAAGAATCATTCACGGACAACAGCCTCCCTTTAGTTTATTTGCGGCCTCAACGAACAGGTCCAGGCCCTCCAAAACGACATGCCGTTTTTCCATCGGTATCTGATTCAAAATCTCCCGGACATACTCGTTCATGCCCTGGTTGATAGCCTCAACCAGTTCCCGGCCGGTGTTCGTTAAGAACAATGCCGATCGGCGGCGGTCCCACGGATCGGTTTCTCTTTTCAAAAGTCCCCGGCGTACCAAGCCGTCGGCCACCCGGCTGACAGTGCTCAAATCCAGCTCCAGTGCCGCGGCCAGCTCGCTGACAGAGGTCTCCCCCTCCTTTCGGCGCGAAACTTCCATTAGCAAGTGGCACTGGGAAAGGGTTACCCCGCAGCAACCCACTTCACTTTTTTCCAACAGCTGCACGGCCCGGACCAGTTCGACCAGCAACTGGCACAGACGAAATACCGGTAGTTCATGTTCCATGTTCTTTCACCTAGAGTAATTGTATGATGCATGTATTGTATTATGCAAGCATTGTTTAAGAAATGCCCTCCACCAATTCTTTTCTTGCCGCGCGTGATTTCCTGGAAAGGTTTGTCCGTTAAGCAGGTAGCTGCCTCGGAGACTTGCTTCATAAGCGCTTTGGTGATTTCACCGGGATATGCGTCTCAACCCGGAGCGAACTGAAATCGCTAGAGTCGTGGGCCCCTAAAGTATTATGAAGATGCCGCATCTCAAGGAGGATTCTCTGTTAGTTGAACTCGATGAGGAGGTCGGCCGACAGAAAGAATATAAGAGTATACGAATAATTTACTCAAGCCTTAATATGGAGAAGGTGCCATGCATTGGAAGATAGAGAATCAGGAGGGTCCAGCATTCGGAGATATGTGAAGACGGCATTTGCCTGTATGATTGCCGTTGGTTTAGTGCTTACGGCTTCGGGCCATATCTTTGCCGACGCTATCCCTCAGGCTCCCGGTACCGTGGAGACATATGCCGTGACCAACTGGGGCTGGTATGACGAAGGAGGCTCGCGCAGCCTCTCAATTTACAACAGAAGAGGAGACCTTATAATGGAGGATGGCAGAGAACCTTTCATGGGATGTGCAAGATTATCTGCGATTTATGGATAACGGCAAGGAGTTGGCGATCTTTGATCTGAAGAGTGCCAAGTATATCGCCGAACCTTTACCGTAAAAACAGAAAGCGAGGTTATAAGTAAATGATGAAAAGACGATCCATAGTTTTGGGAGTCACCCTCTTGTTGGTATGCACCCTAGCAGCGGTATTCTCTGGTTTTGGCAGCAGGACGTCTGCCATAGATAAGGCAGATATCGATTCCGTTGTCGCGGGGAATAATGCCTTTGCCTTTGATCTCTACAGACAACTCGCAAAAGATAAGGGCAACCTCTTCTTCTCACCATACAGCATCTCTTCCGCGCTAGCCATGACCTATGCGGGTGCGCGCGGGGAGACCGCCAGGCAGATGGCTGATGTGCTGCATTTTAGCTTGGCACCGGAGAAACTCCATCCTGCTTTTTTAGATCTTACGGGAATGTTCAATGCCGACGGAAAGAGTTACCAACTTTCCGTGGCCAACGCCTTATGGGGGCAGGTTGGCTATGAGTTTCTTCCGGAGTTTTTGGATATAACCAAAAAGTACTACGGTGCAGGCTTCAAAGAAGTTGATTATATAGACGATGGGAACCGCGAACAGGCCAGGCAGACGATCAATAAGTGGGTGGAAGCAAAGACCAATGATAAGATAAAGGATCTGATCCAGCCTAACGATCTCTCTACACTCACGCGGCTTGTCCTGACCAATGCCATCTATTTCAAGGGGAAATGGGAGATTCAGTTCAAGCCGGAGGCCACAAAGCCCATGCCGTTCCATATCTCAGCGAAAGAGAAAGTGGACGTTCCCATGATGCATCAGGTGGCGAAATTCAATTATGCAGAGAACGATCAAGCTCAGATTTTGGAGATGCCGTATACAGGCGGCGAGCTGTCGATGGTCGTTTTGCTTCCGAAGCCTGAATACGAACTGGCAAAGCTCGAAGGCATGCTGCGTCCTGAGGTTATCCGGTCGTGGCTATCCCAACTTTCCAGGGAGAAAGTGGAGGTTTTCCTGCCGCGGTTCAAGTTGGAAAAGAGATTTCTGTTAAATGAGCAGCTACAGGGCCTGGGGATGATAGATGCATTTGACGAAAATGCGGCCGACTTTTCTGGCATGACTCGTGGTCGCGATTTATACATAAGCAGGGTAATTCATAAGGCATTTGTCGAAGTCAATGAAGAAGGCACCGAGGCGGCTGCCGCCACAGCTGTAGTAATGTCGGGCAAATCAATCGTGCTAGATGAACCGCCTGTTTTCTGCGCGGATCGTCCGTTTGTCTTCCTGATTCGCGATCTCCGTTCAGGAAGCATCTTGTTCATGGGCAGGCTGGCTGACCCGCGTGGTTAGAAGAAGTCGAGGGCGAAAGCTGAAGTCTGGATACGTTGAATAGGCCATCAAGGGGACCCCCACCGGCGAGATTCGAATAATCCTTCGCCAGAAGGACACTGGTTAGATCGTATAGAGGGAAGGTAGAATTCTTCCCTAATTTTGTTATAGCCTTTTCTTGTTGCGTAGCAACTCAACCAGCAAGTTGCTGGAGGCCACGGCCTGGGGGCATTTTGAAGTAACCCCCGGACCGCGGCACAGGCGATAGAAAAGCGATGAAACTTTGGATAGAAAGAGAGTTCGCCGGCTACCAGCTACCAGGGTTTTTCTGGCTCTGTTAGAAGCCTCCCTAGAAGTGGCGGATCAACCTTGGAGATGTCAAACCCCATTCGGGCGAGAAGCGTAGGCACTATATCTCTCTGGTCACCCCTACGTTTAATTTCCGGATCATTCGTCGCAAGAAACACATAGGGAGCCATAGAATGAGAGGTCTTCCCCTCGTCAAAACCGTGATCTGAGGTAACGTAAATGCGCGTCTCCTCATATACTCCCAGTTCTTTCAGCTTTTGCACTATCCGTCCCAGCCATTTGTCTGCTGCTATTATGGCATCTGAGTATTCCCGAGAATTCTCCCCATATTTGTGGCCGGCATGATCGGGGTCGGAGAAATGGAAGAAGGCAAAGAAGCGTCCTTTACCATATTGATCCAGGCTATCCAGAGCAAGTTTCCCTACCTCATCGGCGGGCCTTGCCTTGTCGCCCTGGAAGAGATCGATGGCCGGTTTTGCGTTGTAGAAAGGCTCTCCTCGATGGGATTGCATGGCCAAACGACGTTTTACTTTCATGCCTTCAGGCGATTTCAGAAACCCTGAAGATAACTTTTTCAGAGCTTTAGAAGGGGCCTCTGTGATAATGGAGATTATGGCACGCCCCACATTGTCGTCCCCGAACACCTTTTTGAGCCTTTCCAATACCTGATCTCGAGATACGCCCTTTTTTTCCAACTGCTTTCGCGAAAGCTCTGTGATTAAGGGTTCTTCTGAAGAGGGGCCTTTCGAGCCAAGGTTTCCTCCTTTGCCGGTAATCATGATCGTTGCGATACCATCCTTCCCAAATGCCTCTTCAAGCCGCTCGAAGATCGTATATCCTTTGGGGATAGGCTGGTAAACAGAATTGCTGTATACGCCTGTAACTTCTGGACCATAACCTGTGAGCATCTGCGCGTGGCCAGCCTTAGTGTCGGTCTTGTGGGTCACATCTATCTCCACTATTGTGCCCTCTTCTATGAGACCTTTGAGGTTAGGTAGGCTCCCCGTCTCCAAGAGCTCCCGAAGGTGGTCTCTTTGAACTCCGTCCCATGAGATAAGAATGGCGTTCTTGATGACCCCGGATTCTCCAGATGCTATGGCAACTGTACCGATGACACTGATAGCCAGTAATACGACCAGAATATACAGAGCTACGGTACGAATCTTCTTTGAGCCCCAGATTTTTCTCATCGCGACAATCCCTCCATCCTCAAGTTGTTCCTCATAATAAATAAAACGAGATATCATCCTGCAGGTTCCCGGGTGATCGAGACCTTAATGAAAGAGCCTTGCTACTTTTTCAGTAAGGGTTTCAATACTCTTTATCGGATTGGGGACCGGGACACCGATAGTCTGAAGGAAGCTGACCACGAATCCAAAAAGCAAAAGCCCGGTGAATAAGATGAATTCTCTGTACTGCTTACTTCGAATCATCTCCGGTGCTTCATAGATGAAGATTATGGTAAACGAGATAACGAGCAGTATAACCGACACAGGCGATCCATCCTGCCTTCCGGGCTACTTCTTGATCCTTGTACTCCTCATTACCAACCCAGACCGTCTCAGTTTGGCTTTGACTTCCACCTGGACCTCAACACGGCGAAACTCTTCATCCCATCGATCCTTGAGCTCGGCCCATTTCTTGGGATTTTTCCGGTTCAGTTCGGCGCCGAACCCAAAGATGTCGGAGCCAAGCTCCTGCGCTTTGGCCACAGCAGCCATAACCTCATTTCTGATCACAGTGGCCATCCTCCGCTCCATGCTGGTCCACACCTCGGGAGATTTGAGCGGATCGATGAACCCCTGAACATCGCCCAAGTTTGCTTCGGCCTGAATCTTTACCATAACTGAAATCCTGCCGTTCTTGACTTCAGGCTTGAACCCACCCTTGGCCCGCAGGATCTCGAGCCCTATGAACCTGTCCTCTTCGCCGGGCTTCTTGATCACGATGATACCGCTCCTCACCTTACCCATGACCCAGTTGTACCCCCTTGTCTCCGGCTTATTGAGCCAGCCCACCAGCTTGTCGTTCTTGAAGACCGCAGCTCCGGTCATTCTGGCTGACGAGCCTACTTTCTCCCTTTTCAAGTCCCCTCTAATATCGGAGTCTTGCGGCCTGGGAATAATCTCCGCGCAGGTGGCAATTGGATCTATTCCCTCTCCCTCGAGCTTTTGGATGAAATCTATCAACATGCTTTCGCCAATTGTCGACAGCCCCCTCCGGGCACCCTGAATTATGCCCATGGCTGCTTCTGAGGGCATTCTTTGCAGCTCAAACTCGGCCTCCAAAAGATCCGATGCCCTGGCGCCCTTCGCCACTACTATCCATGCCCGCCAACGCGGTTCGCCGTCACGCACGAAAACATCCAGAACGTCCTGAACGCCTTTTCGAGCAAGATCCTCGCCTATCATGATAAACCGGTTATGCGCCCAAAACAGCCGCCGTGGCGATTGTGAGAGGAAATTCCGCACCGCTTCAAACACCGTATAGCCCGTGCTGCTTACGACCCAGAAGGGTTTCTCCAGCATAGCTCCCCCTCCCCCTCCGGCTTGCCCCCCGCCCCCTATAGC
>DUSO01000025.1 GCA_012842565.1 Bacillota bacterium
CGACCGCGTGGAGATGGCCGCCCATTCAATGGTGGCGGCGCGCCTGATCCGGATGGCAAAAGCCCGCCCGGCCTGGATAAGGGCGCGGTGCCTGGTCCGGCAGGCAACGGGAAGGTGGTCCAGGTGGATGAGATATTGTCGCATCCCCAGGCCCTAGCCCAGTGCAGGAATTACCTGGCCGCTCACTTTCCCAATGCCACCCAGCGCGCGACTACAAGTACGGCGGAGGCCGCCCGTGAGGTCGCTTCGCGGAAGGGCGCAAAGCCGTTCTGTGCCGCCATCGGCACGCTACGTGCGGCCCAACTCTATGGCCTTTCCATCATAGCAAGGGACATCCAGGATGTCCCTGAAAATGAGACCCGGTTTATCCTGCTTGCCAGGGGCAAACGAGCACCGAGAACAGGTCACGACAAGACATCGATCGCCTTTTCGACCGTCCGCGATAGACCGGGTGCCCTGTATTCAATCCTCGAGGAATTCGCGGTAAGGTCCATCAACTTGACTAAGATTGAATCCCGGCCGACAAAGCGCATGCTCGGGGAGTATATCTTCTTTGTGGATTGCGAAGGGCACGAAGACGACCCTGCGGTAAGGGAGGCCATCAAGGCGCTGGAGCCCAAGACTTCCTATATCAAGATCCTGGGCTCTTACCCTGTCAATGTCTAGAACATGGCGGCATGTAGCCGCCAATAACGACGGGAGCCTTAGCGCCGGGCTGGCCTGCGAAGTTACACATGAGCGACACGAGCTGCTATCTTTCCTTTTGAGGTCAACCCGACAAGGCGCGCTACGGTTACGGCGATGACTGAATCGACTATATGGTGCATGAAGGTCCCGACGAACACCACGGCGCCCGCCTTTGCCAGCGTAAAGCCAAACGGCAAGACTATAAGCGCCTCTAACCCGGCATGGATCGGAGCGGTTACGGCCAGGGCCTCCCAAAATGGCCTGCCTCGCCTGATCAGCAAGGCACCCACTAGCCCGAATATGGCATGCATGGCAGCTCGCGCGGCAATTACCGGGCCGAGCTTTAGCAAAAACCCGAAGGCCGAACCCAGTCCCACGAGCACCGCCACCCACGGGCCGAGCAACATCGAAATCATGACGGGCACATGTGATGCGAGGGTTGCGGTAAACGGCGGAATCGGTATCGTCAGGATTCCACCAAAGTATACGGGGATCATGAAGGACAAGGCTGCGAGCAGTGCGCCCCATATCAGATCTCTTGGTTTCACATGTGATTCCCCCTCTCTTGAGCTCATTCTATCCGGGGGAATCTGTCTTGTCAAGTGTCTTGACAGCTGATATTGGCCAACGACGCCACAACGGACTCCGCCGGCATGGGCGACTCGCCTGAAAATGCGTCGCGCGTTTTCATCCTATCGACCGCCCGCTCCGGATGCCTGCCGCAACCGAACCTCCAGCACCTGCTGGCGGGTAAAATCATTGAGCCTCAGGTAGTGGGCGGCCGCCTCAAATAAGGCGTCCTGCGGCACGAGTCCTACGATCTCGCTCCCCACTATCGGGACGCCATACCGGTCTGCTTCGCTTTTTATGAGGTTGAACGCCACATGTATCGGTGTCCTACGAAAGTCCACAAGGTTCATGGAGACCTGGACAATACCCTTTGCCTCAAGCCGCATCCCAAGGGCCTTGACGTTCACCAGGCCCCCGGTCGACCCCCTGACGGTCCTGGCGATCCTCTTTGCTATGGAGAGGTCATTCGTGCCCAGGTTGACATTGAAGGCCACGAGAAAACCCCTCGCCCCTATTGCAATGGCGCCGGCGGTCGGATGCAGGCGAGGCTCTCCGAAATCCGGATGCCGGTCCGGCCTTGATATCTCGCCCTTCAGGGCCTCGAACTCTCCTCGCCTGATATTCGCGAGGTTTTTCCGCTCGGGGCACGTGGCGGCATACTCGTAAAGATATACTGGTATCTTGAGCTCCGCAGCTACACGTTGGCCCAGCTCCCGGGCCAGTTGGACACATTCGTCCATCGAAACATCTTCTACGGGCACAAATGGGACGACGTCCGTGGCGCCGATCCTCGGGTGCTGTCCCCGGTGCTGGTTGAGATCAATCAACTCCGTAGCCTTTGCTATCCCCCGGTACGCTGCTTCCCTTACTGCATCAGGGCCGCCGGCAAAGGTAACCACCGAGCGGTTATGATCAGGATCCATGGAATAATCGAGGATTTCGACCCCCTGGACCCCGGCAATGGCGGATACGATCGCCCTTACAACCTCTTCGCGCCTACCTTCGCTAAAATTGGGCACACATTCAACGATTTTCATCTGTCCAACTCAGTCCTCGCTTCTCTATCCACCGCCGTGGGCAAAACCGATCACGGATGGAGCAGTGCCCGAGCTGCAGCCGGCCGGTCGCCTATCCCCTGACCAGATAACCCTTCTTGTCCAGGGCTTGCTCGATGGCATCAAGCGCCGCGTGGCTTGCGGCCTGTACGGTATGGAGGTGAAGACCCTCGGTAAGCGCCGAGAGCGGTTTCGCCTCGCTCGCTACCAAGGCCTTGTAGAATTCATCTACATCCTGGTGGGTTTCGATCATGAGCATCCCTTTGAGCTCGCCATAAATAGGGTGCTCGACGATCACATCGACGATGCGACCGCCGAGCCCTACAATAGTATGGAGTTCCTCAACAAGGCCCTCCTGGTCGTGCCTGCACGGTATGGTCCTGGTCGCCAGGCCCTTGACGATGCTATCGGCCAGCACGTATCCGCGCGGGGTCGAGAGCACCTTCTCGCCGCCCGCTCGCAGGAGAGCTATGTCCTGGACCACTACCTGGCGAGATACACCAAGACGGCTTGCAAGCTCGGAGCCGGTAACCGGCCCCCCCTCGCGCCTCAAGAGCGCGATTATCTCCCCTCTCCGCACTTCCCCGCCTTTACGATCTTCCGCGTCTCTCCGACCTTCTGAGGTCAAGTCATGTCTCCCCTTGTGCCGTTCCCGAATATCCTGGCGCTGACGCTAAAATCCCCGTGAGCCGACTGCAAAGAGGCCACATCGCTCTTCAAGCCGTTCCCGGGTTCTCGGCAAGCACCCTCGGCTTTCGAGGTTCCTTGGAGCCCTGGGCACCCTGGCCTGAGACCGTCGCCTGCGGTTCTCTCTCGGCAGCAACTGCCGCGGCCCTGCCACTCGAACGCTCGTGGTCCGCGTCCTCCCCGAAGGCGACTTCATTTAACAATGCCTCCAGCTCGGCACCTTCTATGGTCTCTTTCTCCTTGAGGACAGCAACTATCCTCTCCAGCCTTGACCTGTTATTGACTATGAGCGTCTTTGCCCGCTCATAACAGGCCGTGATGATGCTATGAATCTCCTCGTCGATTGCTGCCGCGACTTCTTCGCTATAATTGCGCTCGCGGGCAATATCCCTGCCCAGGAAGACCGTATCTTCATGCCTTCCCCCGAGAGTCAAGGGGCCCAGCCTCTCACTCATGCCATATTCCGTTATCATCTTGCGGACCATCCTGGTGGCCTTCTCGATGTCATTCTGCGCACCCGTGCTTACCTCGTCAAAGGCCACTTCTTCGGCCACCCGCCCGGCCATGAGCACCGTTACCTCATCCAGCATCTCTGACCTGGTGAGGAAGTAACGATCCTCATCAGGGAACATGAGCGTGTATCCCCCTGCCCTGCCTCGCGGGATAATCGAGACCTTGTGTACCGGGTTGGCGTGCGGCAGGAGTTTGGCAACCAGGGCGTGGCCGCTCTCATGATAGGCGACCAGGTTACGCTCCTTCTCGCTCATGATGCGACTCTTGCGCTCAGGCCCTGCTACCACCCGGTCGATGGCCTCATCGCACTCGAGCATGGTTATCTTCTTCTTATTGCGCCGGGCCGCAAGCAAAGATGCCTCGTTCAACATATTCTCGAGGTCTGCGCCGGTAAAACCCGGAGTCCGCCTGGCCAGAGTCTTGAGGTCGACATCGGGACCCAATGGCTTACCCCGGGCATGGACACGCAGTATGGCCTCCCGACCGGCAAGGTCAGGCATGTCGACAACGATCTGGCGGTCAAACCTCCCCGGGCGCAGGAGCGCCGGGTCAAGCACATCAGGCCTGTTGGTGGCCGCGAGCACTATTATGCCGTTATTTGCCTCGAAACCGTCCATCTCCACAAGGAGCTGGTTCAATGTCTGCTCCCGTTCATCATGCCCACCGCCGAGCCCTGCCCCGCGCTGGCGTCCTACCGCGTCGATCTCGTCGATGAAGACTATGCAGGGGGCGTTCTTCTTCGCCTGATCAAAAAGGTCCCTGACCCTCGCGGCACCGACGCCGACGAACATCTCGACGAAATCAGACCCGCTTATAATGAAAAACGGCACCCCGGCTTCACCAGCTACGGCGCGCCCCAGAAGCGTCTTGCCGGTACCCGGAGGTCCAACCAGCAGGATCCCCCTGGGGATCTTGGCCCCGAGCTCGATGAACTTCTTTGGGTGTTTCAGGAATTCTACGATCTCCGCCAGCTCTTCCTTGGCCTCGTCAACGCCGGCGACATCAGCAAAGGTGGTCTTGCCCTTTTCCTCCACGTGCAGCCTGGCGCGACTCTTTCCGAAGGCTATCGCGCGGTTTCCCCCACCCTGCATCTGGTTCAGTATGAAGATCCACAGCCCGACAAAGAAAAGCATGCCCACGACCTGGGGCAGGATGCTCGCCCACCATGGCGGGCTGGGCGCAGGTTCAGCCGTGATCTCTACCTGCTTGAATATATCCGGCTTTTCTTTGAGTCTATCAGTCAAAAGGGTTATGTCAGGAGCGTAGGTTTGGAAATCGGTTCCGTCCCTGAACTTCCCTTCTACCTGATGTTCACCTATTATATGCAGTTCCCGAACATCTCCGGCCATCCATTTCTCCAGGAATTGGCTCAGGCTGATGCTCCTCGGCTGTTCCCTGGCACCCCACATGTTGCTGGCCAGGGACACGGTTATGAGGCCTAACAGCAGCCACAGGCCGAGTGTCCTGAGTGCTTTATTCAAAAGAATACCTCCCTGTTAAACTTCCGCCGTATCTAAGGTCCTGCCATACCGGCACACCTATTATAGCATACCCCAGGTCCATTGCCAATCTCAGGGCATAACGTCAAATGGAGTACCCTTCCTGTCCTCTCTGTCACCTTATACCTCTCATCTATGCGGTACCCGGCAACCCATATAATGTCTTCGCCATTCAAGACAAGGGGAATAATGTCGCGGGCCCTGCGTGGCACCCTCGCATCAATGAAGAAATCCTTGAGCTTTTTGGGGGCGCCTAGGCCCAGCGGCCAGAATCTGTCGCCAGGACGCCTGGACCTTACGGTGAGGGGCGGGGTCACAAGGTCCCGGTCCAGGAACGCCTCATCCTTGCCGGCGGTCTCTATCGAGGCCTCCTGGAGGCCTTCTCGTGGCAGTTCCTCGGCCTTGATAGTCGGCCCATGAGGAATGCTCACCTCCCCCGGAACGTCGAGGGTCCATTCTTTCCTCCCATCTCCTATACCGGGAGCCTTCTCCTCATTCTCACGTCGCGGCGTGGTCCCGGGAGCCTTCCCCGCGCCATTAGAGGCTTTCTCAAGGACGAGGCTCCTGTATTCTTTCACCGCCCGCACACCGCCCGGGAGGTCAATCCCGACACCTGACTGGGGCCTTTTTGCAAGCTCCAGCACCTCGTCCACATGACCCACCTCGATGTCACGAAGGCCGGGTGAAAACCTGCGCAAGGCCTCGCGAACAACCCGGCGCGCAAGCCCGCGATCAAGGCCGGCCAGGGTGTCCGCAGAAACCTCGATTCGCTGCGCAGCCTCTGACACCATAATGCGCTCGAGCCATTCCCTCGAGACCCCTGTAAGATACGCGTCTTCTTCCCGGAGAATGTCCGCCATTCGCGCAAGCCTACCCCTGATGCCGGGGTTATACTCCCTCTCCAGGAGCGGGATGAGCGAAAGACGAATCCTGTTTCTCAGGTAATCTTCTTCCAGGTTGGTGCGATCGATCCTCGCCAAAAGGCCGAGTTCGCTGCAATATGTCTCTATTTCACGCCTCGAGATATACAAAAGCGGCCGGATAATGCGGACGTGCCGCCCCGCTGTGCTATGTCCCTCCTCTTCACGCGGAATCCTCTCAATCCTGACAGGGGGGATACCTGCGAGCCCGGCCGTCCCGGCCCCACGGAGTATTCTCATCAATACAGTTTCGGCCTGGTCATCCGCATTATGGCCTACGGCAATCACGCCAGCACCAAGGCCCTCCGCCACCCGCAGGAGAAACCGGTATCTGAGGACCCTTCCGGCCTCCTCAACGGAGAGTCCGTTCTGAGCTGCGTACCCTGCTACATCTCCTTTACCCACCGTTACAGGTATACCCAGAGTACGCCCCAGATCCTCCACAAATCTCGCGTCTTCTGCGGCCTCCTCGCCCCGGAGGAGGTGGTTGAAATGGGCTACATACAGCGAGATTCCGTACTCGGGGGCAAGTGTCGAAAGGGAGTGGACAAGTGCCACTGAGTCGGGCCCGCCTGAGACAGCTGCCACGACCAGGTCACCACTGCATAGCATGCTGTGCTTTCTTATAGCTTCCCTGACTTTCTCGAGAAACTCCATAATATCATCGTCCCGGCCGAGTTCATTTCATATAGAGAGGGACTTCACACAAAAGTCCCTCCACTGCCCCGCCTTTTGTTTTATACTTCCACACGGGAACGGGAATATCCTCCCCGTCCGGAAGGGGAACAGAATCCTCCCCCCGTCAACGTTGCAGGATGATTATCAACCGAACGGGCTATCCGAGCATGGACAGCACGGACTGTCCAGGTATGGGTAGCATGAGCATGGGGTGATCACGCGAACCACCCGGCCTGGCTGTATGTCTCGAACTGGCTGTCACCCCACTTGCCGGGCGTTCCGGTCAGGTTCCACCTGCCGGTCCTGAGGATGTCGCCGCTGATGTCAGTGTACAGGTCCACTCGAGCTACTATAAGGGTTAGATCATCCGGAAACCCCTTATCGGCGCCCCTTTTTGCCTCCTCAACGAGCAACTCCGCGATTTCCTGCGGGTCATCGGAATCAAACTTCCTAAGGAGGCGTACAAGCCACTGTTCACTGTCGATCCCATTCTTCCTCGATTCAAAGATCCCGTCGCTCACCATGACCAGGAGGTCCCCCGGCCGCAGTCCCACCGTCACCTTTTCTATATCGGCGGGCGCAAGGATGCCTGCAGGCAGAGACCGGGATCTCACCACCTCAACAGAACGGCGCCTCTTGACGAAGCTGGGCGAGGACCCGATCTTTATGAACTCCGCCCGGCCGGAATACAGGTCGACCACGACAGAATCCACGGTGGCAAAGGTCTCACCCGGAGACCTCAAAAGGAGGAGCGAATTTGTGGTCCTCGCCGCAAATTCATGCCCGAATCCAGCCTCTACCAAGCGTTTCAGCATCGACACTGCAGCCTTGCTCTGGAGCGCTGCCTCCTGTCCACTCCCCATCCCGTCGCTTATGACCAGGAGTGATCTGCCGTCGGAAAGCTCGGACACCAGAGCGGTATCTCCTGATATGGTGCCACCAAACCTGGGCAGGCCCACCTGGGTCGCACGTACCCTGAGGCGAGTCGTTGGAATGAGCTTTATGCTACACGTGGGCCTTCCTCCCTCCAGCGCGCAACTTGCACTGGATATCGATACCCTCTCACCGAGAATGCTGCTCATCACAGGCACTATGGCCTTCCTGCACTCTCCGACGCCCCCACAGCCATCTTTATCCATGATGATCTCGTAGCGGCCGCCCGCATGATATATGAGGGACAGTTCGCGGACAGGGAGGCCCGCCCTCAATAATTCTCGCCTGAGCCTGGTTTCCCTTTCGCTATCAAAAGACATCGCTGTGCTGAGCTCGGTGACAAGGCCCTTCATGATGTCAGCAATTCCCCTGAGCTGCTGCGACATGGTCCTGCGGCCTTCATAGAATCCCTCCCGGCCTGCGAGCTGCACCATTGAGCCCAGGCTTTCATTGATCGCCTGGGCCAAGCGCCCGCCCTCCAGGCACCAGCTCCCGGCGGAAGCCTGGACATCGTGAACTGTTACCGGGCCCTTGAGCTCCGCAAGGGCAACGAGATCGAGCACATCCCGGTATGTCCGGTGAAAATTGTCTCGCCAGCAGGCAAGGTAGGCAATGCACCTTGAGCACCTGCG
Organism: Bacillota bacterium; assembly: GCA_012842565.1. Classification (GTDB taxonomy): domain Bacteria; phylum Bacillota; class SHA-98; order Ch115; family Ch115; genus DUSO01. The sequence goes on from DUSO01000025.1 coordinate 8,175, forward strand.
TCGCGCGATGTCGTTTAAGAGCGACACGAGACGCGCCCGTTCCGAGAGGCCTGCCAGATCCGGCACAGCCGCCAGATCCCGCGAGAGATCATCGAAGATGTCCCTTATCTGTTCCAGCTTGTAAGAGGCTATCTCGGCCAGCCTCCGGTCACGGGTGGTAGAAGCGGCCTCTACATTGTCAGGGGCCCCCGTCTCCAGGGCCGGGAGCCTCCAGAGCCATTTCGCGGGCATGAGCATGAATATGACAGACGAAGATGCAAGAGCTATGATAAAAGGCATTACGCCAGACGCGCTCGAGATCTCATGCGAGAAGACGCCGGCAGCAAGAAAGAACCCACACGCGGCATAGACCCGCCCATAACCGCTGAGCATCCCGGCCACCAAGCCCCCGGCTACCAGTGCGCCTGTAAGGGGGAAAGCCACCCCCTGACTCATGCTGAGCACCGCCCCCAGGATGGTTCCAGCAACTGAGCCGGCCACTATCCCTCCATGCGACGCAGCA
>DUSO01000026.1 GCA_012842565.1 Bacillota bacterium
GCCCGCACAAGGGCGGGCCCTTAAGACTTATTCTTGGGCAACTTCCATTTACTTATGATCCGACTGCATCTTTTACAGCATTTAGCGCGGCAGCATAATCAGGCTGGTCAGCTATTTCTTTAACATATTCCGTATACCGGATTATGTCGTTTCGATCTACCACGAAGACCGCCCTCTGCAATAGCCTCAATTCCTTGACCAAAACACCCCACCCGAGGCCAAAGGAGGCTTCCCGGTGGTCGGAGTAAGTCTTCACCCGGTCTACTCCGGCTGCCGCACACCAGCGTTTCTGCGCAAAGGGCAGGTCCATGCTGATCGTATAGACCTCCACATCGGGTCCAAGTGACACGGCCTCCTGATTGAATTTCCGTATCTCCAAATCACAAACAGGGGTATCCAGAGAGGGAACAGAGGCAATGAGGCGGACCTTTCCACTAGTGTCGGCTAGGCTTACCTCAGCCAGGTCATTGCCCAGCACCTTAAAATCTGGAGCCTTCTGACCAACTGCTACCTTAGAGCCCACTGCCGTCAGAGGCTCTCCTTTGAACGTCACATCGCCAAATCTATCCATGCTCGAAATCGGCTACCCGTGTTTCTTCCTGAAAAGGGGTAGATCTTATCAGAGGGAGTAGCCTTCTCCTTTCTTGTAGGATTCAGCCTTATCTTCATCCTCGCCGGAAAACGGCCGTATGCGTATCACGATGTCACTTCGTTCATCAAGATCGCTCAATTCGATTTCTAACATGTGGGTGCCCATGGCACACAACCTCTTACAAGTATATCTCACAAATCCTACATGACTTTCCAGGCGAGACTACGATTCCCACTGCCTTCTATTATATTATGAAAATTGCTAATGGACAAGTCGTACCCGAGTCACGTACGTGTCAAGAATACTGGGGCAGTCTTCCCCCTCAACTCGAAGTTCATTTTTTGGGGTTGCGAATTTGGTTACACGGCACAAAGGATAAGGATGTGGGTCGGTAGCCCCCTCGAAGGGCGCCTCGACCGGGCGGACTGTACAGAATAGCCCGCCTGCGGTCTCGGCGCTCTAATCTTAGCATGCCATAACCCCACACGCCCTGGTTATCGCCGGGTTGATCCCTACTAACAGAGCAGTCCACCGCTGCCCCCTATATTAAAGCGCAGCCTCCTTCCCACTCAAAAGCTCCCGAATCGCTCTCACCCACGGCCTATTTCTATGCGGCCCATATAAAGCCGGGATAGCCTTACGTAGCCATCCTGCTGGATCTCCAAGCACCCTCTCTTTTACCCGGCCTACTACCTTGGCATCAGTCCTCACTTGCCAGGTGATCCTCTTTGATGCATATGCCCGAAGTTCTCCGTTGGCATTTAGAGCCCTAAGTCTCGCCATGGCATCCGCTCCGGCAAGTGTCCACCTCATGCCGCGTTTCTTCATCCGGTTTGCAATCACCTTATCCACATAAGGCTCGATCGCTCCCATGCCTCGAAGTACAATCCCTGGCGGTGGCTGCTCTTCCCTCAGCCGGTAGTCCACAAGTTCCCCTTCGCGTTCCTTACAGAAGTTGAAAACAGCCCTTCTCTTCACCAGATTCTCGCGGGTCTTCCCATTATTGATTGACGCTCCCATAGTGTCCATGAAAGCCCGTACATCTCCTCGGCCAAGAAGACCTATCAGCCTAGATGCCTCTTCTGGTCCAAACGTCGATCTTATGCTCCGATAAAGGTGGAACCTGTCAAGCTGCTTCTGTATACCGTAGAAGTAATCCCTAGCACCATCTATCCATCCAGCTCCATCGCTACTTAAGACCGTATACATACTATGATCAAAATCATACTTCCTGGATAATCTCGCAGCCGTCGTCTCCCAAAATACATCGGAATCAGAGAACACCCCGCAGTTTACCATGGGGTTCA
>DUSO01000027.1 GCA_012842565.1 Bacillota bacterium
CCCGCCGCGATTCCGGTTTCGCATAGGAGGTGTGTGATAAAGGCCTGATCTAACCATGATAGATCTTCAGTGCTTCGGCATTGTAGCATAGCCGGTCTTTCTACTTCATTGCGTGACTAATCATTATTTGACTAATTTCTAGGGAGGCAAGAGGATGGCAAGGGTTTACCTCGAGCACGTTACCAAGACATTTGGTAATGTGATTGCCGTGAATGATGCTACCCTTGAGATAGCAGACAAGGAATTCCTGGTCCTGGTAGGGCCATCAGGATGCGGCAAATCAACCACACTCAGGATGGTTGCAGGACTCGAAGAGGTATCGGACGGAAACATCTATATCGGCGATACCCTCGTAAACGACGTGCCGCCCAAAGATCGCGATATCGCGATGGTGTTTCAGAATTACGCCCTGTACCCTCACATGGATGTCTACAACAATATGGCCTTTGGCCTGAAGCTCCGGAGGTTCCCCAAGGCCGAGATAGATCGCCGGGTCAAGGAGGCTGCCAAGATCCTGGGCATCGAGAACCTGCTCACACGTAAACCCAAGGAGCTCTCCGGCGGCCAGCGCCAGAGGGTCGCCTTGGGGCGTGCGATCGTGCGCGAGCCCAAGGTATTCCTCATGGACGAGCCGCTTTCAAACCTCGATGCAAAGTTGCGCGTCCAGATGAGGGCCGAGCTCAGCAAGCTCCACAACCGGCTCCAGACTACCATCATCTACGTCACCCATGACCAGACAGAGGCAATGACCATGGGCGACAGGATCGTGGTTATGAAGGACGGCTTCATCCAGCAGGTAGGGGCCCCTATGGAGATATACGATCACCCGGATAATGTATTCGTAGCAGGATTCATAGGGAGTCCGGCCATGAATTTCATCGACGCGGTGGTCGAGAAGGAGGGCGATGACCTCTACATCAATGCCCAGAGCTTCAAGGTGAAGATACCGCCCACCCGATTCGAGAATATAGGACCCTATATCGGCAAAGAGGTCATCTTCGGCATCCGGCCCGAGGATATCGACGATCGTGACCTGGTTCCCAATCCCCCTGAGGATCGCACGGTCACGGCAATGGTCGATGTCATGGAGCCCATGGGGTCAGAGGTTTACCTCTACCTCTCGGTCGGGGACCACTCCTTCGTTGCAAGAGTGGACGCTCATACCAGGGCCAGAGATGGCATGCAGCACCAGGTCGTCATGAATACCGACAGGTGTCACCTCTTTGACAAGACTACCGAGCGCGCGATAAGATAGGCGCATTCGGGATAGGGAACCCGGAGGTAATCCGGCGGCCAGGAGGGACTAATAAGGGGATGGCCGGGAATGATATTCCTGGCTATCCCCTTATCGTGCGGCAGGGTAGCCGGAAATTTCGCCAAGAGTGCGGAAGGGAGGTCGGCCGTACCCGCGGGAGCCGGGCTTTAAGTCCCCAGGATCCGCGGGCGGGTGCGGCGCAACGATGGAATCGGGTGTTGGCGTCGGCAAACGGGTGACATCGGTGGATCTGGACCGCGTGGAATCCTACCAGCCGTTAGACCCGGGCGGGATGCTCAAGCTCGTGAGCGGCTTGTCGGAGCAGTGCCGGAGGGCATGGGAGATATCGTCCAGGGTAACGCTCCCTGCTGAATACCGCAATCGCGAGAATATCGTGGCGTTCGGAATGGGGGGGTCGGCAATAGGGGCCGACCTGGTGAGGCTACTGGTGGCTCCCGAGATGGGTATACCCTTTCTCGTGGTCAGGGGATATGACATCCCTCACTACGTGAGTGACAAGACCTTGGCCATCGTATCCAGCTATTCGGGCAATACCGAGGAGACCATAAGCGCATATGAGGCCGCCCGCGAGCGTGGTGCGAAGCTGGTTGCCATCACGTCGGGGGGGAGACTGGCTGAGCTTTCGCGCAAGGATGGGGTGCCGCTCATCGCATTGCCGGGTGGGTATTCGCCCCGTGCCGCTTTGGGCTATCTCTTCCTCGCGGCGCTCTCGGTCGTTCAGAAAGTGGGGCTTATCCAGGATAAGTCCGAGGACGTGGAAGAGGCCTGTGACGTCCTGGAGCAGCTCGCGGAGGTGCTCGGCCCTGCCTCGCCAGTAGATGTAAACCAGAGCAAGAGAGTCGCCTTGGAAATGTTTGGACGAGTACCGGTCATATACGGCCCGGCGGGCTTCCCGGCTGGGGCGGCATTGAGGTGGAAGTGCCAGGTCAATGAAAACGCCAAGGCCCAGGCCTTTTGGAACGAGGTCCCGGAGATGAACCACAATGAGATCGTCGGGTGGGGTGGCGATGAGTCGATCCAGAAAGGGCTATCCGTCATCCTGTTGCGGGACAAGGGCGAGCACCCTCGAGTGGCAAGGCGCCTGGAGATCGTAAAGTCGCTGGTCAAGGGGGCATCGTCCGTAACTGAGGTTCAAAGCATCGGCCGTTCAGAACTGGCAAGGCTCTTGTCCCTGATCTACGTCGGGGATTTCGCCAGCGTCTACCTTGCCTTTCTTTACGGCGTCGACCCGACCCCGGTGAAGGTCATAGACTATCTGAAGTTAGAGTTGGGGAAGGAATCCTGACAGGGCGGTGGGGGTATTGGCGGAAAGGGTCTTTGCGGTGGGCGTGGATCTTGGTGGGACTAAAGTTGCAACCGGGATTACAGATACCAGGGGAAGGGTGCTCTACCGGGTGGAGAGGCCTACTGAAGCTGAAAAGGGGGTTGAACGTGTATTTGATAATATCCACACAACGGTGCGGGAGGTCATAGACCGGGCGGGTGCCTCTTTGGACCAGATTGTGGGTATAGGGGTCTGCAGCCCCGGCCCGTTGGATCCCGCCACGGGAGTGGTCCTCTTTGCCCCCAATCTGAAATGGAATAATGTCCCGTTGAAGAAGACCATGGAGGAAGCACTCGGACTCCCGGTATCGGTCGAAAACGACGCAAGGCTGGCAGCACTCGGCGAGTTTTACTCCGGTGCCGGGCGGGGAGCCGAGAACATGGTCTACATCACGGTCAGCACCGGCATCGGTGGGGGGCTTATCTTCGACGGAAGGCTATACAGGGGGACGAGCTATGTCGCCGGAGAGGTAGGACACACAATCATAGAGCCGGGTGGCCCTCGGTGCGGCTGCGGGAACAGGGGGTGCCTTGAGGCCCTCGCGTCCGGGACCGCAATAGCGCGCATGGCGAGAGAACTGGTGGCAGCGGGGCATGGAAAAAGGATCCTTGCGCTGGCAGGCGGGGATGAAAGCTTGATTACGGCCAAGCTGGTGGCCCGTTCGGCAGGTGAGGGAGACGAAGAAGCCCTTTCCATCCTGGATAGGGCGTTTACATACCTGGGGATCGGCGTTGCAAACCTGGTAAACCTGCTCAACCCGGAGGTCATCGTGATCGGGGGCGGCGTTGCCAGGATAGGGGACAAGCTATTCGAGAAGGTGCGCCAGGTTGTCTCTCAAACGGCAATTAGCGCAGCTTCCGGGGCCGTGAGGATTGTGCCTTCGCTTCTCGGGGGAGATGCCGGGGTTGTAGGAGCCGCTGTGCTCGCCCTTGGTCCTGCATACGTCGACAGCCACTGAATATGCTTATATGGACGATACCGAGGTCCCGATGGTGCCAGCAAAGGCACCAACGCTTTAACGGGGGTGCGTCGGCGTGTTTTCACGGGGCAGGGGAAGGACGCTTATGACGGCTCTGGTTCTGGCGGGCATCGTCCTCATGCTCTTTGGGGGCGCACGCGGGCGGCCTGCGACGCAGGCCAAGGATCAGGGTCCCACCGTGGTCTTTGACATGGAGGATCCTGCCGGTGACGATTATGGCCCGGGGACGTATACTTACCCCACGCATAAGGCTTTCGCCCATCCCGGGCTCTTCGACCTGCTGAGGTTTGTGGTGTCCTATGATATACAAAACGTCTATTTTGACTGCACGTTCGGGGAGGTTACGAACCCCTGGAATTCTCCCGAGGGCTTCAGCCATCAACTCATAGACATTTACATCGACAGCATGAGAGGCCAGGGCGCCACATCACCCCTTCGTCCCGGCCCGAATGTGGTATTTGCACGGAGGTTTGCCTGGGATTTCAGGATCAAGGTAATCGCCTGGGGTGGTAGCCGTCTGTATACTTCCATGGACGACCCGGATGCCACCGGGGTCCATGATGGCCTGATGGCCGAGTTGCTTCCAGACAAGAAGACCATCAGGATACAAGTGCCGGTAGCGCTTATCGGCAAGCCGAACCCTTCATGGAGCTATTATGTCCTTGTCGGGTCCCAGGACGCGTTTGGCAGGGATGATTACAGGCCGGTCATGGAGAAGGCCGACCGCTGGGTCTTTGGCGGAGGCAGTGATTTGGACGTTGACCCAAATGTCATCGACATCCTCGCACCTGGGAGGGGGCTACGTTCGCAAGAACGCATGCTCGCATCCTACAATATCAACTCGGGGGCTTTTGCCCTCATCTATCCTGTGGGGAAGGGCAGAGCCGGCGAGCTTTCTCTGGGACTGGGCGTGCTCTTCTTGATCCTGTTGGGTGTCGCCGGGTTTTGGCTGGTGCGTCGTAAAATATCTTCTTGATCTCCGGATCTTGGCCCCATCTCCGTCTAATACTATGGGCGGCAATTAATGCAGTCAGCAGATGGTATGCCCGGCAGACGGTAGTATCAGCCATACCGGAAGGAGGAAGGCATGTGTCAGGTCTCTTGAGGTCGAGAAGTCGTGTGCCAGGCCGCGTTCTGGGGTTTGTAATCGTATTCGCGCTGATGTGCACGGACGGGGTAATGGCGCAGGGGGTGCAGGAGTCGCAGGAGCAGCGAAGGTCACGGGAGCCGCAGGGGCAAAAGGAACCGGTTGAACCGATTGCCGTGGGGCTTTCTGACGTGGAACGCCTCGCTTTACAGAATAACGAGGGTTACCGGCTCTCCCTGCTTGCCTACGAGAACGCATGTCTCGAGCTGGATCGCGTATCTGCCGAAAACATCTCCCAGCCATCGGTAATCAGGCTGAAGAAGGCCGAATCGGACCGGAATAGCGCAAGCCGGCAGGTGGAGGTCGCAAAGAGGGATCTCATCCTGGAAGCGGATTCGGCTTACTACGCGGTGATCTCCTCCGGGGAAAAGGTAAAGATACAGGAGGAATCACTAAGGCAGGCGGAGGAGAGCCTGAGGATTGTTAAGCTCAAGTTTGACGCGGGGTTTGCAAGCAAGCTGGATGTGGAGAATGCAGAGCTCGAAGTAACCCAGGCGGCCTCTGACCTCAGGACTGCAAGAAACGATAGAGAGATCGCCATACTCCAGATAAGGCGCATATGCGGGCTGCCGCTCCGCGGGGACATCCTGCCCAAGGACTCTGCCGAACCCGTGACTTTAGATGTCGACCTCGAAAAGGCCCTCACAGCCGCGCTCAAGGGGCGGCCGGAAATCCTGGATGCCAATGAGGCCTTGGCGATAGCTGAACTCCAGGTCAAGCACTCGGATAATGATTATACCCCCGCGCTATTAAAAAAGATATACAAGAACCAGCTCGAACAGGCGAAGCTCAAAGTGGTGGACGCTTCAAGGGCCGTAGAGGCCCAGGTCCGGAATCTCTACATATCGCAAGAGGATGCCCGGGCCAGGATGGAGACATCGGCCAAGGCGATCAAGAGCGCAGAGGAAAATCTGAGGGTTGCGAGATTGAGGTACCAGCACGGGCTTGATGTCGCCCAGACCCTCCTGGCGGCCCGGGTCAACCTGACCAGGGCCCGTCTTGCGGCGCTTCAGGCGGTTATGGACTATAACCTGGCCGTGACCAGGCTCTACAACTACGTGGGGTGGCAGGTGGGCCAAGATGCTGGTGCCGATTGACCCTTCCCGGGCGGTTGTTCACGGGGTAATAAGTGTGGCGCGCCGCCACCACGCGCGCCGCACTGAAATTGCACGCGCGGCAATGGCGCATGGCCTGGTCCTGGCCCTGCTGGCCTTCTTCACCTCTCGCGGGGCGCTGGCCATGACAAGTGAAACGCGGGGCACGGGGACGCCGGCCCCGGGAAGCCGGGTGCCGGTGAAGCTTTGCTTGGATGATGCGATTGAGCTTGCCACCGCCCGGAGTCCGGAGGTCATAAAAGCATCAGGTGATGTGGCCCGGGCGGAGCTGTCCATGGTGGAGGCCCGGGCTGCATCAGGACCGAGCGTGACCTTTGAAGTCATCCCGGCCAGTTACTCCCCTGTCAGCCGGTCTGTAGCATCCTCCGGGAGCCTGGCCTTAACCTACCTGGGGACGATTATAAAGGCCGAGGTCACGAAAACGCCTGGCCATGATATGAAGTGGAATCTTTCCCTATCCCGGTCGCTCACGCAGGATCCGGCAGCACTCAGAGCCCTGGATGCCATGGCTGATTCAGAGGAGTCGTTAGAGTCTGCCAGGCTGGCCCTCGAGCATGCGCGGGCACGGGTGGGACTCGAGGTTGAAGAAGCATATTATTCCGTGCTCAGGGCAGACGAGCAGGTGAGGATCGCGCGGTCTGCGCTGGCTCTCCTCAGGCAATACCTGAGGAGAGCTGAAGAGTCATCCAAGCAGGGAAATTTGAGCGAGGCCGATCTCATGGCAGCCAGGCGTGAGGCTATGGCCGGGGAGCATTCGGCCAGGCGGGCGGAGGAAGCGGCCACAATGGCAAGGCTCCGGCTGGGCCAACTCCTGGGGCTCTCCGCCGGCACGCCCCTCGAGCTTGTACCTGTCGCCACGGACCTTTGTACGGTTGACCCGGATGCCGGCCTTGAAGACATCCAGCTTGATGACCTCATTGCGCGCGCTCTGTCGGCGGATTATGATGTCAAGAGCAGGTCCCTTGTCGTGAGAAGTGTGGAGAGGAAACTCGCGCTGGCAGAATCCAGGCCCGATGTGGATATCTCCTGTTTTGCCGGCACAGATGACGGACATGCCTGGTCTCTGGGGCTCACTGTCTCCTACGTCATTGCCGGAAGAGTCCGGGATGCCGGTCCCGGCGACGGGGGGCTCCGGGTCAAGACCGCAAAGGACGCGGAGATCGCGAGATATGAAGAGGAGCTGAAGTCTCTCCGGATGAGAGAGGCCTGGGAACGGGAAGCACTTGAAGTCCGGGTGAGAGGCCTCTACTATGACCTGGTGAAAGCCGGTGATACATTGGAATTGTCGCGGATTTCTGAGCAGGAGGCCGAATTGAGGCTTGAAGCCGCGCGGGAGGGCTTTGAACGTGGCATCGCAACGCAGCTCGATGTGATGGAGGCCACGGTAAAGCTCAGCGAAGCACGAATTAATCGCATTTTCGCCACTTATGATTATCTTATAGCCAGGTCAAGGTTGTTGGGTGCGACGGGGGGGGCGCGGGCGTGACCGGGGTTTTCACCGGGGGATCTGCCAGGGTGCGTAGAGTCTCCTGGCGGCGCAGCGTAAACCTCCTGGCCCTTGGCGTCTTTGTCGCACAGGTGGCGTTTTCGATGGCAGCGCCGCTCTTGCCGGTTTACCTCGCGGAGCTCGGCCTCGAGCGCAACCTAGCCCTGTGGTCAGGTGCAATATTTTCCATAAGCTTCGTTACCTTTGGAATCATGTCCCCGGTCTGGGGGTCGATATCAGACCGGTACGGCAAGCGACCGATGATCCTGAGGGCAGGCCTCGGGATGGGCCTGACCTATGCCCTCATGGCGGTTGCCCGGGATCACGTCCAGTTGTTTCTTTTGAGGGCTATAAACGGCGCCCTCTCGGGGTATATCCCCGCGGCCATCACTCTCGCGACAACGCTCGCCCCTGAGCCGAGCCTCGGCTGGGCACTCGGCATGATACAATCGGCAAACGCCGTCGGGCTTATCACTGGCCCCCTGATCGGCGGCCTTGTGGCAGGGGCGGTCGGCATAAAGGCCAGTTTTGTCTTTGCGGCGGTGCTCCTTGTGCTTGCTGCCCTGGTGCCGTTGTTCGGAGTCTCCGAGTCGCCTGCA
>DUSO01000028.1 GCA_012842565.1 Bacillota bacterium
GAGACCGAGGATGATCCCCAGGAGGAACCCGACACCACCCTCCTTTGCCAGCACCCACGCAGCATCCCTGAGGGTTATCTGGCGCAGGGCAAGACCTCTGACCACAACGGTGGAAGACTGAGACCCCACATTACCACCGCTATCGATCAGAAGGGGAATGAATGCTGCGAGTGATACGACGCCTTTGAGCATGTTTGACTGGCCGAGGATTATATTGCCGGTGAGCGTGTTGGTCAATAATAACACCAGGAGCCAGCCAAATCTCTGCCTTACGATCCTGTGCAGCCCGAGGTGGAAGTAACTGGTTTCTTCGGGAACTGAGAGGCCCCCGGCGCGATATATGTCCTCCGTGGCCTCATCCTCAATGACGTCCATGATGTCGTCGACGGTTACAATGCCGACCAGCCTCTTCTCCCGGTCAACAACGGGTAGGGCCAGGAAATCATACTTGCGGAAGATGCTCGCGACCTGCTCCTGGTCCTCGTCGGTAGATACGCTGATTACATTTCGGTTGGCGATTTCGGCTATCTTTTTGGAGGGGTCCGCCAGGACGAGTTCCCTCAGGGATACAACCCCGATCAGCTTCCTGCGGTCATCCATGACATAGCCATAATATACTGTCTCCTTTTCCTGACCGATCCTCCGGACCCTGGTAAGGGCTTCATCCACCGTCATATTCTGCTTGAGATCCAGGTATTCCGGCGTCATTATACGGCCGGCGGTGTTTTCCTCATACCCCAGGAGCAGGTTGGTCATCTCGCGCTCCTCAGGGCTCATGAGGGTGAGGAGCCTCCTGGCCACCCCAGCCGGCATCTCATCCAGCAGGTGGGCCCTGTCATCCGGAGACATCTCCTCAATGATCTCTTTTACCGTAGACTCGTGGAACCCCTCGAGCAAAGACTGCTGCTCATCTGGTTGCAGGAATTCAAAAACAGCTACGGCCTCTTCCTTGCCTAAAAGTCGGAATAGGATGGCTTTCTGTTCCCGGGTAAGTTTAGGTAGAATCTCAGCGATGTCGGCAGGGTTTTCGTTCGCCATCAGCGCCTTTAGCACGGCGAAGTCTTTACGCTCGAATAAGTCCTTGATCTCCCTTATGATCTCGTCCAAAGGGCCCACCTCCTTCCCCTGGCGTGCCAATAAACCTGAGGCGTGCCAGGCATGCAGCATTCACGAAATTTATGATACCACACGGGCTGGCCCCGGGACAATTTGCGGCCATCGAAATCGCGATAGCTATCGGAATCGCCATTGCCAGGGCCGCGCCGTTAAGTGTATAATTGCACCAGCAAGACATCGTGAGGAGCTTATGTCACATGAGCTATAGTTGTTGCAGTGCGCAATCGCCCGGGGCTATTCAGGCGCCATCATCCGAAACGGTTCCAGAACGGCCAGACCAGGCCGCCACCACGGGTGGGCCCGTGGCAGGAGGCCATTCCTCACAGATAGACCGTGCCGCCCTGGTGCGCAAGATTAAAAGGCTCGTTGTCAAGGTGGGCACGAGCTCGCTTACCTATGGAAATGGGAAAATAAATATCTCGCAGATGGACCACCTGGTCCGCCAGATGGCAGATGTTCGAAACCGCGGGATTGAGGTTGTGCTGGTGACGTCGGGAGCTATCGCGGCCGGGATGGGGCGAATCGGGCTTAACAAGCGGCCCCCGGACCTCGCTTCGAAGCAGGCGCTCGCGGCCGTCGGCCAGGGGATCCTGATGCAGATGTACGAGAAGCTCTTTAGTGAATACGGCTATATGGTCGGCCAGGTCCTTCTCACCCGGGAAGATATATCCTCTGAAGAACGCCGCATCAACATAAAGAATACCTTTGACTCTCTCTTGAATTTCGGGGTTATCCCCATTGTCAATGAGAATGATACCGTGGCGGTCGAAGAAATCAGGTTTGGCGATAATGACACGCTGTCTGCGCTTGTGGCAACCCTGATAAATGCGGAGTTGCTCATCCTTCTTTCTGATATCGACGGGCTATATACCGAGGACCCGAGGATAAATCCCGAAGCCACTTTGATTCCTGTGGTTACCGATATCTCGAACAGCACGCCGGGAATAAATGGCGGGACAGGCTCATCCTTAGGCGTGGGCGGGATGAGGACCAAGATCGAGGCCGCCAGGATAGCAACCGCCCGGGGAGTGAACGTCATAATCGCCAATAGTTCCGTAGATTCAGTTATCCTGGAGATATTGGACGGCAAGCCACTCGGCACGCTTTTCGTGGGGAGGTTTGAGGCGTGATGAGTGAGGTAGGCAGCAGGATGGATCATGAATGCAACACGAGACAGGAAACCCCGAGGGGTGGCAACGAAATGAGGGACAACGGCGGGGCGAGAGGCGGCGACGAGATGAGAGGTAGAGAAGAGATATACCAAAAGGCCCTGGCGGCAAGGGAAGCAGCCTGGGTCCTTGCGACCCTCCCGAGGACTGTAAAAGACCGGGCGCTGAATGACATGGCCTCGGCCCTTATAGACAACAGCGAGGCCATCTTGGAGGCAAACGGCAAAGATGTGGATCAGGCCAAGGCTTCCGGCGCCTCCAAGGCGTTTCTCGACCGCCTCCTGCTAACTCCGAAGCGCATCGAAGACATGGCCAAAGGGCTTCGTGACGTCGCTTCCCTCCCGGACCCGGTGGGGGAGGTCGTGGCCACATGGACCAGGCCCAACGGGCTTCGCCTGGAAAAGGTGAGGGTGCCCTTTGGGGTTATAGCCATCATCTACGAAGCCAGGCCTAACGTCACTGCCGATGCGGCGGGCCTTGCCCTTAAGTCAGGAAATGCCGTCATCTTGAGGGGGAGCTCGACCACCCTGGCCTCAAACAAGGCGATCGTTTCCACCCTGGTTAGCGCCCTCGGGCCGAGCGGCGTTCCTGCGGGCTCCGTCCAGCTTATTGAATCACCCGGCCACGAGGTCGTGGGGGATCTCTTAAAACGCCGCGACCTTATAGACGTGGTCATTCCGAGGGGCGGAGCAGGGCTGATCAACATGGTCGTAGAAAACAGCCGCATCCCGGTGATAGAAACGGGCGTAGGCAACTGCCATGTTTTCGTAGATTCCTCCGCAGATATAGAGATGGCCCGCGATATCGTCATCAATGCCAAGTGTCAGCGCCCCGCGGTATGTAACGCCATGGAGACTCTACTTGTCCATGAGGCGATTGCGCCTGCACTTCTACCCGACCTGGGCGAGAAGCTGCGAGAGCGTGGGGTCGAGCTCAGGGCCTGCCCAAGAGCAAAGGAATACCTGCCTTATGCCAAGGATGCCACTGAATCCGACTGGGAAACGGAGTTCTTGGACCTCATCCTGGCGGTCAAGGTCGTGAAGGATGTAGGAGAGGCCATCTCGCACATCCGGCGGTATGGCACAAAGCATTCGGAAGCTATAGTTACAAGGGATGAAAAAAACGCCAGGCGGTTTATGGACGAGGTAGATGCCGCGGCGGTATATGTGAACGCATCTACCCGGTTTACAGACGGTGGTGAATTTGGGTTTGGAGCTGAGATGGGAATAAGCACGCAAAAGCTTCACGCGAGAGGGCCAATAGGGCTCCCGGAGCTCACCACCATCAAGTACAAAGTCTACGGGCAGGGGCACGTAAGGGCATAGGCCGTAGGTCCGGGCCTTGCCGGCCTGCAAGATGTGTCCTACAGCCTTCCAGATGTCCTATATTCCTCCGGGATGAAAGATTCCCGGGAAGACCGTCAGGACCAGCAGGATAGCGGTGAGCAGGATCACCACGGCGGCGGTAGACCACGCCACTATGTTGAAGGTGCGGCTGTTCACATACTCTCCCATAACCCGGCGGTTGTTAGAGAGCTTCAACATGAAGATGAGGATGACCGGCAGGAGTATTCCATTCACGTCCTGAGATAGCAACATCACCTTCATCGGCGATACTCCGGTCAGGAGCACGATCGCAGCTCCCAGGACGATGAGTGTTGTGAAGATAGAAAAGAAGACGGGGGCCTCGCGAAACGTGTTGTCGAGGCCGCTCTCCCACCCAAATGCCTCAGATACGGCATAGGAAGTAGAGAGTGGCAGCACCGCTGCAGCCAGCGTGGATGCCCCGAAAAGCCCAACCGCAAAGAGGTAAGAGCAATACCTCCCAGCAAGGGGCGCAAGTGCCTTAGCGGCGTCACTGGCGGTTTCAATCGTGATTCCGGCTTTGTAGAGCGTAGCCGCCGTTGATACGATGATAAAGAATGAGATGAAATCAGTCCAGAATGCTCCAAAGAACACGTCCAGACGCTCATATGCATACTGAGACACACCTATGCCCTTGTCAACCACCGTGGATTGGATGAAGAACTGCATCCACGGGGTTATGGTCGTCCCTACGGTGGCGATAAACAGTAGGATATAGCCGGGGGTCGCCTTGAAGCTCGGGATGAAGATACCCTTTGCCACCTCCGTCCAGTCGGGGCGGGATAGGAACCCCGCCGCCACATAGGACAAAAAGGTCAGGGCAAAAAGCAACAGCAGCCTCTCTACCTTCTTGTAAGAACCCCGCACGACGACAAGCCACACGAGGCATGCCATTACAGGCACGGAGATGAATTTCGTCACCCCGAATATCTCCATGCTGGCGGCGATCCCGGCGAATTCAGCCGCGCACGTGGCGATGTTGGCAATGACCAACACCATCATGGCAAAGAACGTCCACCTGACGCCGAATTCCTCGCGTATGAGGTCTGAGAGCCCTTTGCCCGTGACCGCGCCCATTCTTGCACAAATCTCCTGCACCACGGCCAAGCTGAAGGTAATGAGGAACAGCATCCACAGCATACTGTAGCCCTCGCGAGCGCCCACTATGGCATATGTCGCGATGCCGCCGGCGTCATTGTCTGCGGTGGCGGTCAGGAGCCCGGGGCCCATAATGGCCCAAAAAAGACCGATTTTCCTGGCAAGGGATGATCTTTTGGTACGGGAGAGCCTCATGGAAATTACCTCGAGTCCGCAAAGTACTGAGGCTGATCTCAGGTCTTACGCCGTAGCTTCTTTCTCCTGGGCGGCGTCATCACCACGTCGAATACATCATCAACGGTTACGATCCCACAGAGCCGCCCGTCGTGCTCGACCACGGGAACGGCCAGGAGATCATATTTCTGGATAACCTCGGCAATATCCGAATGGGATGCTGTAACCGGGACACTTATCACATCCCTGATCATTATCTCGGAAAGGCGAGTTTCAGGTTTCGAGACGATGAGGTCCCGGAGCGACAGGACCCCTATCAGGACACCGTGCAGGTCGACCACATAGAGGTAGTAGATAGTCTCGGCCTCGGGCGCGAGGCGACGGAGTTCTTCGATAGTCTCTTGAACCGTAAGGTTTTCGTCAAATGCGATGTATTCTGTGGTCATGAGCCCCCCTGCCGTGTCGGGGTCATAGCGGAGAAGGTGCCTTACCTCCCGGGCCTCTTCATCTTCCATCAGGCTCAGGATGCCCTCGGCCTTTTCTTTATGCATCTCTGACAAGGCGTCGGCGGCGTCGTCAGGGGACATTTCCTCCAGGATGTCCGCGGCCTTTTCTTCCTCGAGGTTCTGAAGGATGGCTACCTGCACATGAGGCTCCGCCTCTTCGAGGGTCTCCGCAGCACGCTCAGGGTCCAGGGCGCCGATGATAGCTGTCCTCTCCGGGTTGTGCAGGTCCTCGAGAATATCGGCAATGTCGGCCGGGTGGAGCCTCAGCAGCCTGTCCCGCGAGGTCATGAGCCTCACTCCGGCCAGGTCGGTCTGGAGTAGCTCCACGTGGTTCCATGGCACCAGGACTTCCCTCATCCGACCTGAAAACCACTTTCCCAGCAAGCCCGCAAGCCGCGCCCCCAGCAGGCGTCGCACAAGGGATGGGAACCCGACATTAGCGGCCACAAGCCGCAGTTCCCCGCCAACGGGTGCGAGTTCAAGGTCATTCACCCTCACCACCTTGCGGCCATGGGTGTCAACGATCTGGCGATCTAGGATATAGCGCGCGAGGAGCACCTCGCCCGGAGCAAGGCCTGCTCCCCATCCGGCGGCACCTCCAGTATCCGGGAAGCTGGCGGGGGCGAAATTCGTCACCGGGCCCTTGATCTTCAAAGCATGCGCACCAAGACCATCTACCATGTCAGTAGGAATCAGGCGCCAGAGGGGCCTCTGCTCGGGCCCCGAAATTGGCGGCTCCGGCCCGGAGACAGGCGGCCCCGGCCGGGAAATCAAGGCAAGGATCCGCGTTATCCTCGGAAAAACGCCGGCAACGGCATTATTCTCCTGAGAGGGATTATCTTGCGATGAATTCATGCCGCCCATCATGGCGGCTACATCCTTTAACCTGCCCACCACCCTGCCATCGGGGTCCAATATTGGCTTCCCGATAAGCTCACTCAGGTGGATTGCTCCAACGCGAATTGCAATCACCTCCTTCACACGCCACCCCTATGATAGCAGACCGGCCACCGCGACACAATCAAGACCGGGCCGCTTATGGCATCTTCTTGCCCGCTATGGTAGAATGTAATCATGCCGTGTATAGGAGGGCACGGCAGGGCTCTCAAGGCACCATCATAATCTGCCGCTCGCAGGTGACCCGACTTGTGGAATCTCATCTCTGATTTCATATCCCATTCGGCCGTGCTCTTCCAGCAGTACGGGGCGCTTGGGTTATCAGTCGTGGCCTTTGCTGAAGCGTCATTCTTTCCTGTGCCCCCTGACGTCGTCCTGATACCGCTCTGCCTTATGTCCCCGGGGGTTTCCCTCTGGTATGCCTTCTTATCTACCGTATTCTCCACCCTTGGCGGGTTCTTTGGCTACCTTATCGGAATGACAGCCGGGCGACCATTGCTGGAGCGGATGGCAGGCCGGTACCGGGTCTCGGAGGCCCAAGCGCTTTTCTCCAGATATGGAGGGTGGGCTGTACTCATCGCTGCTCTGACTCCCATCCCTTATAAGGTATTCACCATCGCGGCAGGCGTGTTTCGTATCGACAAGATGACCTTTCTATGGGCTTCCCTGGTCGGCCGGGGCATGAGGTTTTTCCTCGAGGCCGTAATCATCATGGCTATGGGGCCTGCGGCAATCGAGTTCCTGACGAAGTATTCGGGGCCTCTGACCGTGGGCATAGCCATCCTCCTAATAGCCGGTTACCTTTTCTCGCGGCATGTGGGCGTCCTGCTATCCATCCGGAGAGCATTAAACGAGCTTCGGGCCCGGGCCGAACTCGCGTTAAGACGACTCTCCGGCCCTGAGTGGGAACTCGCAATCTTTACGGCCACGGGCCTCGCCCTTGGAGCCACATTCCTCTTTGTCTTCACAGAGCTCGCAGAGGACCTCTTCGAGAATGAGCTCCACGCCCTCGGTGCCACTCTCACTCATATAGTGAGGGCCGCCTTCGGCCCGGCGGCCGTGGGCCCGATGCGATTCTTTTCCATAGTGGGCTCGCCGTACACGTTGATAGGCGTGACTGCGATCGCAGCTTACCTGCTCTACCCCGGCCCCGGTGCATGGATCCCGCCTCTTGCCCTAATAGGCGGAGCCACGCTGGAAAGCCTGCTAAAGGCCATCTTCCAGCGACCGCGCCCAGAGTACCCTCACCTGGTCAGAGCCCTGGGGTTTAGCTTTCCGAGCGGGCACGCAACGGTATCCGCCGCGGTCTTCGCGACTCTGGCCTATCTGGCATATACGAGAATACGGCCGGGCAGGACCAGATTACTTGTGGTAATAACAGCGTTCGCCCTGATCTTGATGATTGGAATAAGCCGGGTATACCTTGGGGTCCATTACCCGAGTGATGTCCTGGCAGGATTTGCGGTGGGCGGATTCTGGGCCACGTGCTGCGTGATCGCGGAAAGGATTATGAAGTGGCGGGCAAGGCATTAGAACACAAGA
>DUSO01000029.1 GCA_012842565.1 Bacillota bacterium
CCTTTGCGATCATCTGGGTCCCTACGAGGACGTTGTATTCTCCCCTCGAAAAGGCTGAGAGGATTGACTCGTGGCTCCCCTTTCTCCTGGTGGTGTCCAGGTCCATGCGCAGCACCCTGGCACCGGCAAAGACGCGCCGCACTTCGGCCTCCACGCGCTCGGTCCCCACTCCGAACAGTCCTATCCGGTGGCCCTTACAATTGGGGCAAAGGAGAGGCACGGGCTCCTCATGCCCGCACCAGTGGCAGCGCATGACTCCGTCGGCCGAATGGAGCGTAAGAGATACGTCGCAATTGGGGCACTTGAGTGCGTGGCCGCATTCCCGGCACAGGACAAACGTGGAATACCCGCGCCTGTTGAGAAAGAGCATTATGGACTCGCCACGGCCAAGGCGGTCGATAATGGCATCCTTCAGCCTGCGGCTGAATATCCCCCTGTTGCCATCCATATGCTCCCGTCGCATATCCACGATATCCACCACGGGCATCGGCCGGGCGTCAATGCGTTCCGGGAGCTCGACGTATTCATACTCCCCCTGCATTGCCTTATAAAACGACTCGATGGATGGCGTTGCGCTGGCAAGCACCACGGCTGCCCCCTCGAGAGATGCCCTCTTGATGGCGGCATCCCTGGCATGGTACCGCGGCGTCTCCTCCTGCTTGTACGTGGCCTCGTGCTCCTCGTCAAGGATGATGAGCCCCAGCTCATGGCACGGGGCAAACACGCAGGACCTGGCGCCGATGGCCACCCGTGCCTCCCCCCGTGCAAGCCTCCTCCATTCATTGGCCCTTTCGCCGGCCGAAAGCCTGCTGTGCAGGACGGCGACCTGCTCCCCAAACCTTGCCTTAAAGCGCCCCACTATCTGCGGCGTGAGGCTGATCTCCGGCACCAGCACGATTGCCGACCTGCCGAGGTCAAGACACGTCCTTATGGCCTGCAGGTATACCTCGGTCTTTCCGCTGGCTGTAACTCCATGGAGCAAGATGGGCTTCGGGGATCTCTCCGTCAGTGCGCGTTGGATTGTCGCGACGGCCCTTGCCTGGGCAGGCGTGAGGCTGATCACCCGGGCGGGCGTATGGTCTACCCTGGCGGACGGCACAGGGCTCGACACAGGGGCCGGTGCAGGTATGTGGGCCGGCGCAGGGCCAGCTCTCGGTGCGGAGTCCTGGCGCCGTGATCTCCCGGCCTTCGGGCTCCTGACCGGGGCCGGCAACATACTCCTTATGGCCTCGCAGGCCCTGCACGCGTACCTGTCCCTGATCCACATGGCCAGGCGCACCATGGTCTCGTCGAGGAGGGGAGCTTCACCGACTACCGAGAGAATGTCCCTGGTCCGGGGGACCTCCGCCCTGTCCGACAGACCCACCACATAGCCACCGACCTTCCTGTTCCCCAGGGGGACAATGACGAGACTTCCTACCGCCACGCATCCCTTGAGGTTATCCGGGATGGAGTAGTCAAGCGGCCTGTCCAGGGTCTCAGTGACAACATCTACTATGACGCGGGCGTAGGCGGCGTCATGCGTATGACCTCCGCAGGCGACGGCCGAACAGGTAGTAATTCCGCAAGCCCGGTCAACTGTCATGGCCGTCGCAACTCCCGGCGCCCGCCATCTCGAGCGGGCGTCTAGTCTCAATGTCCTTGGGAGCAATCATGCCCCTCGCGAGGAGATAGCGGAGAGTCAGTTTTTCCAGCACTCGAACCAGCCGGGTCGTTATGAATTCATGTCTTGATATCGGTGCTACGAGAATGGTGTACATACCGCACAAGTTGCCACCCAGGATGTCTGTAAAGACCTGGTCGCCGACAACGGCCGTATGTTTGGGATCCGATGCCATTACGGCGATGGCTCTGTTAAAGGCATAACGGAAAGGCTTGATCCCCTTCCGGACCGCAGGTATTCCGAGCCTCTTGGAGATGGCTTCCACGCGGGAGGACAGATTATTCGAAAGGATACACATCCGGAAGCCCTTCAGTTTCGCGCGCTCAATCCATCCTATGATGTCGCGGGATATTTCTGACTCGCCCCATTTGGCAAGGGTATTATCAATGTCGAAGATGAGCGCCCCAATACCCCTGGATTTGAGCTTGTCCAGGTCGATATCCTGGATGCCCCGCTGCCACAGGTCGGGGCAGAGAAACCCTAAAAATCCTTTACCAGCCATTAGCACGATTTCTCCCGCGATCATGGATAAAGGTCAGGGCTACCACTCCTGCAGGTCAGGCTGCCGCCCCCATAGGCCGGTAGGACCTCTTGCACCTGATTATACCATGAATGCCACCCGGCTCTCCACCTGCTAATTATAACCGTCAGCCAGAAGATGCTTCTGGAGCTTGGCAATGGCACGCTTTTCTATACGGGAGACATAGGACCTCGATATTCCTAGCCTTTTAGAGACCTCCCGCTGTGTGCGCCTGACCCCGTTATAGAGCCCGTAGCGCATCTCGATTACCCGCCTCTCCCGCTGGTTCAGGCAGGCAACCTTCTCCTGCCGCTTTGCCTCCTCGACCAGTGCCTCCACATTCTCAGCAATGTCCCCGTCCTCTGAGCTCAGCACGTCGATGAGGGTGATCTCATTCCCCTCCTTATCAGCCCCGATCGGGTCATACAGGAGGACTTCACCGCGGTTTTTGCGCTGCGCCCTGAGATGCATCAATATCTCATTCTCGATGCACCTTGCCGCATAGGTCGCGAGCCTGGTTTTCTTCTTCTGGTTAAAGGTATCTATGGCCTTGATCAGGCCTATGGTGCCGATCGAAATCAAATCATCCAGTTCCTCCGCCTTCCCGTCGAATTTCTTGACGATATGGGCGACGAGCCTGAGGTTACGTTCTACTAGAATATTCCTGGCATCCTCATCACCGGCCTCTCTGCGCGAGAGAAGCTCCTTTTCCTCTTCCTCTGTCAGGGGAGCCGGAAAGATGCTGCTGGAGGTGACATAGGATATGAAGAGGTGAATTCCCCGGCAAACAAAAGCAAGCCCTGCCAGCAAGACAGAAGCCAGCATGTGCCCACCTCCGGATCAAAGCTCATCGTTTCCGAATTAGGACTCATTATTAAGAATATGAGCATGCGAGAGAAATGTGCATGTCCGCTCCGCTATTTCCCCGAACGCCCGGGCGGCGTCTTCCCCTCCCGCTCCACCCTCTTCGTCGAACACGACGATCACAAGACGGGGATCATCATACGGCACATAGCCAGCAAACCAGCCATGTGTAATGGACCTGCCGTCGGCGGTGAGCCTTCCCGTCTCGCTGGTACCCGTCTTGCCGGCCGCTCCCCATCGGGGCACCTCAGCCTGCCGCCCCGTGCCATGTCTCACCACGTCTCGCAGCATCTCCCTCATTAGTGCAGTCACATGAGGCTCAAATACCCTCTTGCCCGGGATCACGTCGACGCGCCTGGCGGTGCCCCCGGCCGGATCCCGTATCTCCTTGACTATCCGGGGGGCTGGCACTACCCCACCGTTGGCGACGGCGGAAATGAGCTTCGCTACCTGCAGCGGCGTCACCTCAACCACCCCCTGCCCTATTGACGCGTTGGCAAGATCCTGGAGTGACATCTTCCATGTATCGGGAATGAC